>NZ_VTXF01000004.1:0-241268 GCF_013114585.1 Vibrio sp. 99K-1
GCTGTGTAAAGTGGGATAACGTGGTCGCCAACTTCAACGCTTGTTACGCCTTCGCCAACCATTTCAACGATACCGCCACCTTCGTGACCAAGGATAGAAGGGAAGATGCCTTCTGGATCGTCACCTGAAAGAGTGAATGCGTCAGTGTGACAAACACCAGTAGCAACGATACGAACAAGTACTTCGCCAGCCTTTGGCAGTTCAACGTCAACCGTTTCACGCTTTAGTGGCTCACCAGCTTTCCAAGCAACCATAGCTTTAGATTGGATATGAGTTTGACCAGGTTTGATTTCGATAGTCATGTGATATTTCCTATATTAGTCAGTCAACGTTGAGCTTGTTTGTTATCGCACTCTCGTTTTGTTGGGGCTAGTATAGGTGTGACCATCAAGTTTGATAATCCCATATTTATGAGAATGATTATTACATATCAGTAATAATCAATAGCAAGACTAACTTCGTCTAACAGTAAATCAAAGGTTTAGCCTAGGCTGAATAAAATCGATAAACGCAGAGATACGCTTAGATACCGAGGATGATTTATAGAACACCGCATTGACTCGATACTGTATTAACTCGATTCAGTGGTCTGCTAGACAAGAAACAGACTCCGCAAGTCGCTGCATCTAGCATCTAGCATCTAGCATCTAGCTAGAATAGAAAAAACAAAGCCCGAATCTAAGTTCGGGCTTTGTCTATTTGGTTGTTCTACTATTCATTATCAATTGGCTTCAAAACTCGGCATGGATTACCGACTGCGACCACATTGTCTGGAATATCTTTGGTCACCACACTACCCGCACCGATCACACTGTTCTTACCAATGTTCACACCTGGGCAAATGATCACGCCCGCACCAATCCAAGCATTGTCACCAATGGTAATTGGGGTACCGAACTCAACGCCTTCGTCGACACGGCTCTTCACATCCAATGGGTGACCTGCCGTGAGCACTTGTACATTCGGAGCGAACAGCACATTGTCGCCAATAGTTACTTCCGCGACATCCAAAATCACACAGTTAAAGTTGGCGTAAAAGTTCTTACCCGGTTTGATGTTTGAGCCGTAGTCACAGCGAAATGGTGGTTCTAAATAAGCGCCTTCAGAATCAGGAATTAGAGTGTCAATTGCATAGCGCCATTCGTCACTGTCTGGAATACTGTTGTTAAGCTTTTGAAGAACCTTACGACACTCGATCCGCTCTGCGTACAGTTCTTCATCCCAAGCAAGGTAAGGCTCACCTGCCAACATCTTCTGTTTTTCTGTTTTCACGTTATTTACCTATTTCCACACTACTTACCCAGTAATGGTCAATACATCGACCAAAAAACGCAATATCGCATATCTTTCCCTCTCACAATAAGAGCGGTTTTAAGAGTCTTACGGAGATGCGCTTCCTGTCACGATTTGTAGTGAACGACCCATTAAAATTCATGTACAACAAACGAAACACATAGATAGCACCAATAAAAAGTTTTTGTTATTAAGCAAAGGCCAGTATGAAATTAATGTAATTTTCGTTTAAGTACGCTGAGCAACTGAATCTCGAACTACAAGACTGCCAGTAGTGTCGATGGCACCTGATTGTTCCGAATCTCCAACGATTTGCAGAATCGCTTTTTGCGTCATTTGCTCAAGTGGGACACTCACAGAGGTTAAGCTTGGTGTTAAAAACTCACCCACTTTGCTGTTATCAAAACCGACGATAGAGATATCTTGAGGTAATGAATACCCTAGCTCCGTTAACGCCTTAATCGCACCAATCGCCATGTCATCGTTTTCAGACAGAATCGCAGTGAAGCTTGCTTTGCTTTCTACTAAAGCTTGTGCGGCACGGTAACCACTCTCCATCGTCCAATCGCCTTGAACCACACTAGACTCGTTCAGCTCAATACCATGCTGAGTGAGCACATCTTGATAGGCTTTATAACGTTGCTCATCGGTCGACGACCCTGCTTTACCGCGGATCACCGCAATCTCTGTATGCCCCTGCTCGATGATGTGTTCAACCATCAAACAAGCACTTTGATAATGATCGGTAGTGATAGCATGCTCAGGCTTCGAAGGCATTTCCCGGTTGAGCACCAAAATCGGTGTATCCGTGCTTTCGATGATCTGAGCGATTTCGCTTTCCGTTAAACATTGCGGATAAATGATGATGCCGGCGCATTTCATATCGAGTAGGAAATTGATCGCCTTTCTTTCGTCTTCAGCACTGTGTTTGCCATCGGTGATCACCAATTGGTGATTCGATTTTTCACTGTAAGAAGCCGCGTGATACATCAAAGAAGAGAAGTAAGGACCGTTGAACAGCTCATTGGTGATCACAAAGCCGATGAAATTGGTCTTCTTGGTCGCCAATTGCTGAGCTAATAAGTTCGGTCGATAGCCCGTTTCTTGAATCGCATCAAATACCTTTTTCACCACATCTGGGCGCACGATATTCTTGCCGTTTAAGACACGAGAAACCGTCGACTTAGATACCCCTGCGCGGTTCGCGACATCAAGCATTGTGACCATTTGCTTCTTTTCCTTATATAAAAAATTAGCCGACATAAGCCGACTAATTTAATGCTAGTTCATATTGCGCGTATCTTTATATTACGTAGAACGACGCAGTAAGAGGCATTCTAAATAGTGGCACCGTTAGATGCAATCACGCCTTTGTACCACTCAAAAGACTTCTTGCGCTTACGCTCAAGTGTGCCTGATTGATCGTTGTGTTTGTCTACGTAAATAAAACCGTAACGCTTTTTCATCTCACCGGTGGTGAACGACACCAAATCGATACAGCCCCAAGGGGTATAACCCATGAGGTCAACGCCATCGATCACTACGGCTTTTTTCATCTCTTTGATATGGTCGCCAAGGTAAGCAATACGGTAGTCATCATTGATACTGCCATCTTCTTCGATGGTATCAACCGCGCCAAAACCATTCTCAACGATAAACAGTGGCACTTCATAGCGCTCATAAAGAGACGCCAAACAGTAACGCAAACCTGTTGGATCAATCGGCCAGCCCCAATCGCTCGACTTGATAAATGGGTTCTCTACCGAGTTTTCATGACCACCGTCCATCGCTTCTTCTGTCGATTGATGAGAAGACGAGTCCAAGGTGTTTGACATGTAATAGCTAAAGCCAAGGTAATCCGCTTTACCCTCTTTCAAGATTTGTTCATCTTCAGGCTGCATTTCGATATTGAAGCCTTTAATAGCCCAGTCACGTTTTGCGTAGCTTGGGTAATGACCGCGAACCATCACATCTGAGAAGAAGTAACGATCGCGCATCGCTTGCTGCGCCACCATGATATCTTCTGGTTTTGAAGAGCGAGGATAGAAAGGCACCATCGCACACATTGCACCGATCTGAAGATCTGGGTTGATCTCGTGGCCTTTCTTCACCACCAAGGCACTCGCAACAAACTGATGGTGAACCGCTTGGTACATGGCTTCTTGAGGCTTTTCGCACTGTGGGAACTTCACGCCAGAGCATAACCAACCGAAGATGTCTGCCGAGGTGTTCATCTGGTTGTTGATCTCGTTAAACGTCATCCAATACTTCACTTTATACTGGTAACGCTCCATCACTGTGGTTGAGTACTTAACGAAGAAGTCGATCACTTTACGGTTCATCCAGCCACCGTATTCTTTAGCTAGATAGTAAGGCATTTCAAAGTGGCTCAGTGTCACAACTGGCTGAATATCGTATTTCAGAAGCTCATCAAATAGGTCATCGTAAAACGCCAAACCCGCTTCACACGGTTCAGCTTCATCGCCGTTCGGGAAGATTCGTGTCCACGCAATGCTGGTGCGGAAGCACTTAAAGCCCATCTCAGCGAATAACTTAATGTCTTCTTTATAGCGATGGTAGAAATCCACAGCAACTTGGTTGGGGTAGTTTTCGCGGTCGATCACGCCATCGGTGATTCGACGTTGTACACCATGAGCGCCCGCTGTTAATACATCAACAACACTGACACCTTTACCATTCGCATCCCAGCCGCCTTCTAACTGATGCGCTGCTACTGCACCGCCCCATAAAAAATCGTTCGGAAATTCGTTGTTCATACCATTACTCGCTACAAGTTATTCGTGAAAAAGATCGGAACTAGAACGCCAACTGCAGCTCTGAAACCGATTTCAATAAAGCAAAGATACAACCTGAAACCGGTTTCAACAAGAGTTTTTTGGATCTTTTTTTGATCACAATATGGGGTTGAAAAAGCACTCTTAAGCGATGAATAACATTCAAAAACGCCAACACCTAATGCAAAAAAGCCAGCTCTACGTGGGTTGAGCTGGCTTTGCGTTGTTAAAGAAAAGAGTCGGTCAGACTACGACAATGGCAATTGACGGATCATTTGTTGAACCTCATTACCATATTTTATACGCTGTCTGGTCTCTTCGAGCGCGTACATTTGAGTCTTCTTCGCTGCAGGATTAACACTTCGACCTTCGGTTACCATATTATCCGCTGATGACTTTTCCTGATCTAATCGCCCAGGTATCGTTTTCACCGTAGACCAGCCCAAACTGCCAATCGAGCGCGCCGTCATTATGCCTTGATAGATGGTATAACCTCGTGCACTCACCTTTACTTGCCCAAGGAGGATCTTAGTGTAGCCGCCATGAATCGGAGGAGGCGTGTACGTCATTGTCTTGCCGCCCTGAGTCATTCTGGTCGCAATCACCTGCCCCTCAGAACTCCCTATTCGCATTGCTGGGTTCGTTTTATTGGCCCATGCCACATTATACTCACCGGAAGGTCTGATTTTATTCATCAAGCGAGAACCTAGGCCTGGCTGTGTGACATCTTCCAAAGCACCACCTGCTCTTACCCAACGCAGATTCTGAACCGATTTATAGGCCGAATATCCACCACTCACTACACCAATAATATCGAATGGGATCGTCGCTATATCGAGTTTGCGGGAAATGTCCCCATCATCAATCACACCAGACGCAATTTGTAATGCACCGCTGGTCATTCCTGCAATACCGCCGATGATGCCCGCAGCTAATACTAAACTTGAGCCACCAGTAGGCGCGGCCAATGCAATGCCAACTATCCCTGCAAGCACACCAAAAGCACCAAACAAGATCTTGCTGATGTTCAGGTGCCCACTTGGGTCAGTGAAATTAATAGGATCATTGTGACAATACACATAAGCGTTATGCACACCCTCATTAAAAGGCGCCAAACTGTCGGGGGCATTGAAGCGCATCAGCTTAGGCTGGTAGACGCGATAGCCTTGACCTAAGTGATAACCTTGCAACACAGGGTCCAGCCACTCACCATTGAAGCCAATGTCTGAGTGAGAGATTGCCATCGACTGCGCCATCGCTAAACGAACTGAAGTCGGTAGCAAGGATATGCCACCAGCCACTGCAGCAGTTTGACCAATTTTAATCAGAAACTGACGGCGATTAAGTGGGGTAATAAATACCGAGTCTTTATTCTTCATTTGCATTCCCCGCTTGCTCACGTTGTCCATATGGAGAGTAACGGTACGTTGAGCCCGTTTTTCCTGAAGTATTAGAGGCAACGACAGAACCATTTTGATCCGTCGCTAACAGGGTCGTCTCCGAGCCTGTCTCTGACCATATAGGTACCCCTTCGTGATAGATATACTGAGTCAGTGTGCCGTTTTCCTCTATTGCTGAGAGGTCACCCCATAGATAGCTAAATTGGCGAGATTCAGATGGCGACTGCTGAGCCGAAAGTCGGTCATTACTGTCATAGTGGTAAAGCCATTCAGTATTGTCGGCAAACACGCGTTGTAGGCGGTCGAAGTTGTCATACTCGAGCACGCGACCGTCCGCATCTTGAGTCATATTGCCATTCAAGTCGTACTCGATTGATATTTGGCTATCCAGTTGTGGATGAGAGTGAGTAATACTGGTCAACCGACAAGGGTCATCCGACTCGTAAAAATAACGAGCGAAATCTTCAGATTCAGCCGTCAATGTACGCTGAGTCAACATGTTACCTAGCTCGTCATAGCTCCATTCAATTGAAGTCATTGGCTGTCCCCAATCACTCAAAGGTCCCGCCCCAAAAAATTCAACCTTAGTAAGCTGAGCAAGCTCGTCATAGGTATAGCTTTCTGTCAGGTTGCCTAATGTCGCACACTCTTTGGTACGAGATTCGAGCATACCTAGCGCGTTATATTCTTGTGATTGCTCAAAGATATAATGGTCGTTCAAGGCAATAGCGCGGTTCACTTCTCGACTGTATTCATCCCACTCAAGCTCGGTGATTTGAGTTTGATTTCCAGACACCAAGGTTTCGACAATCACACGATCAAAATCGTCATACTCGTAATAAACCGTTGTCGAGTTTGAGCTCAGCTTCACCAAGCGTCCTAGTTCATCATAACCATACTGTCGAGTATCCGTGTCGCCATCAATGGCAGCGATAACCCCACCATCCGAATAGCTGTAGTAACGAATCTGTCCTTCATTCACCTCAACTTCAGGTAACCCCTTCGACGAATAGGTAATGGTACTTTGATTGCCTTCATTATCTTGACTCCCGGTTTGCAAGCCGGATATTGGGTCATGACTATAGTTAGCAACCTGCCCATCAGACGATTTCGCACTCAACACACCCAGCTGACTATCGCGAGTAAACTTACGCACCGGCGCTGACAAGCTAGTTTCGGTTTCAGGAATATTACTGCTGTCTGAGTAGGACCAACTCAACGCCGCTTGAGTACTCGCACCGCGTCGCAGTGTTCGCTGACGCCCTAAGCCATCAATGTCACGTTTCCCCACCGTTGTCCCGCCAATCTTTAGGTCTATAACCTGTGACTGATCGGTATGCTCAGCATAGGTGATGTCGTGATCGACACCGTTCGCTTGAGTCATGCGAATCACGCGATCAAATCGGTCGTAATGGTAGTGCTTAGATTGAGCAAGCGGGTTGGTTTCTTTGATCAGTCTCCCCCACGAATCATACTCATAATCCCAGCTATGAATCCCCTGCTCTTTTTTGTCTTCAAGACCCCAAGTGTTCAGAGAGCTGACCGTCATGGTTAAGCCTTCAATACCCTGAGTTTTCTTACGCGATGCAAGGTTGTTAAATTCAACGCGACGTTTTCCGTTCGCAAGCAGTGTCGATTTAACTTGCCCCCAGTCATCGTATTCATAGCTCTCGGTCAGCACCACAGGTGCCGATCTAGAATTACGATCAGGCAGTACATCGTAGGCACTCTTACTTTGTAGTCTGCCGAACGCATCGTACATTTTTGTCCATACGACTGAGTTGCCAACCTTGGCTTCTAATTCTCGCCCTTGACCATCCCAACTCTGTTCACACAAATTACCTTTGCAGTCTGTTAACAACAGAGTTTGTCGGCTCAAACCTGTATCAACAAGGTATTGGTACGAACGGGATGCACTTCCTTCAATACGCTCTTCGGTGGTTCTTCGCAGCGTGTCATACGCAAATGAACAACTGACACCATCCGAGTCGACATGTCGCGCTAACTCGCCAATATCAAGGTAGTGACCGACAACAAGGTTGGTTTTCGTATTATCATGACAAGTCAGTTCTTCGTGTTCTTCAAGGACATCATTATCCAGTGCATACTGATAGCGCGAAGTGGCAGAATAGACACCATTAGGATGAAGGATGTCATTTTGCACCGAAGCCAGTCGACTAAATGAATAGGTATCACGCGTATCAGTTTGATAGGCATAATGAGTTTGGTAGCGTTGCGTATCTTCTTCTAAGCTCAGCACCACGTCTCGCTGACCATTTAAACCCTCTAGAGAAGCATACTGGTATGCGATCACTCTTTGTTCTGAGCCATTGTCTAACGTGCGAGACTTGACGAAATTCACCATGCCAGTTGGTGATGCCGGACAGCCCGTCTCACCATTTTTAGCATAGTATTCATAGTGTTCCGTAATACTATTCTCGTCGACAAATCTAAGCATGTTGCCGTATTCATCAAAGTCCCAGAATCTATTTTGAGCTTGGCTATCCGATCCAGAAAACCAGATCTGCTCCTCTTTACTGATCAATGAGTACTGAGCGGGTTGAGCGGAAAACTCTTGATTATCAAGGGCGGGATAGTCCAACCTTTTCAAATGAACAAGGTTGCCATCGACGTGTCGAGCTTCTTCAACAAGTAAGTGGAATTGGTTGTAGGTTTGAGCAGTGACAATAGAGCCATTTTCAATTTTTTGTACGCGATAGCTGTACTCTCTGCCGCGCTCCAGCAAATTATCAAGCCCTTCGCTCAACTCGCCACCAGGCGATCCGTACCCCATAAAATTACGACTATCGGTACCAATGCTGTCATAGGTTGTCGTAATGATAGGAGAGTTGAGAGTCAGCACATCATGAGCAGTCACCGCAGGTAGATAGGTCATCGAATTAATTCGAATACCATCGGCTCGGTATCTTAGCCTTTCAGTCAAACCGCAAGGATGGACCACTTCATCAATTAACGTGTACGAACCAATATCTTGATAGCCAAAGCCATAGCTCCCCGCACGCTCGGGTAAATTGCATTGAACCAGCTTACTGTTGTTTAACGTAAGACTAAAAAAGGCTTCATGGGTGCTGCCAATATTGGTAAAAATGTTTATGCGCCCTGCGCTCACATATTCAACCCACAGCAGTGCTGTTTGCTTATCTGTTCTGTCGTCCCAAACTTTGTCCAAGCGCTTCTTGCCGCCAATATTGAGCCAAGAAAAGTAGAGAGCATGTCCATTGCTTTGAACTACCTTAATGATATTGCCATCTTTATCTAGAATATCAGTACGGCCATTTTTATAAGTAATTTCGTAACCATTCGCACTAGACGATACCGAAAAATCGAGCAGCTTTTTGTAGCGAATACTCATTTCTAGATTGGCATTTAATTCGGCGCGATAGGATTGTCCATTGGCCAGGTAGAGTTGTTTGTTTTCAATATCGTATCTCGGGAGATTCAACTTCCAGCCTTTACCAAAACCAAGGTTGTCGGCTGAGTAAGGAGAGAATTGAATGGAGATGTCGAGGTTTGGTCCCTTGAGCCAGTTACCAATAAGAGAGCCAAGTAAAATTTGGTATGAGTAGCTTCTGGTTCTTTGGTCTACGCCGCCCGAACAAAAGCTATCAAAGTTAAAAGCATTTGAAGTCCAATTAGACATAAATTTCCCCTAAAGTGAATGAGTTAGCCCAAATGGTTGAGCTAACTCTGTTTTGTTCGAATGTTATTGGCTAACTAGGGTCCAACGGGTGTAATCCCATTTCTGACCACCACCAGTAAATTCACTTTGAGGATAAGTAAGCTTCAATGGTCCCTTGTTACCGTACTGGTCAAATACAGTAAATCGGTACTCCTTTTGCGAATCGTTGTTTGATGTTGCGTTATTCGAATATAACAGCTTGCTAAGAGTCACTGATCTCAGCTGTTGGTTAACACGCCACACAGCAGTTCTGCCTTCACCAGCAGCACTATTCCAAACATACTCGTCAGAGACATTGCGCTCTGAACCTGGAACAAATATATAACCTTTCACAGAGCGATTATCATCTGGGCAATCTGAGTAGCAGCCCAACCATTCATCGTTTAGGAACACTTTATCGCTATCCGACTCGTCAAAGTTATCCATAGCAACCTGAACCAGTTGAACGGACGTATCTTTCGGCGTCACATAAAAGTTACGCATCTCTGCTTTATCAAAATAGAACCCGTCGGCGTTGGCTTCTTCCCACACCAACTCACCCTCTCCAAGCTCAGAAAAATCAGCAGCGCTGTAAGACTTAGGCTGCACGCTTTGGTAGAACGCAGTGCTTTCATTCGGGAAGGCACAGCTATCGTAGTAATTGTTGTCATACTGGCTTCCGGCATCGAACTTAACCTTCATACACACTTCACGATATTGAGCGACTTCGTTGCTATACACCCAAGCGGTTAATTTAGTATCACTTGCTGAAACACGAGACGTAGGAAGGGTTTTCGAGTAACCGTAACTGCTACCCATTTGGTGAGAGTAGTCATTTGGATTCAACGTGTATCCCCAACAACCTCTTCCGTAACTGCAGTCTTTATCTTTGCCTAACTCCAGCCCACTATTCTTTAGGTAAAAAGATATCGCCCCCTCTAAGTCACTCTTAGATACGGTCACTGGTCTGCCGTAGCTATCCGCAAAAGAAACAGAAACGCTGAGTTTTGACTGCATTCTTCCGTTAGCATAAAAAGGCATTGGTACACCATTGCTTTCATTATGATCAGCCGTCAGATCATCGTCGACCACATGATAATCACCATTAATGGCAGCAACACTTACATTAGAAAAAACACACGCCGACATTGCTAATAACAATGACTTCTTCATCGATAACTTCATAGTATTGACCCTCAACATTATTCGTTAAGAAATTAAATAAAAAGCACAGTTATCTTTAGATATGACAGTTTTTTGATAATTAAATCATCTTAAGGTCTTTGCCTTATTTAATGTTCACATCATCAAATTTGTAAACGCCATTGACCATTCCGATAACCATTACTTACAACCCATTTAATTGATTAAACGGACAGCGCCAAGTTAATTAATCACCTTAGCAATGTAAAATTTCTAAATATTGAAAAGCCAAACTAGGACATAAAACAAACTTACAAACCATCCAAATATAAAACAATAAGTTACATTGACCTTAATGTTAATAGTTCAACAATATTCAAGTAATCACTCACCTCCACAACAAAGAAGGATTAGTTTTTATAAAATTCGGCATGTTTATTTGTTGTCACTCGCATCAATACCCACACTTAATGTTAACAATATCAATGATTTTAGAACGTTTTTTATAATTTAGAATATATTCATAGAAAGTTAACCATATAAATAAAGAGGATATAATCATCACTTTGCTTATTATCGAGTAAACTTCAGGTCTCGTTAAATTTGTCAAAATTTAATTTTCATCATTAAGTTATAAAATAAACTTTCGTTTATCGTGATAAAAATAATCTATATGGTTTTACCTCATTCCTATTAATTAAATTTATGAAAGATTCATTAATTCCTATCCGTTACTCCTCAGAGTTTTCTTGATAACTTATTTGACCCGTCTACCAGTGTAGGCTTTATGCTCAGCACCCATTCATCAAGAGGTGTGTTATGTCTATTCATCGTTCCTTCGCAGTACCTCGTCCGCTGCTTTCATTTTTCGACGGACTGTCCGACCCAGCAAAAGGAATTGCACTGGCGCTTATCTCAAATGCGCTGTTCATATTAGTCGGCGTTATTGTCCGCGAGTTGAGCCAGAGCATTGATATTTTCCAGATCTTGCTATTTCGCCAACTGGTTTTTGTGACCTTATTAATGCCATCGATAATCAGCAACATCGATCCAATGCTCCACCCTAAAATGGTGTCGATGCATGTATGGCGTGTCACAGGAGCGTTCATCGCACTCTACTTCAGCTTCTTAACCGTCAGTAATATTCCGTTTGCCGATGCAACCGCATTAGGATTTCTGAAAGTGTTGTTCGTGGCAGTTATCTCTCGTTTATTCCTGAAAGAAAACGTTGGTTGGGCTCGCATGACGACGATCCTAATTGGCTTTACTGGAGTGATGTTAGTCGTACAACCCTCCTTAGAAAGCGAATCTATGTTCTATGTTGGAACAGGATTAGTCGCGGCATTAGGTGCTGCTATTGCGGTTATCTGTGTAAGGAAAATGGCGAATGTAGAATCGAAAACCGTTGTATTGGCCTACCAAGCCATCTTTGTTGGCGCTGTTGCGTTAATCCCAGCGATCATTGAATGGCAATGGCCGACATGGTCTGAACTGGCTTTATTAGTTCTGGTCGGCGTTATCTCTTCTATCGGGCAGTGGTTTGGAGTGACAGCTTATAAATGGGGGGAAGCGAACGTGGTGTCGAATGTCGAATACTCACAAATGATCTACTCAATGGTTCTAGGCTATCTGTTGTTTGCTGAGCTACCAAACTCACTCGCTTTGATCGGTGCGAGCGTGATTTTATTCAGTGCCATCCTACCGTTTATCATAAAAGTGAAGCGGAAACACTAACAGTCTATTGTTCAGGCTAACTGTTAACTGATTAGCTATTTATGCCCCAAACCCCATTTAACGAGGGGCATTGATCATTCGTTTATCAATGGTGCTCAAAATACTGATCGTGTTGTGATTTAGCAGACTGATCTTGAGTTCCAGGATAGAACTGGACGAGCGTCTGATCGGCGAGCGTAAGATGAATCCAACCTTCTTTTACCCTTAGCCAATTAGTGCCGTTTTTCTCATAGACAATAGGAAAGCGGCCCCAGCCAGAATCCGACACCTGTAGCTCTTGAAAGCGTTCAATTGAGGTAAGCTGCTCACTTTCAAAACTTGCACTCGAATAAACAGGCAAAGGGGCAATAGCATCGCTTGGCTTAAACGTATAACAACTTACAGACGCAGAAGTTCGGTCAAACCATTGATACGGTTGAGCTCCGATTAGATCGTAAACCGTACAATCATTAAATTTGATAGCCCACACTTGATGCTCTTTAAAGCCAAGGTAGCCAATCGGTTGAGATGGTTCGATTGTTGTCTCTGGTGCATCAACCTGTGCTAGCTCTGAGGACGTACATCCCATCAAACTCAGACTAAAAACAAAAGCCAAAATTCGCTTCATCATTGCCCCCTCAAATCCGTAAGTCATTCAATCGAGTTCTTACATTAAACGGTAAGTTCCAAGCGATTACCATCAGGATCGAGTACACAGCTCTCATAATAGCCATCACCGGTTCTTCTTGGACCATCTAAGCGTTCATACCCCTCTTCAACCAAGCGGCGAGTAAGCTCATCTACTGCTTGCTCTGAACCCAATGAAATAGCCATATGAATGAAGCCAGTGAATTGATCATAGATGTCATCTTTCGATTCAGGAACCGAGTCCATTTCCATGATCTCTAAGCGGCTACCACTCTCAAAAGACAAGAAGTAAGACGAAAAGCCTTTGGTTGGATTGTGGTATTTCTGGTTAGATGTCGCGCCAAAGTAATCTTCATAAAATCGTTTAAGTACTTCGAGTTGTTTGGTCCAAATCGCGATATGTTCAATCTTCATTTTTATCACCTAATGTTTACGTATGACACTAGATTACTCGCCAAATAAGGAAGGATAAACAGAACAGAAAGTACCATTAGCATTCCTATTTTATCGGTGACATTTCGCCCAGTCGCTGCGCAATATTGCTATCTCAGTTTGTGTAATAGTTAGCTTTGCTCCATAGTCGGTGTTTTACACAATCGAGATTTAAACTGTGAGCTATTTTAAATTGATAATGCTAGCCGCCATATGGGGAGGTTCATTCCTTTTCATGAGAATTGCGGCCAATCCTTTAGGCCCAGCGGTCCTAATTGAAGCGCGAGTTTTATGCGCGGCAATCACCCTACTTTTGGTTTCATTTTATCTAAAGAGAAAGCTCTCATTTAATGCTCACTCGAAACACTTTTTCATTCTCGGTTTGTTTAACACCGCGCTTCCTTTTTTGTGTTTCGCTTATGCGGCTCAAACACTGAATGCTTCAACCCTCGCGATCCTGAACTCCACGGCACCGATATGGGCGGCAATCATTGGAGCTATATGGACCAAAACTGCACTTGAGAGCAAGGTATTACTTGGGCTAGGTGTTGGTGTTACTGGGGTTAGCGTGTTAGTTGGTTGGGATGCATTCAATATTGGCCAAGAAGCCATTCTTCCAATCTTTGCAGCCGTGATGGCCGCATTTAGCTACGGTATCGCGTCTAACTACACCAAAACAGCACCTAAGGTTGAAGCTTTCAACAATGCCCACGGCAGCATGTGGGCAGCAGTGTTAATCGTATTACCCTTTGTGTTTTTCATGCCAATGAGAGAGGCACCCGATCTCACGATTACCACATCGGTCATCTTATTAGGTGCAGTATGTACCGGGTTAGCGTACCTGCTTTATTTCAATCTCATCAATGAGCTTGGTGCGCCTTCAGCGCTTTCAGTTACCTTTCTAATTCCCGTTTTTGGCATCCTTTGGGGTAACTTGTTCTTAGGTGAAGCTATTGGCATTAATACTGTGGTTGGCTCTATCTTGGTTATCACTGGTACCATGCTGGTGACCGGTTTATCTCCAACGCAGATGTTCAAAAATGCACGCCAAAAACGTCGCCAACGAGCAAGCTAAGTTCGGCATAATTTCACTTTGATTATCAATAAAAGTGGAACAATCAAGAACAAAAGCGGCCTCATTTTAGAGGCCATTTTTATAGTTCTATCTTCAGATTCAGCTGTTTTCAGACTTCTTCATGTATTGCTGAACCTTATCTCTTAACCACTGATGGGCAGAATTCAAGTCGGTTCTTTTATGCCAGATCATGTATTGCTGCATCGGAACAATTTCGAATGGTTGTTCCAATACTTGTAGCTGGAAGGTCTCCGCAAATTGATTAGCAAAATCACGTGACGTACTGCCTACGCAATCCGATCCCGCTACCAATACACACATGGTCATGATCGAATCACACTCTGCACTCACTTTCCTTTGCTTGAGTGGCGTTTTAGTGAAGTATTCTGCCGTGTATAGGCGAGTTCGACGCATCCGAAACGTAATGTGTTTTTCGTCATAATACTGCTCTTGTGTTACCGAGCCATTGATTCTAGGGTGACCTTTTCGAGCTATAAGCACTAGCTCATCTTCAATTACTGGCTTTGTCATATAGCCATTCACTTGCGGGTAATGAATATCGATCGCGAGATCCGCTTGCTGCATGCTCAAGCTTTGAAGCAACTCCTCTTCGTTGTTCGGCACCATGTTAAATTCGATTGAGATATTGCCTAAGGTCTTATCCCGTTCAACGAGAGGCTGAAGTTTGTTGAGACCGATTTCGTTAACCAAAATTCGAAACACATGATGCTGCTGATTATCGAACTGCTTTAGCGTGCTGACCGCGCTGGTTATCCCTTCTAAGGCAGGTTCCACTCGAATCGCTAATTGCACTGCCGCATTGGTAGGCGTGATCCCGCGCCCTTCGCGAATAAAGAGGTCGGTATCGAGTTGACCTTGTAAACGCTTCAAAGCGCCACTCACTCCAGGTTGAGTCATGCCAAGAGATTCGGAGGCCAAAGTAATCGACTTCAATCGGTACACCTCTAAAAACACACTTAGTAGATTCAGGTCTAGCTTTTCAATATCGCTCACAGCAGCTCTCCATGTTTGCTTGAGGCCGTATTTAGCATACGACAAGGTTTCATTCTGAACCGATACCTTAATACAACTAAAACACATCACTGTTCGTGATACGTTAAATAAAGCTTACTTTATTTTTTGCTATATGTGTTGGGTGTACCATTTATTCATCGTAACGAGCTCTAAATGGGAATAGCTCTAATAGTAACTTTAAATACTTGCTATTAAGTACCACAAGCCGGAGCGATATAACGATAACAACGTCAGACCAAGCTAAAATAGCCACAGGCTACTAACGACAAAGCCTCAACCAATTTCGACGGTTGAGGCTTACTCCCTTCTCAAAACTTTACACATCATAAATTAAGATTTTCTCAATAACGAACACATGCCTTCTCTCTATCCTGTGAGGTATTAGAAACTTTGCGCAATTAAACTTTGTTATAAAAGTGCTTCGGAATCGATATCAAGGGAAAGATATGCAGAAAACAATTCTGATCACAGGAGCCACAGATGGCATTGGTTTAGAGACCGCAAAAATGCTCGCTCAGCAGGGACACCACATTCTGATTCATGGTCGAAGCCCTGCCAAGATCAACAAAGTTGCCGCAGCTCTATCTCGACTTTCTAAGACAGCAGTCATTGAAAGTTATGTTGCAGACCTATCAACACTCTCAGAAGTCGAAGCGCTCGCAACTCAGATAATGGCTTACCACCAGCGACTCGACGTTCTTATCAACAACGCAGGCGTGTATAAGGTGTCGGAAGTCACAACTCCAGACAACCTTGATGTGCGTTTTGTGGTTAACACGATTGCGCCTTATCTACTAACACAAAAGCTGCTCCCTCTTTTTGATACGCACGGCCGTATCGTCAACCTATCTTCAGCAGCTCAATCACCCGTAGATTTAAATGCCCTTATCAGCCCAAATGCAGGAGAATTGGATGGCCCCGTTTACGCACAAAGTAAACTCGCACTCACGATGTGGTCGATTGATTTGGCGAATGCCTTAGCAAATAGCCCAGCAACTAACGGCCTCGCGGTTATTCCAGTAAACCCAGCCTCTTTCTTGGGGAGCAAGCTGGTCAAAGATGCTTATGGCGTTGATGGTAATGATCTTGCAATTGGCGCAGACATCCTTTGCCGTGCAGCGCTCAGCGATGAATTTGCCGATGCCTCAGGGCGATACTTCGATAATGACTCTGGATTATTCAAGGACCCTCACAACGATGCGCTTGATCCCACTAAAAACCGTAAACTGGTGGAAGTTATCGAGCAGCTGTTACAAGCGAAACTAAAGGTGACACATTCTGCTTAACCACTAAGTTAACTAACTTTTTCTAGATATTCCGTCTATCTATACAGAGAACAAACTTAGGGGAAATAAAAAGGCCGGTATCAACCGGCCCTTTGTTCTCACATTTATATTTTTAGCCAATTGCGCGAACTAGCTCCGCGATACCTTCCCAATCGCCCTTATCCATTTTGTCGGTAGGAACCATCCAAGTACCACCGCAGGCAACGACTGATTTCAGTGCTAAGTAAGAATCTACGTTAGCAGGACTCACGCCACCTGTCGGCATAAAGTTAACTGGATACACTGCCGAAAGTGCTTTCAACATAGCAACACCACCTGATGGCTCTGCAGGAAAGAACTTAAGAGTTTTAAGACCCATTTCCATTGCTTGCTCAACCAAGCTGGGATTGTTGACACCCGGTACAATCGCAACGCCACGCTGCTGACAGTATTTTACCGTTGTCGGGTTTAAGCCAGGACTCACAATAAAATCAACACCCGCATCAATCGCAATATCCACCTGCTCTGTCGTTAGTACTGTACCAGCGCCAATCAGTAACTCAGGGTAGGCTTCTCGCATCAAACGAATAGACTCTGCTGCCGCGTCTGTACGATACGTTACTTCTGCGCAAGGTAGGCCATTCTCTACCAACACTTTGGCAAGAGGAACCGCTTGGGCAACATCGTTAATAGCGATAACAGGAACAATCCGAGTGTCTCTGAGTCGCTGTTCAATAGTTTTCATTGTTCGTTTCTCTTATTTTGAACTGGAAGATTACGCTAAATCACTGCCATTGCTCGCAATGACTTTTTTGTACCAATGGAACGACTTTTTCGGAATTCGATTCAGAGTTCCATTGCCTAGGTTGTCTCTATCTACATAAATGAAACCGTAACGCTTACTCATTTCCCCTGTCGACGCTGCAACCAAATCAATACAACCCCAAGGTGTGTACCCCATCAGTGGAACACCATCTTCCATCGCTTCGTGCATCGCAACAATGTGCTGACGAAGATAATCGATACGGTAGTCATCGTTTACTTCACCCTTGTCATCCAAGATGTCACGAGCGCCTAAGCCGTTCTCAACTAAGAAAAGTGGTTTCTGGTAACGATCGTATAGGGTATTCATCGTGATACGAAGACCAGTAGGATCGATCACCCACCCCCAGTCACTGGCTGGTAGATGAGGGTTTTTGATTGACTTAACAACGTTCGCTGCACTCGTATTCCCTGCATCCATGTCAGCAGAAGCGCAACGTGAAGCGTAGTAACTGAAAGAGATGAAATCGACAGTATTTTTCAAGATCTCGAAATCTTCTTCTTGTGTCTCTAGTACCACACCTTTGTTATCAAATACCTTTTGAGCATAAGATGGGTAGTAACCACGCGATTGAACATCGATAAAGAATAGGTTCTCACGGTCTTTTTCCATCGCCATGAGTACGTCTTCAGGCTTGCAAGAGTATGGGTAGAAGTTACCGCCCGCTAACATGCAACCCACTTGGTTCTGCTCGTCCACTTCATGGGCAATTTTAGTCACTAAAGCACTCGCCACTAGCTCATGGTGAGCGGCTTGGTATTTCACTTGATCGTGATTTTCGCCTTCTTGGAACAACAATCCAGCCCCCGAAAACGGGCTTGCCAGCAGAATATTAATCTCATTAAAGGTTAGCCAATACTTCACCAAACCTTTGTAGTTCTCAAAACAGGTTCTCGCGTAACGGCTAAAGAACTCAATCATCTTACGATTACGCCACGAGCCATACTCATTAACTAAGTGCATTGGCACATCGAAATGACACAAGGTAACGAGTGGCTCAATGCCGTATTTCTTACACTCTTCAAAAACATCACGGTAAAAATCTAAACCAGCTTGGTTCGGCTCTAGCTCATCACCCTTTGGAAAAATTCGGCTCCAAGCGATGGATACGCGGAACACTTTAAATCCCATCTCTGCCAGCAAGGCGATGTCTTCTTTGTAACGATGATAAAAGTCTATCGCGTTATGGCTTGGGTAGAACTCGTCTTCGCTGAGCGTCACCTTATCAACCTGACCAAGTTTGATTGGCATGCGGTTCTCACCGTAAGGAATCATATCTACGGTTGTTAGGCCTTTACCACCCGCTAAGTGCGCGCCTTCAGACTGGTTTGCAGCAATTGCACCGCCCCATAAAAAATCGTCAGGAAATTGAATATTTGACATCGAATACCTCGGAAACAATAAAAGTCACCTTACGATGAGGTAAGGTGACTGAATAAATAAAATCAATATCAGTTAAGAAGCAGATACCACTGTGACCTTCTCTTCTGCTTTATCAGCTTCTTTCTTTGCTGATTCCGTATTTGTTTTTTCATTGGCGTCGTCTTCAGGAATATCTTCAAAGCCTAGAACTAGAGTTAGGACGAATGACAGCACGATAGACAATGCGATAAGCCCAAACACCCAAACGATGCTCATAGGGTCATTCACGTCAAAAAACTGCACGCTAGTAAACAAGCTTGGCGCCGCCATTGAGTGACTCGCAAGGCCACCCATGCCCGCTAACGCACCTACGATAAAACCAGTAATCATTGTTGCGATCAGAGGGCGTTTCAGACGAACAAGCACACCGTACAATGCTGGCTCAGAGATACCCGCGAAAATAGCGGAAGCACCAGCAGCCAAGGAAGTTTGTTTCAGCGCGCTGTTCTTAGTTTTGTAAGCAACAGCAAGACACGCGCCACCCATACCGATATTGGCACCGATCTCTGATGGCATAACCATGCCTTCACGACCAGTTTCAGCAATAGTTTGGATTATGGTTGGCGTAAACACACGGTGCATACCAGTCAACACTAGTAACGGCCAAAGCGCGCCCATGATTGCAACCGACAACCAACCTAATGTGTCATGAATTGTGTAAACAAGCGCTGAAAGTGCCGTACCTACCCAAATACCAAATGGACCAATCAATACAATCGCAATTGGCGCTGCAATCAATACGATCAACATTGGTTTGAGGAAGTTTTTGGTTACCGCTGGCGTGATGCTATCCACCCAACGCTCGATGTAAGACAGTACCCAAGTCATGACTAACACAGGAATAACTGTGTAGGTGTACTTAACTGAAGTAATTGGAATACCGAAGAAATCAACGTGCTTGCCTTCTGCTGCTTGCGCCATCAATTCCATAAAATTTGGATGAATCAAGACACCAGCAATCGCAATGGAAAGAGACATGTTGGTCTTGAATTTGATCGATGCTGAAGCGGCAACCATAACAGGTAGGAAGAAGAAGGCACCGTCACCGATAGCTTTCAGAATAATTAACGTAGGTGCGTTAGGCTCAACCCAACCTAGCATCTCTAGCACCATGGCTAGAAGTTTAACCATTGATCCGCCAATGATTGCGGGGATAAGAGGCGACATAGTGCCAACCAGTGCGTCTAACATTTTCGCACCAATTGATTTAGCCGTTAGTTTCTCTTTTTTTGCAGGAGCTTCTGACTCAACAGCATCTGATAGATCGCAAAGCGCCATCACTTCCTTGTATGCATACGATACCTCGTTACCAATGATAACTTGTACTTTGTCACCATTATCAACAACACCCATCACACCTTTCAGTGCTTTCAATTTGTTGATATCGACGCCATCTTGGCTGTGTAAAACGAATCGTAGTCGAGTCATACAGTGTGTCAGGGCTGCAACGTTTGTTTTGCCCCCAAGATGCTCAACAACAGATTTCGCAATTGCGCGGTAATCGTTGGCCATTTTATCCCCCAAAGATCTCTTTTCAGTGATTTTTTAAACGCGAAATATAGTGAGATGTGACCATTTCTGAGTCAATGCGGTGCAAAAACAACCACAATTGTTGTGAAATGTTGTTTTGTGTCCTTCATCACACTTCCTTAAGTTACCGGTAACATGTTACCGATAACACTTATAAGATAAAGCCATATTTTCAAGCGATGTTCAAAATTGAGATCACGCGCAAATTTGTAAAGAGGATTGAGTTATGACTGGTAGTAGTGTCATCGTCATGGGAGTCAGTGCTTGTGGGAAGAGCACAGTAGGCGAGCAGTTAGCAAGAAGGCTTGGACGTAAGTTTATTGATGGTGACGACCTACATCCTCGAGCAAATATTCAAAAAATGGCATCAGGGCAACCTCTAAACGATGATGATCGCACCCCGTGGTTAGAGCGTGTACGTGATGCTGCTTATAGCTTAGAAAGCAAAAATGAACACGGCATTATCGTGTGCTCGGCCTTGAAGAAAAAATACCGTGACCAAATTCGAGAGGGAAACAAGAACATTACCTTCCTGTTTCTCGATGGAGATATTGACCTAATCTTGCAGCGCATGCGCCAACGTCAAGGCCACTTCATGAAAGAGAACATGATTAAAAGCCAGTTTGAAGCGTTAGAAAGACCGGATAATGAAGCCGATACCGTCGTTATTAGCATTAATAGCGATATTGACAAGGTTGTTGATTGTGCGGCAATTGTTCTCTCTATGACCGATGAGGCCGTTGTATGATCCACCCAATGATCCAAGCGGTTACTCAGCGATTGCTCGATCGCAGTACGGCGACTCGTCAAGAATTTTTAAGCCGAACTCAGCAACAAGCCTCAGCAGGAAAAGGAGGGAAAGGGCTCTCTTGTGGCAACTTGGCTCATGCTGTCGCCGCTTCTTGTTCCGATGAGAAAAGAGCCATCTTAGATCTGACTAAATCTAATGTGGCGTTAATCAACTCTTACAACGATATGTTAAGCGCCCACCAGCCCTATCAGCACTATCCTGATCAGATCAAAAAGGCGTTAGCTAAGTTCGGCCATACATCTCAAGTAGCGGGTTGTGTACCAGCAATGTGTGATGGAGTAACTCAAGGGCAACCAGGCATGGATATGTCTTTGTTTTCAAGAGACTTAATTGCTCAGTCCACGGCTATGTCGCTCAGCCATAACGTTTTTGATTCCACACTATTACTCGGAATCTGCGATAAAATCGCCCCAGGGCAGTTAATGGGAGCACTCTCCTTTGCACACTTGCCAACTGCTTTTGTTCCAGCAGGATTAATGGCAACCGGGATTAGCAATGAAGAGAAAGTAAACGTACGCCAAGAGTATGCCGCAGGTAAAGTAGGAAAAAGCGCTCTACTTGATATGGAATGCAACGCTTACCACTCCGCTGGTACATGTACATTTTACGGCACCGCGAACACTAATCAGCTCGTATTCGAAGCAATGGGCTTGATGCTACCAGGCTCAGCGTTTATTCACCCTGACTCTGAATTGCGCGCATCACTCACTCAGCATGCCGCCATTGAAATTGCTTCAATGACACCACAAGCTTCAAATTTCCGCCCGCTCTCTGAAGTCTTTACTGCTAAAAGCTTAATCAATGGCATTGTTGCTCTACTCGCCTCAGGTGGCAGCACTAACCACAGCATTCACATGGTCGCGGTCGCGCGTGCTGCTGGGTTTATTCTCACTTGGCAAGACATCAGCGATTTATCCGAAGTCGTTCCTTTACTTGCCAGAGTTTATCCAAATGGTCCAGCTGACATGAATGCATTCCAAGCGGCAGGCGGAGTTCCAGCATTGTTACATCGTCTGAACCAAGACAACCTGCTGCATCGTGATGTCACACCAACCTTTGGATCGTTTGAAGAACAAATGACAATTCCTGAGATTGAAGATGGACGGCTGATTTGGCGAACGTGTGAACAATCAGCAGACCACGACGTCATCGCGGGGCCGGAACACGTCTTTCAAGCAACAGGTGGGACACGAGTGCTTTCTGGAAACCTAGGCAATGCAGTCATTAAAGTCTCAGCTGTCGCCGAAGAACAGCGTGTAATAGAAGCTCCAGCTGTGGTTTTCGACTGTCAACATAAGGTGGAAGCCGCCTATCAGCGAGGCGAACTCAATAAAGACTGTATTGTTGTAGTGATAAACAATGGACCTGCAGCAAACGGGATGCCGGAACTGCATAAGCTCATGCCTATTCTTGGCAACATACAAAAACAGGGGTTTAAAGTCGCTCTGGTTACTGATGGTCGCCTCTCTGGTGCCTCTGGGAAAATACCATCTGCGATTCATGTCTCGCCGGAGGCCATTCGAGGTGGAGCAATTGGACTTGTCAGGGACGGGGATATCTTGCGCCTAGATTGCACGAATGGCGAACTCAATGACCTCAGCGATATGCAGGCTCGCCAAGCTCAGAAGTTTGAGGTTAAAGCAGAAGAACAAACTCTGGGGCGAAACTTATTCAGCGTCATGCGCCAAAGTGTTTCAAGTGCCGATCAAGGTGCAAGCTTTATCGTTTAAACGCGTTCTCACGTAAATTCAAAAGTAAAGGGGACATCCTAGTGTCCCCTTTTCGATTGCTAATATGCTTGGCTTGACTACACACTCTCGCCATCGGTAATGCGATAGCCCATATCCACTATCGTTTCCGAAATGTTTTGACCTTTCAATCGAGCAAGCAGTAACTCAGCGCTTTTCTTACCCATCTCATAACGTGGAGTATCCACACTAGTCAATTTTGGTCGAATGGTTTGTCCAATA
Source organism: Vibrio sp. 99K-1 (assembly GCF_013114585.1). NCBI lineage: Bacteria > Pseudomonadati > Pseudomonadota > Gammaproteobacteria > Vibrionales > Vibrionaceae > Vibrio > Vibrio sp. 99K-1. Next base: position 23,035 of record NZ_VTXF01000004.1, read on the forward strand.
TCTAACGCGTTATAACCAACCACAGCAAGCTGTTTCGGCACTTCTATCCCGCGTTGCTGAGCGATAAGCAAAGTACCAATCGCGATATCATCATTGGTGCAGAAAACACCATCAAGATCTGGGTAATCAGCCAGAGCACGATCAAGCAGATCTTCAGCTAAAGAGAAGTTTGAGTGCTGTTCAGTCAAAACATGCTTAGGCTCTAATCCAGCCTCACGCATCGCTTTATCATACCCTTGCAAACGCAATTGTGTTCGAGCATCAAGCCTCGCACCGAAGTAAGCAATAGAACGTTTTCCCGCTTCAATCATGCGCTTCACAACATGATAAGAAGCATCGATATGGTCTAAGCCGACAACCATATCGATCGGGTTACTTGGCAATTCCATGGTTTCAACCACAGACACCCCTGAGTTCTTAATCATCTGTAATGTGCGAGGTGTGTGGTGACTTTCGGTGAGTATCAGCCCATCAACATGATAAGAGAGCAACGAGGCAATTTTTTCTTCCTCTTCTACTGCGTCATAACTAAAGTGAGCGAGTAAGGTCTCATAGCCATTCTCTTTAGTCACGGTTTCAATACCTTGAACAAAAGCCGCGAAGATTTGGTTTGATAGAGAAGGAAGTAAGATACCGATCGCTTTACTCGACGACTTAGAGAGCATCGCTGGCGCTTTGTTTTCGATGTATCCCATCTCTTCAATAACCGCAGCAATTTTCTCGCGAGTTTTGGCTGCAACTGAATCGGGGTTGCGCATGTAACGGGAGACGGTCATCTTAGTGACGCCTACTTTGTCTGCCACATCTTGCAGTGTGGTTCGAGTTTTCTTGTGCTGTTCTGTCATAACTATTTGAACTCTTTATTATGTTACAAGTAACATTATAAAGTTTCCGCTCCCTCAACTTCAACCCATTCGTTCTCAACAACACATAGTTTTGGAATTTTTCGTGCCCCAACTAGTTCGTATAGAGTTTAAAGTAGACTCGCACTATGCGTGCTTAATAAAGGCTTGGCTTAACTGCTGAAAGAGTGAGTCTACGTTGGGCAAGGGCGTTACATGTTCAGATAAAAGCGTATGAACGTGCGGCTCTACAATGGTTGGGTTACCGCAGATTTGATTATAAAAATTTACTGGTGCAACGATGTTATCTAAGTCGACATCTAATAGGATACAAGCTTGCGAAAGTACGATTTGACCGCCCCCGTGTTTCAACAAAACACGCTGAGCAGTACCCACTATTTTTTGCTTATTGATATTGAGGTTATAGTCACCATCGCAATAAGAACGCGGGGTTGCGTGTACATCGACATCAACGCCTAACTCTTTAAAAAACAGGGTCAAGACATTGCACAGATGTAGATACGCTTTTTGAATATTATACGCTTCGTCGGAAGGCCAATGATAAATGTGCGATAGGTTAATGACTCCCGGTAACTGGGGAACGGGAGCACCACCCGTTTTACGCGAAGAGAGTTGCCAACCTTGTGCCTCAAGTTGCTTTCTAGACTCCAACGTCACTGGCCACTTTTTACCTGCAGGCAAAACAAGTGTCGGCGTTTTGGCTTGCCACAACATCAAGGCTTGCCCAATCTCACCATCCTGAATCTGCTGCAATAGCTCATCTTCTTTTTCAAACGCACGATCAACATCAATGTGCGGGTAACGCACAAGTTTATTCGTTAACTTCAACGCACTTTCCTCTACAACTTGTGAGTTCGAATTAATCACTAGCCCTAGATTAATAATATATCCCCCAAATCTAATACAACATAGCGCCAGAGGTACAAAATTTTATTATTCCTATCTATGCAGTATCGGCTTAGTTAAAAACCTCGTGCTTGGACAGCTTTAGTCAAGCAAGGTTGTCTGATATGGTGACGGCAGAACTTCAGCAATTGTTTTAGATAGTATTGAATATGAAAACACTCACCATACTTGATGGCGGCATGGGCCGAGAACTCAAAGAAATTGGCGCCCCCTTCTCGCAGCCTCTTTGGAGCGCTCAAGCGCTGATTGAAGCTCCGGATTTTGTTAGCCAAGCGCACCAAAACTTTGTCGATGCAGGCGCTGAAATCATAATTACCAACAGCTATGCGTGTGTGCCTTTTCATTTGGGTGAAGAACTGTTCGCACAAAGAGGATTCGAGCTAGCAGCGCTATCTGGCGAATTAGCTAGAGCAGTTGCTGACCAAGCGCCTCAAGCGGTCAAAGTAGCAGGCTCTATCCCACCACCATTTGGTAGCTACCGACCTGACTTATTCAAAGTCGAACAAGCGGCATCTATCATTCAAACCCTCTATGATGCACAAGAACCAAATATCGACCTATGGTTAGTAGAAACCCTATGCAGCATACAAGAGTTTGAATCCATTCATACGGTACTGAAGCAATCAACGAAACCGTGTTACTACGCCTTTAGCTTAGAAGATACCAAAGGCGACTTTGCATCGATTCGTTCTGGTGAGAGCGTAAAAGAAGCCGTCAAACTGGTTTGTCAGTCTAACGCGACAGGCATCATGTTTAACTGTTCAGTACCGGAAGTAATGGATCAAGCGATTATCGATACCAAACAGGTTATGGATGAGTTAGGCCAAGATCTAGAAATCGGTGTCTATGCGAATAACTTTGCGCCGATCAGCAGTGAACATGAAGCGAATGACATGCTTCAAGAGATGCGCGAGTTAGATGGCCAAGGTTACTTAGCTTACGCAAAACGCTGGCACGAACTTGGTGCCAATATTGTTGGTGGTTGCTGCGGTATTGGACCAAAGCACATTCAAGCTCTAGCGGATTGGAAGCGCTCCACACAAAGCTAAAACCGCCCCTTCGATTAGAATTACAAAAATAGAGAACAGATTGAAAGATCTGTTCTCTATTTGTTTGTAGCGTCTCTAAGTACACTGAGACAAAACAACGATTGGAGTAAATGATGAGTGACACGCAACGCAAGATTAAATGGGGCATAGCTGGATTAGGTAACATCGCTAACCGCTTTGCGACCGCACTCACCGAGCACTGCTCATTTGGCGAACTCTACGCGGTGTCAGCACGTGACCAATCAAGAGCGGCTCTGTTTGCTAATAAGTTTGATTGCGATAAAGCTTATGGATCTTATGAAGCCATGGCTCAAGATCCCGATGTTGAAGCGGTGTACATTGCCACGGTTCACCCTTATCACAAACCTCTAGCCAAGCTATTTCTCAGCCATAACAAGCACGTATTGGTAGAAAAACCAGCCTTTACCAACCTTGGTGATTGGTTAGAAATGAAAGCTCTGGCAGAGCAAAATGGCGTAATGTTGCTAGAAGCGATGAAGACCGTCGTGTTCCCAGCTTATCGCGAGCTTACAGCATTTTTAACCAGCAACCAGATTAAGCTTGATTCGATAGAAGCCAGCTTTGGTAATGAGCACGACTACGACCCAAACCTGTTTATCTTCAACCCGGATTTAGCCGGCGGAGCAACACTTGATGTTGGAGTGTATGGTCTGTGGTTCTTCTACGATTTATGTCGCACTCTTGGGATTACGCCTTCTATACCTCAAGTCGAAATGTCGAGCCTCTATGAAGGTTCAAATGTAGATACCGATTCGTGCTTCCAGTTCTCCGGAGAGATCAACGCGACAATATCGGCTTCGACGGTAAGAAACCTGCCACGCGCAGCGCGATTAACGGGCCCAGATATCACCATTACGATTAAAGAGAAGTGGTGGAACCCAGCCCATATAACGGTGGAGTACAAACAAGAAACCTTCACCATCGAGCACCCCGTCCAAGGTAATGGGTTCGAGTATCAAATCGAGCACTTCTCGCAACTTGTATTAGAAGGAAAACTTGAGTCTGATATCCTAAGCTCAAAGATAAGTGCACAGGTTCTTGAAACCATGGAAAAAGCGCTCGCTGATGCAGGCTACCAACACTTAACTCAACCTAACGTTTAGGAATTCGAATTGGGCAACCTAAAGCGCAAGCTTGAACTGTACGAAAAGATTTTTCAGGCTTTTGGGCCTGGAGTATCACGCTGCCAAGTCAGTCAAATCGCAACGCTTCTACATGTGAGTGAGCGTCACGTTCAAACCCTACTCAAAGCAATGACAGCGCAAGGCTGGATTGAGTGGCAAGCCAGTTCAGGACGCAATAAAAAGGCACAACTCACGTGTCTGATTGAACCGATGGAAGCGTGCTACCAATACGCACAAAGCCAAGCAGATTCAGGCAATATCGAACAGGTCTTTAATACCTTAAGCTTTAATGGACGCAATGCTGGTACAGAGCTGCAAGCCTTTCTAAATAGCGCTAGTCAATCGGCGCAGAGCGTCGCGTACATTCCCTTTCACCGTGAGCTCGAAGCGCTTCACCCTCAGCGTGTACTCAGACGTACCGAGCGTTTCTTAGTGATGCAGATTTGCCAGCGTCTCACCTCTGTACAGCAAGGCAAGTTATGTGGCGACTTGGCCTATCATTGGCAGCCCAATGAAGATGCAACGATCTGGCGTTTCCAAATGCGTGATGGTGTGCAATTCCACAACGGCCGAACACTGGAAGCTCAAGACATAGCACACAGTCTGACTTTGCTCTCTTCAAGCAAGTTATGGCATCGCTGCTATCAACATATTACTGAAGTCTCTGCGTCTTCAGGCAACATCATCACAATAAAACTCAGCAAGACGGATTGGCATCTACCCCGCTTGCTTGCCAGAGCCGAAGCATCGATTTTTGAACCTAATTCTGTCGAGAGGCTGGTCGGTTCTGGCCCATTCTCATTGGCGATCTTCTCAAACAAGATGCTCAGACTGAACCGCAATGATGCGTATTCAAGTCAGGTTCCGATCCTAAATCGAGTCGAATTATGGGTTTACCCAGAGTGGGCAGAGAGTAAAGCGTGTGCTCAAAATCAGGTGTGCGTAAAAATGCCTGAAAAGACACTCAAAGTTGGCGAATACAGCTGTACACATGCGCGAGTTCACGGCTCTACTTTTTTCAAAATTCAAAATCCAGAGTTGTCTTCTAGCAACCGAACATTCACCGTTGAAGACACCTCGGAATGCCAAGCTTTTTTCAAGCAATCTTCTGCGCCTGGTGAGACCAACCTCACCGTCGAGTATGGAGATTTTTCAACAATAAGAGACGCTGCCTTATGCAGCATTATCGATGAAAACCATTCATTCTCTTCTTGGTTAGGCTTCTTCACCCGTTTCCCTTTCGAAGATTTGTCACTACCCGTTGAAATGCTCGCAACCATCGAACAGGCTTTAACCTCAATTCAATGCGAACCAGACTTTGAGCAAGCCGCCAAAATGCTCTTGAAACTCAAATGCTGGCTATACAAGACTGAAGTTGTGGTCGAGCTTAAGCAAGAGGCATTCAATCTAGAAGTATCTGAAAAAATACGCGGAGCACGAGTAAATGGATTCGGTTGGTGTGACCTCGATAAGTTGTGGGTTAGCCATATTTGATTCTATCTTTAATAGAGATAAGTCATTCTACACATAGACTTACCTTTAACACTCCTCTGCCATAAGCAATGCGTGCGGGTGTTAAGTTACGATGAAACTAGGCTCAACCCTATAGAACCAGTAGAAGGTAAATCATGAATCGACACCTAAAAGGCTCAATACTGCTCCTCAGTGCATTTTCTTTTAGCAGTATGGCAAGCACGACCTGCAACTCACTTACTGGCTGTGAGAAAAAGTTCTGTGAGATCGAGCATCAAATCGAAAAAGCCAAGCAATACAACAATCAATACAAAGTCGACCGACTCACAACGGCATTAAAAGCGGCAAAAGAAAACTGTAGCAACGAAGGTTTGAAAGACGAGATTCTCGAGAAAATTGAATCTAACGAACAAGATTTAGCTGAATACCAAGCCGACTTAGAAAAAGCCAAACAAGACAACAGGTCGGACAAAATTAAAAAGTATCAGCGCAAGATAGAAAAAGAGCAGCGTAAAATTGACGACTTAAAGCAAGAACTGTCTGAAATCCCTTAAATCAAATTCGCACACATCGAAGCAGCTTCAATAAAAACATGGTCTTACTCATTCGTAAGACCATTCGCAAAAGACCGCTATAAACCAGCATCAACGCCAATGGCTTATCCAGCCAACGCCACCATAGACTCTTTATAGATGCGGTTGGCCACCTTGTAGGCGGCAGGTGACGTCAGCCTCTCCTTACATCGGCTCTTAAATTGCTCGATATCGATCGCCTGAGCATCCAATAAGTATGTCAGCTCACTCAACGAGTTAGCCTCAAACACGGCTTGGCCCAGTGGTGTACATGCGTAGCGGCTCGACTCTTGATAGCCAATAGCTGTCAGTACCGATTCCGGTAACTCCCAGAACTTAGCAATGGTATAGGTGAGGCGAATAGAGTAGCTATTAATCAAACGCTTCAAAGCCAATGAGTTAGGTGGCACAGAAGGGTCAACATGTTTGAAAGCCTCCACCATCATTTGGAAAATGATCATCTTACCTAGGTTACGGATCAGCCCAATAAAATAGGCGCTAGCCTGGTCTTCTTGAGACAGCGACTCTTTCATTAACTCCTTTGAAAAAGAAGCCGTTTGGATGCTGTGGTTCCAAATTTTCTCACCGAAATGGCGCCAATAAATATTGTTGCCCGGGGTAAAATTCTTCATGTACGAATTCACTACACCCTCTACCAAACCTTGCGAACCCATATTTAAGAATGCGGTTTTTAGATCGGTTACCTGTTTTTCACTACGTTTGTAGTATGCGCTGTTCGCTAGTTTAATCACATCGGCTGCCATGCTCGGCTCTCGCTCAATCACCCTTAGCAATGCCTCGACATCAAACTCGTCGCCCTGTAATTCACCCATTAATGTCGTGACAGAAGCAGGCATCACAGGCAATTCATTGAGAAGCGCTTTAGGAGAACGAATTAAACGTTCAACTTGGCTGGCCACAAAGTCGCTAAATGGATCAGATTCCGTTCGCAGACGTGACTCTCCAAACAGATAATCAAGAAATTCACCATCGTGAAGGCTTATCGTTTTATCGACAATGAGTGATGATGGCTGCGCAGACGAAGGCGGAACAAAGATTGAAGTGCGAGGAGTGGTTTGCTCTGCTTTATCGTTTTCTTGCTCAGAGGTGGTTTTTTGGGAGGTAGCTTGTTGAGAGGCACTTTTTGAACAATAACTTTGATTACTTTGATTAGCAACGAAAGGGGAAAATAGCGCCTGCAATACCCTTTTAAACATCAATACAGCTCCTAGATGAATACAACATAGACCGGGATATATAACGGCGGTGATTATCGCACAGACAACTCATAAACCATACAGTGATAAATGAATCATTAATCTTTTAGCTGTATAGGATCTGTTACCCAACAATTTGCTCAGCTCCTCGGTATTCGCCAGGAACAAAAAGAGCGAGCAAATAAAGCTTGCTCACTCTTCCATCAATCTAAATTGTGAAGCTGACTAAAACTAGCGCTCTGCTACTTCTAGTACGATCTTACCGACGTGTTTTTTCTTCAAAAATTCATCTTGTGCAGTATGAATTTCAGCCAACGGGAAAGATTCCGCAACAATCGCCTTAATCTGATGTTTCTCAATGCGGTTAACCAAGTTTTGGAATACTTGCGGTTCTAAAACTGTGCAACCAAAAAAGCTAAGGTCTTTCAGGTACAGAGTACGAACATCAAGCTCGACCATCGCACCACCAATCGCACCAGATACGGCATAACGGCCATGCGGTTTTAGAACTTCAAGAAACTCTGGCCACTTGTCACCGGCGACCAAATCAATCACAACGTTAACGCTGCTTTCACCCAAGACTGCGACCAAATCAGCATCACGAGCAATCACCTCATCAGCTCCCAATTCAAGTAGCTGTTGGTTCTTGCTTGGGCTAGTAATCGCAATCACGTAAGCACCGCGCGCTTTCGCCAATTGAATCGCCGCCGAGCCCACACCGCCCGATGCACCAGAGATAAGCACGCGATCACCTTCAGCCACATTCGCGCGAGTTAGCATGTTCTCTGCCGTTGAGTAAGAACATGGGAAAGATGCTAGTTCAACATCCGACATGGTGCTGTTCACCGCATAAGCGTGCTTCGCTGCAACTTTGGTGTATTCAGCGAACCCACCATCGCACTCAGAACCGAAATACCATGGCTGTGGCAGATCTCGTCCGTATACTTCTGTTAAACAAGGTTCGATAAGAACACGCTCACCAATACGGTCAGCAGAGACTTCATTACCGACTGCTACGATGAAACCACACACGTCAGCACCTTGGATACGAGGGAACTTCAAGGCTTCACCCGACCAACTTGCATCGTCTGAGTCATCGCTTTTTGAGTACCAGCCGATTCGTGTGTTGATATCGGTATTGTTAACGCCTGCTGCCATCACTTTGATCAGCACTTCATTAGGTTCGATTTGAGGAACCGCGATATCTTCGCGGTAGCCAAGCATTTCTGCTCCGCCGTGCCCCAACATCTCTATGCCTTTCATTGTTTTCGGTATTTCGAATTTCATCGTGTTTCCTCGAGTAATTTTGTAACCATATTCTGTGCTGATGCCACCGCTTCTTCGCCTAATACTGGCCACGCGCTTGATACGCCTTCATGAAGTAAAAACAGTGGTGTCGCGAGATCATCTCGCAGGCTCTGCTTGCCTATTAGCAAACGGACTTGTTCTTTATGCTGTGTAACCGCTTGGCTGATAAGCTCATTATCGGGAAACGCGGCCATCGCATTCATCGACATACACCCGTGCGGCGCATACTCTTCTAACCATTGATGGAGCTTGTTGAAGATATGAGTAACCGATTCGAGGCCCTTTTCAGGTGACGTTTCCAACAAGAAATCTAGGTAACGTTGGTGTCGATATTCCAAGGCACCAACGATCATCGCTTCTTTTGAAGGGAAGTGTTTATAAAGGGTTCTTAGGCTCACACCACACGCGGTTTTCAGCTGTGCAACGCTCGGTTCCGCAAAACCTTGTTGGCTGAACGCCACTTCAAGGCTTGCTGCAATCTGTTCTCTCAACATAGTGCTCTCTTAATACCCGACAACCGGTAGAATGATTGTTCTACATACAGAGTAGAACAACCATTCTACCCATGTCAATCATAGACACAATCTTCAAGAGGACCAGATACAAAAAAACCAGAACATAGGTTCTGGTTTTAACAGGGAATTTTATAGCTAGAATCAGTGGTTACTTAGTATAAAAAGCACGTTTCAATGCCATCTCTAAACCGCGTACTTCAGCCAAGCCTTTCAATCGACCAATTGCCGAGTAACCTGGGTTCGTGGTTTTCTTCAGGTCATCCAGCATTTGATGACCGTGGTCCGGACGCATTGGAATTAAGCGATGGTCACCCACCTCTGCACGACGATTCTCTTCATCCAAGATAGCCATTACAACGTTGTACATGTCCACATCACCATCTAGGTGCGCTGCTTCGTGGAATGTCATTGGGTTGCTCTCTTCACGCTTGGTAGAACGCAGGTGCGTAAAGTAGATTCGGTCACCGTGCTTTTTGATCATGTTAACCAGATCATTGTCGCCACGCACACCGTATGACCCGGTACACATCGTCAAACCATTCATTTTGCTCGGCACATGTTCGGTCAACCAATCAATGTCTTCGATCGTAGAAACGATACGAGGCAAGCCTAGAATTGGACGCGGTGGATCGTCTGGGTGAACCGCCATCTTCAAACCATTCGCATCACAGACTGGCATCAGCTCAGCGAGGAAGTAAGACATGTGCTCACGTAGCTTGTCTTTGTCGATTCCCGCATAGCGATCCAGCTGTGCTTGAAACGCTTCTAGTGTGTAACCTTCTTCAGCGCCTGGCAGGCCAGCGATGATGTTATTAGTCAGTCGCTGAATTTGCTCTGGCGTCATGTTGTTGAAGTAATCCAACGCTTGCGCTTGCTCTGACTCTGAATAGTCCGATTCTGCACCCGGGCGCTTCAAGATATGCAGCTCAAATGCCGCAAATGCGATTTGGTCAAAACGCAGTGCGCGAGAGCCATCAGGCATTTCAAATTCTAAGTCAGTACGTGTCCAGTCCAACACGGGCATGAAGTTATAACAAACCGTATCGATGCCACACTCAGCAAGGTTAGACAGAGTTTGCTTATAGTTATCAATCCACTGCTGGTAGTTGCCAGTTTGAGTTTTGATCTCTTCGTGCACAGGCACGCTTTCTACAACCGACCACGTTAAACCTTTCTCTTCGATAATGGCTTTACGCTTAAGGATTTCTTCTTTTGTCCAAACTTCACCATTTGGAATATGGTGCAGTGCATTCACAATACCAGTTGCGCCCGCTTGACGAATATCGTCTAGCGAAACTTGATCATTAGGGCCGTACCAACGCCACGTTTGTTCCATGAGACTTACCTTTCTTTAAGACGCACTTAGCCGGCTCGAATTAATCAAGCTAAATGCAATAACGACTTCTTAATGGCAGCAATGACAATTACTGCCCGAGATAGCACCGGTCTACGCCGGTCTAAAGACGATTACCTATTAATAACCTAGTGAATGAACCAGCTTCCAAAAGGAGTTTTGTCGCTGAATTCAACGTTAGCTTTCAGGACTAACTTTCCGTGCTAAGTAGCACCACTGGGTTAGAACTAAATAAGTAACCATCAAAGTTTGGGTCATCAATGTCTGACAACGCTAACAAACGCTGTTTAACATTCTCAAGGTGTTGCCACATTGCGTTCTTAGCAGCGACAGGGTCTTTGCGCTGTAAGGCGGCGAGGATACGAGCGTGATCATCTAACCATTCTTCACGGTAATCTTGACCACTGATGTGAGAGTGGAGTTTATTCCACATTGGACTCTTTTCGCGTCTATCCCAGGATTGTTTCAGCATATCTACCAGCACAGAGTTTTGAGTGGCCTCTGCAATACACATGTGAAATCTTTCATCTCCGCTGCAATCGGTGGTGCCGCTTGCAAGCTCTTCGCGCTCGAGTTCGAGTGCAGAGCGCATCTTAATGATGTCGCCCGGAGTGACCTGAGTTGCCGCAAACTCCGCGATATTACTTTCCAGTAATTGGCGGGCCTGCAGCATCTCGAATGGACCAGCGTCATCGCTGACCACATTCTCGCGAGAATGAGTTGGAATGTTCAGGACATAAACACCCGACCCTTTTTTCACCTCAACTAAGTTTTCTAACTCCAGCATGATGATTGCTTCACGCACTACCGTGCGACTGACGTCTAAACGTTCAGCAATATCGCGTTCTGGTGGCAACCTATCTCCGACCTTATACAGACCTTCAATCAGTTCTCTTCTTAGTACTAACCCTATCTCCTGATAAGGTCTTTTCGGCTCGAAAGGCATCATGATGATATTGTCGCTTCTTTCCATTGTATTTCTCTCGCCATCATAATGACCAAATATAATTGGTCAACCTCTATATCCTAAAATGCAGTAACACCTTGTTTTTGTATTACTATTTTTTCTATATTTGCTAGTTATTCAACAGACTGAATACGGTCAATAAGAGCACTCAACTCTGGATTCGTTTTCTCTAGATCGTCATACATTGGTTGTACCGCGAGTGCGAATGCAGCCTTGTCTGGCTCCACAAAAGTAACGCCCATTTTCTCAGCTTTAGCACGCTCTTTTGCTTCCGATTCAGCCCATAGTTTTTTCATCAATTCAGATGAATCACTTGCCGCTTTCATTAGCGCATCTTGTTGTTCTGTAGTCAGTTTATCGTATGCTTTGGTTGAGATAACCAACACATCCGGAACCATCGTATGCTCATCTAAGCTGAAGTATTTAGACACTTCACTGTGACGGCTCAAGCTGAAAGAAGGAATGTTATTTTCAGCCGCATCCACTACACCTTGCTGCAGTGCTGTGTACAACTCACCGTAAGCTAGTGGCGTTGGGTTACCGCCTAACGCTTTCACCATCGCAATTGCTGATGGGCTTGGTTGAACACGAACTTTCAAACCTTTCAGATCTTCTGGTGTGTTAATTGGCTTGTTGGTATAGAAGCTACGCGCACCAGCGTCGTAGTAAGTCACACCAATAAAGCCGCTATCACGAGAAGAGTTAAGAATGTCACGGCCTACTTCACCATCCGTCACACTGTAGTAGTGCGCTTGATCGCGGAATAAGTAAGGCATGTTGAATGATGAATAAGCAGGAGAAAAAGCTTCTAGCTCAGCAGCATTACTTTTCACCATATCTAAAGCGCCGTTCTGCATCAGCTCCATAGATTCACGCTGTGTACCCAATTGAGCATCAGGGTAAATACGAATACGCACCTCACCATCCGTCAATTCACGTACTTCTTTCGCCATAAACGTCATCGCTTCATGTACTGCATGGTCACGAGGGTGGTTATGGCTCAGTTTCAATGTTGTCGCTGCATAAGCAGAAGCTGTTGCTCCAAAAGTGAAAGCAGCACCGACAACCGCACTAATCAAAGTTTTACGCGTCATCATCATTCTTATTCTCCGTGGATTGGTTATCCAAAATGTAGGGTGTTTTTTGTTATGGGCTCATATTGGGGCTCAAAAAAGGAACCGTCAAAGCTGAAATTAAAATTGATTGACCAATATCACAATAAAAACCCATAAATTGGTCAACCAAAATCATTTGTGAAGTTGCTCACGCCAACCAAAAAATGAATAGCTTATGATTCAGCCAGATTTTTGAACATCCCATCCCTACATAGAAACAATTTCTTACATTGGTAAACCAATTGTTATGAGATACGCAATTTTGTTGAAAGGAAATAAACATGAATAAATTGGTCAGTTACATAAATAGAGGGTTGGCCGCCTTTACAGTGTCTCTATCGTCTTTCTTAGTACTGTGTGTGATATGGCAGGTTTTATCCCGCTATGTTATTGGCAAACCAAGTACTGTTACCGACGAGCTCGCGCGTTATCTCTTTATGTGGGTAGCCTTAATTGGTGCTGCTTACACTACGGGTCTGAAACGCCACCTTGCCATCGACCTGCTTACGATGAAGCTGACTGGCAAACGCAAATTAATCAACGAAATCGTTATCCAAATAGCCATCGCTTCTTTCTCTTATATCGTTCTGGTACACGGTGGAAGCCAACTTGCTGCTAAAACGCTTGCGATGGGACAGCTGACTCCCGCTCTAGGTTTAGAAATGGGCTACATCTACTTCTGCTTACCGATTAGTGGCGCTTTGATGATTTTTTACTCCGTCGTATTTACCTACGAACGCGTTAAACAATTAATGTCAGGTGACGATTTGATCACCGACTCACAACTTGATTGATAGAAGGATTTCACAATGGAATGGCAAGTAATACTGACCTTATTCGGTAGTTTCGCTGTACTGCTTACAATCGGTGTACCGGTCTCTTTTGCGATTGGTTTATCGTCACTGGCAACCATCTTAATGAGCTTACCGCTTGAGCCTGCAATCGCTGTAGTTGCTCAACGTATGGCCGCTGGCCTTGATAACTTTGCTCTACTGGCAATCCCGTTCTTCATTTTGGCGGGCAACATCATGAACCAAGGCGGCATAGCACTGCGTTTGATCAACTTTGCAAAAGTGTTGGGTGGCCGTCTACCGGGTTCATTGGCACACGTAAACGTGATGGCAAACATGATGTTTGGTTCTATCTCAGGCTCAGCGGTTGCATCGGCGGCTGCAGTTGGTGGCACCATGTCTCCTCTGCAAAAGAAAGATGGCTACGATGAAAACTTCTCTGCTGCGGTAAACATTACTTCGTGTCCTACTGGTCTATTGATTCCGCCAAGTAACACGCTGATCGTTTTTTCGTTGGTTTCTGGTGGTACTTCAATTGCGGCGCTGTTCTTAGCGGGCTACATCCCAGGTATCTTGATGGGATTAAGTATCATGATTGTGGCGGGTATCATCGCGAAACGTCGCGGTTACCCAGTGGCAGCGCGTCCTTCATTAACAATGGTTTGGGATACCTTCCTAAAAGCGGCACCTTCTTTAGCACTGATCGGCATCATCATGGGCGGCATCATTGGCGGTATCTTTACTGCAACTGAGGCTTCCGCAATTGCTGTGGTATACACGTTTGTTTTAGCTGTGCTTGTCTACCGTGAAGTGAAATGGCGTGATATCCCAAAGATCATCCTTGAGTCTGCAGTAACAACGTCTATCGTTCTATTACTTGTTGGGGCATCAATGGGCATGTCTTGGGCAATGGCGAACGCCGATGTGCCTTACATGATTGCTGATGCATTACTGGCGGTTTCTGATAACCCGCTAATGATTCTATTGATCATCAACATCATTCTGCTGATTGTGGGTATCTTCATGGATATGACACCAGCGGTACTGATCTTCACACCAATCTTCTTACCAATCGCGCTAGACCTAGGCATCGACCCTGTGCACTTCGGCATCATGATGACTTTCAACCTTGCTATCGGTATCTGTACGCCGCCAGTGGGTAGTGCTCTATTCATCGGTTGTTCGGTTGCCAACATTGCCATCGACAAAGTCATCAAACCTTTGCTGCCATTCTATGCAGCACTGATTGCAGCCTTGATGGCCGTTACTTTTATCCCTGAGCTGAGCTTGTTCCTACCTGAATTAGTACTGGGCTACGGTTCGTAATTTGGTCACAGATACATTCTAGGACTGCTAAACACTCAAACGTATAATCAAATAATAAAATCCCGTTGGTTCGCTGGCGGGAAAAGGAACTGAATAATGAAGACTGTTGCTAACTCTACGCTGCCAAACACTGTATTACGACCTGACTACGACCGTTCTGCACTCCAAAGCCGTATTGTGCACCTAGGTTTTGGTGCCTTTCATCGTGCGCACCAAGCGCTATTCACCAATGAAATGCTCAGCAAAACCAATACTGATTGGGGCATTTGTGAGATAAACCTATTCGGCGGCGAAGACCTAATTGAATCACTTCGCGCGCAAGACCACCTTTACACCGTAGCTGAAAAAGGCGCTGAATCCACAGACGTTAAAGTGGTCGGCTCAGTGACAGAATCTCTTCATCCAAGCTTAGACGGCATTAAAACCGTATTAGAAAAAATGGCAGAGCCTCAAGTCGCTATCGTGTCTATGACCATCACAGAAAAAGGCTACTGCGCTGACCCTGCGACCGGAAAACTCGACAAAAATAACCCATTAGTCATCGCAGACCTAGCTAACCCAACTCAACCGAAATCTGCGCTTGGCTATATTGTCCAAGCCCTAAAAGTTCGCCGCGAACGTGGCTTAACACCATTCACGGTGATGTCTTGCGACAACGTGCAAGAGAACGGTCATGTAGCAAAAGCAGCGATCATTGAGTTTGCTCAACTGCTTGACCCAGAATTACGTGATTGGATTGAAACTAATGTCACCTTCCCATGCACTATGGTTGACCGCATCGTACCTGCAGCAACAGAAGAAACACTGACAGAAATTGCAGAACTGCTTGGTTGTGAAGACCCATGTGCTATCGCCTGTGAACCCTTCCGCCAATGGGTGATTGAAGATAACTTTGTGGCAGGTCGTCCAGATTGGAATGTCGCTGGCGCAGAGTTCGTCGAAGATGTAGTGCCTTACGAAGAAATGAAACTGCGCATGCTCAATGGCAGTCACTCTTTCCTTGCTTACCTTGGATACCTTGGTGGCTACGACCATATTTCCGACACCATGACAGATGCAGGCTACCGAAAAGCCGCTTTTGACATGATGATGAAATCACAAGCACCTTCGTTAACGATGCCTGAAGGGACTGATTTAGAAGGTTACGCAAGCTTGCTGATCAACCGTTTCACTAACCCAAGCTTGAAGCATAAGACCTGGCAGATTGCGATGGATGGCAGCCAGAAGATCCCTCAACGTATGGGTGGCAGCTTGCAATTCCATTTAGAGCAAGGCTCAGATTTCTCGTGGCTTGCAACCGCTATCGCTGGCTGGATGCGTTATGTATCTGGCGTGGACGAGCAAGGTAATGAGATTGATGTTCGCGATCCAATGGCGGATACACTTCGCCAAATCTGCGACCAGCATGGGCTCAATGTATCTGTGGTTCCGGCATTGCTTGCGGTTGAAGCGATTTTCCCTGCTGAGCTAGGCCAAAACCCGCAGGTCATTGATGCAGTAAGTTCTGCGTATCAATCACTAATTGAACACGGTGCCGTTGTGACCGTGGCTGCGTTATAAGGAGTACAAGCAATGAAAAATTTCTTATGTGAAGACTTTTTGCTGTCGAATGAGACTGCACGCCGTTTGTACCACGAACACGCAAGCCACCAGCCGATTTATGACTATCACTGCCACCTAAACCCGGCAGAAGTGGCTCAAGATCGTCAGTTCGAAAACATGTCTAAGATTTGGCTTGAAGGTGACCACTACAAATGGCGTGGTATGCGTTCAGCAGGGATTAATGAGCGTCTGATTACTGGAGGCGCAAGCGATTATGATAAGTTCATGGCATGGGCTAGAACCGTCCCTCAAACCTTGGGCAACCCACTTTACCACTGGACTCATTTAGAACTACGCCGCCCATTTGGTATTACTGGCACTCTCTTTGGTCCAGAAACCGCAGACCAAATTTGGCACCAATGCAACGAGCTATTAGCAACACCAGAATTTAGTGCTCGCGGCATCATGAAGCAAATGAATGTGGTGATGGCAGGTACGACAGACGATCCAATTGATTCTCTTGAACACCATAAAGCGATCGCTCAAGACAGTTCATTTGATGTGAAGGTTCTACCAAGCTGGCGCCCAGATAAAGCGTTCAAAATTGAACTTGATGGCTTTGCTGATTACCTACAAAAATTAAGCATGGTTGCTGACGTTGAGATCACTCGCTTCCATCATCTCTTGAGTGCTTTAGACAGCCGCCTAACGCATTTCAACGACCATGGTTGCCGTGCAGCAGACCACGGTATTGAAGTGGTTCGCTACGCACCTATTCCATCAGAATCGGATTTGGATGCCCTGTTAGCTCGACGCCTCAATGGCGAAACACTCACCGATCTAGAATGTGCACAGTTTTCAACAGCGGTTCAAGTGTGGTTAGGCAAGCGCTACGCCGCAATGGGTTGGGTAATGCAGCTTCACATTGGTGCTCAGCGCAATAACAACACGCGTATGTTCCAACTGTTAGGCGCAGATGCGGGGTTTGATTCGATTAGCGATAAGACATTTGCCTTCGAATTGGCGCATCTGTTGGACGAAATGGATCAAAGCAATGAATTACCTCGCACCATCCTTTACTGCTTAAACCCTCGCGATAACGAGATGATGGCAACTATGATTGGTAACTTCCAAGGTGGCGGCATCGCGGGCAAAGTTCAGTTTGGTTCTGGTTGGTGGTTCAACGATCAGAAGGACGGCATGCAACGCCAAATGGAGCAGCTATCTCAGCTTGGTCTGTTTAGCCAGTTTGTCGGCATGCTGACTGACTCTCGCAGCTTCTTGTCGTACACACGCCACGAATACTTCCGCCGAATTCTGTGTGACATGCTTGGTCGTTGGGCTGAAAACGGCGAGGTGCCAAACGACATGTCACTGCTTGGCCCTATGGTCGAGGACATCTGCTTTGGTAACGCAAAACGCTACTTCGAAGAGAGGGCGTAACCCATGAAACATATCGCCATTATTGGTGAGTGCATGATCGAGCTGAACGGTAAACCGTTCGGCTCAATGCATCAAACGTTTGGCGGAGACACGCTCAATGCTGCGGTCTATTTAAGCCGGGGCTGCGAGGCCAACCTCAATCAAGATGACATCAAAGTGTCCTACGTCACGGCTTTGGGCGTAGACCCGATTAGCAAGGGAATGTTAGAACGCTGGCAACAAGAAGGGGTGTCAACTGACCTAGTTCTGCAAGACAGCCA
The DNA here is from genome assembly GCF_013114585.1 of Vibrio sp. 99K-1. NCBI lineage: Bacteria > Pseudomonadati > Pseudomonadota > Gammaproteobacteria > Vibrionales > Vibrionaceae > Vibrio > Vibrio sp. 99K-1. The sequence goes on from NZ_VTXF01000004.1 coordinate 40,881, forward strand.
ACGTACTCCAGGTCTGTACCTAATTCAGCTTGATGACGCAGGTGAACGTACCTTTCTGTATTGGAGAAACCAATCAGCTGCACGCTACCTGCTGCAGCACCCAGATTTCAATCAGATAAAACAGACACTGCGCAATGTCGATATGATCTTTCTCAGCGGTATCACATTAGCGATTCTGCCTGAGCAAGATCGTATCGAGCTATTGAACATCTTGGTTGAGTTGAAGATACAAGGCGTTGAGATCGCCTTCGACAGTAACTTCCGCCCTGCACTTTGGCCACAGGACGAAAACCAAACCGTCAAAAACAGCTACCAAGCCATGTATACATTGACGGATTTAGCATTGGTGACATTCGATGATGAACAGTTAATTTGGGGAGATAGCTCTCCAGAACAAACTATTGAGCGTCTAACTGCACTGGGTGTTAAGCGATGCATCGTTAAACTGGGTCCCAATGGTTGTCTCATTCAAGATGCCATCACTCAAAGTGACATAAATCCAGATTCTGGTACCGCTTCGGCTCCACGGGCGGTGCCGACCCTACCTGTTGAGCACGTCGTTGATACGACCTCAGCAGGAGACTCATTCAATGGCGGATTTTTATCTGCTTACCTTGCGGGCGAAGACTTAACAAAGTCATGCCAGCGCGGTAATGCCATGGCAGGCGTCGTTATCCAACATCGTGGTGCCATTATTGCAAAAGAACTAACTCAAGCGGCCATCACAGCCATTTAAGGAATACCAATGTCTAACATCAAACAACAACTAAAAACACTGAAAGTTATCCCTGTGATCGCTATCGACAACGCTGAAGACATCATCCCCTTGGGTAAAGTGTTGGCTGAAAATGGCTTACCGGCAGCAGAAATTACGTTCCGTTCTGAGGCTGCAGTTGAAGCTATTCGTCTACTTCGTAAATCACAACCAGATATGTTGATCGGCGCTGGCACTGTGCTCAATCGTGAGCAAGCTATCGCCGCTAAAGAAGCGGGCGCAACGTTCGTCGTTTCTCCAGGATTTAACCCAAACACGGTAAGAGCCTGCCAAGAGATTGGTATTGATATCATTCCTGGGGTCAACAACCCGAGCACAGTAGAAGCCGCTCTAGAAATGGGATTAACCACATTGAAATTCTTCCCAGCGGAAGCATCAGGTGGCATCAACATGGTTAAGTCACTTCTTGCGCCTTACACGGATATTGAGATCATGCCAACAGGTGGTATTAATCCAAACAATATTAAAGACTACCTAGCGATACCTCGCGTACTCGCATGTGGTGGTACTTGGATGGTGGATAAGAAGCTGATTGAAGAAGGCAATTGGGAAGAGCTGGCTCATTTGACTCGTGAAGCCGTTAAGTTAGTCAATTAACCCTAATGCAATAGCAACTCTAACGTTATATCTAGCCCTCCTTTTGGAGGGTTATTTTATGGTTGAGCATTATTCTCTCAAAGTTAATATTTGATCGTGCTCGATAGCATCTAAAAATAAAGGCTAAATATGGAAAACTGGATAACACAAGGAGTTGGCGGCCTGGCTTTTTGTATCGGTGTAATGGCCTTTTGGCAAAAAGATGATATGCGTTTTCGCTATCAAATGATGATATTTTGTTTTGTCATGAGTATTCATTTCATATTAATGGGTGCAATAGTAGCCGCTATAGGTGTCATTATTAATGCTATTCGAAGCTACGTATCGATAAAAACTCAATCACGCAAAGTGATGTGGTTCTTTATCGTATTAATGTGGTGTATGACTTTGCCCAACATGAACCATTTCTTTGAGTTTATTACGGTTGTTGGTTCATCCGTTGCGACATGGGCACTCTTTTCAAGACAAGGAATCGCCTTGAGATCATTGATCTTATTCAATTCCTTCTGTTGGGCTAGCCATAACATTTGGATTGGTTCGATTGGCGGGTCCTTTGTCGAAATCACCTTTATTGTCACCAACATGGTCACTATCTATCGTTTACATCAGCGCAGATTGTTAACTATAAAATAGGCAATATATTTTTTATTCTAGATTTAAAATATGGAAGTAATACATCACTAATTAAATTGGAAATTAATTGGATATCAAAAAATTAAATCTAGTTAAGTTTACGTTATTTAAACGTCGTCAATATATTTCCAATACTAAATTGAATTAAATCACCAATTAAATTTATATGGTGATCCAAATCTTTAGTTTGATTTATTTTGGTTAACCAATAATCCGTAAATTATTAAAATTGGTCATGTACTTATTATTATACTAACAATAGGATCGTGACCATGAAGCGTCTTACCCTGACACCTATAGCAATCGCGTTGCTTCTTGCAGGATGCAACTCATCTGATAGCGACAATAACTTCCAACAACCCCAAGTTCACTCTCGTGTTCATGATGTATTGAACGTTGAAGGTTACCAATTCCGAGATTCTAACGGCAATGGAACACTTGAACCCTTTGAAGACTGGCGATTATCTCCAGAAGAGCGAGCAGCAGACTTGGTTAGCCGAATGACGCTAGATGAGAAAGCCGGCATGATGCTCATTGACACCTTAAACTCGTCTGAAGGTGGGCTTGTTAGCAGCACAGGGCAAGACATGATTGCCGATGCCCAAATGACACGTTTTATCTTCCGTAACAGCGTAGTTGAAACCCCAACTAACACTCCTGATTGTGATGCTGGACGTTCAGGTTGTCAGATAACCCCAACAGAAGCTGCCCAGTTCATGAATAGCGTTCAAGAACTGCGTGAACAGACGCGAATGGGTATCCCCGCTCTATTCAAATCCAATGCCCGTAACCATATTGATCCATCAGCAAAAGCAGGGATCAACGTTTCTTCAGGAGCATTTTCTGCTTGGCCTAAAGAGGCAGGTTTAGCGGCAACTCGCGACATGGATTTGATCACTGAATTTGCTGGCATCATGAATGAAGAATGGTCTTCAATTGGCCTGCGGAGTATGTACGGATACATGATGGATTTGGCGACAGAACCTCGCTGGTATCGAGTACACGAAACCTTTACCGAAGATGCAGATTTAGCATCTGACATTATGCGTTCACTGATCAAAGGGTTGCAGGATGGCGGTGAGATTAACGAAGACAGTATCGCGCTAACCATCAAACACTTCCCTGGCGGCGGTCCACAAGAAAACGGTGGTGACCCACACTATGACTTTGGTAAGAACCAAGTCTATCCAAAGAACAATTTTGATTACCACCTAAAACCGTTTATTGCCGCGATTGAGGCTGGCGCTTCTTCAATAATGCCTTACTACGGCATCCCTGTAGATCAAAAGTGGATGCCAAACGATGTTGGTATGTCCTTTTCAAAAGGCATTGTCACTGACCTGCTCAGAGACGAATTGGGCTACACAGGTAACGTGAACTCAGATACCGGCATTATTGGCGAGCGCGCATGGGGTGTAGAACACAAAACGATTGATGAGCAAGTTGCAATGGCGGTCGAGGCTGGAGTCGATGTGCTTTCAGGTTTCCATGATAAAGAAGTCATCGTGAAACTGGTCGAAAAGGATCTGATCACCGAAGAGCGTGTCGACCTATCAGTAACACGCTTACTTGAAGAACAATTCAAGCTTGGCCTTTTCGAAAACACTTACGTTGACGAGAAAAAAGCCCAAGAGATTTTAGGCAATGAGAAGTACCAAGAACGCGCTGATTACGCACAGAAAAAGTCTGTCGTCTTACTTCAAAATACCAATAAGACTTTACCTTTAGCTGAATCAACCGCACAAGCTCCTGTTGCTCTGTATGTCATGGGAATGGACGAAAACATTGCTGGAGACGACAAGTACAACTTTGCCGTGACTTCCGGTGATTACGAAGCGGGAGAAACGCGTCCACCAGTACCAGCCGATACGGACTATGCGGTTATTCGTGTTCGCGTATCCAACGAAGGTTCAGATCCTGACCTTATCTTTGGTGGTGCGAACCCAGATGAACTCGATATTCTTGCATTCAGTGAAATGGCTACAGCGGCATCTTGGCATATTGAACCAAGCCTAAGCGACATCAAAGCCGTTATGAACGAAGTGGGTGCTGACAAAACGGTCTTGTCCATCAACTTTAGACAACCCTTCGTGCTAGACGATCAAAGTAATCTTAAGCAAGCCGGTGCCGTGATAGCCACATTTGGAGTCTCGGACAGCAACCTCATGGAAGTGCTTTCAGGCAACTTTGCTCCTCAAGGAAAACTGCCATTTGCTTTAGCAAACAGCGCCCAAGCGATTCAAAACCAAGACTCAGATTATCCTGGGTATGATCAAGCCGACACCCTTTACCCGTTCGGACATGGTTTAAGTTACGAATAATATTTGAGCTAATTCAGGCAGTGTGAGCACTGCCTTTCCTTCTTAGATACCAAGGACAAAGTCATGGAACATATCTTACAACTGAGTTGGGATGACAACGCTATTCCACATAAAATCTGGATAGAACAATACTACGATGGGTGTCGTATCTGCTTGAAAGTCGTCAAAGACGTTGAGCCAGAAATGCTCTCACTGATTGTGCCAAATATTGATGTGCAAACCACTCATAAGGCGTGGCAAGGCAAAGCGACGAACATTACACCAGCCTATGATGACGGCGTGTTGTTCACTCAAACTCGCTCGCTATTCAATCTACCTCACGGCTGTGTGATCTGGGCGGTAACACATATCCAGATGCAAAACGGCTTAAAAATGTCAGCAGACAAATTGTGCTTCGTACCAAAATACAGCAATCAAGATTCTTGTTTTAAGGTTCCGGCATAACGCGACAAAGCATTCGTTCAAAACCACAAAATCGAGACCAAAAAAAAGGCCAACGCTCATACTCTGGCCTTTCTTTTATCTGCTATCGGTCGGAATCAGGACCTAATCAATCAACACCAATGAATCGAGAATCCCTTTACCGCTGTGGATCCCGCCTTCGTTTTCGCTGGCTGGCTTACTGCGGATTAAGTAGCCAGCATAACCGTCCAGTTCGGTTACTGGTTCACCTTTGAAGTAAGCGGTGAATAGGCCGACCTCGCTGACTAGATCTGTTACAAGCGTTTGCTGGGTGTCACGCACTGCAATAGTCGGTACGTCACGCTCATGCGGGTACAAACGCTGCATCAATGCCCACGCGTCGTACTCTTCTGGCTTAAGTTGCCTCAGCTGTTCACTGATATCGTCACCAAATACACAATGACCGCCGCCCTCACCTTGGTTTTTTAGCACCCATTCTTGCTTATCAGCTTGTGTGTTAAACCATTCAATCGATTCACGGGTGATTGGCTTCATGTCGGCTAAAACACTCTTCACCAATTCCGCTTCTTCTAGCGTTAAACCCCAGCCTGCGTATTCTGCTGCTGGCATCATGGTCAGCAGCATTTGCATGGTTTTACTGGTCGCTAACTGTTGGCTGATAGTCGCGTTCATTGCGACATGGTGTTGTTCCATAAATAAGCGAGTCTGACTTAGCGTGTGGCAACAAACCGATTCGTTGAGTTCTGGAGCCCAGTAATCTGAATACTGATAACCAGCTCTTAGATACACCACATCGACCGCGCCAACATCTTGCAGCAACAAACGTTGGTTATCTCCTGTTGAAAGCTGACAGCTCAACTGTTCAAAAGTACGACGCACCGTGCGAATACCTTGCTTTTGCAGTTCAACTTCAAGCAAATGTTGGTCATATACATTGTCTTCGTTCTTCTGCACCACCATCAAGAAAACTGGTTTATCTTGCTCATTAAAATCGTTTTTCACTTGCCTAGCCGTCGTCGCAATACCATAAGCTAGCTGAGCTAAACCTTGGTTCTCTGCTGGTGTTGCTGACGGGTCTTCTAGCCAGTTCTTGTACGTTTCTGGCCATTGGTTTTGCATGTATGAGTGGAATTCTGTTGCTCGCTGACCAAAGGGTGCCATACCAGCTGCTATACCATTGAATTCAATCACTTTTGCTCCATGCTGACGGTCATCCATAAAATCGGTTCGCATCAATAGCAAAGGCTGGCGGGCAGGCCTCAAGCGTTCATCGGCACTGCCATGAGCTTGTTGATGAAGTGCCATTAAGCGGCCAAAGAATGGATCGGCTTGCGCCATATCGCTCAATGACGACTGCAGAAAATCATGATCTTCCGATACGTTGCTGATCAGCTTGGTAATGAGCGGAGTGACGCGGCGCAGGTGTTGATAAACCTCACGTTCCATTGTCATTGGCGCAATACTGAAAGGACAATGCCTAGCGGTATTATCTGACTGGCGAAACGCAACGCCGTGCATGATCGCCCACTCACAGGCATCTTCTATTATTTGTTGCGGAATCAATGACACTGGCATTGGATTCATTTTAATCTCTCACTATGATCGGGAATTACGCCCCCAATTAAGACGATGCTCAGTCTGAAAAGACGAACGAAAAGCGAAAAATATTTTACGAATTACAATGCGTTAAAACACCATCTACTCTTGAGTGTCTTGCGTCTTGTTAACAATCAGCTCTCGCAGCCAGCGATGGCTAGGCTCAGAATCAAAATAACGGTGCCACAACAAGAATAACCCGCCCGGTACCAAATCAATGGGAACTGGCTTCATCACTAGTTCACCACTATCGATATAATCACGTACCGAGTTGTATGGATAGCACATCAACAGGTCGCTCTGCTTACATAGTTTAATGGCACTAGTGATATCCGACACGTTAGCGGCCTTGTTGATCTCTAACTGCTTAGCGTTAAGCACTTCCATCAATAACCAGTCGCCCGCTCCGCCCGTCACCAATTGTATGTGTCGATATTTGAGAAAAGTGTCGAGGTTCCACTCTTCTTGCAAAGCAGGATGATCGTTACGCATCAAACAAACGGAATAATCCAGGCACAACTCAACGTAATCCAATTCATCCGGAATACATTGCACATGGGTTGAGGCTCGTTCATCTAATTCAAAAATACCGATACCAAAATCGACTTCGCGCTTGAGTAAACGTTTGAAACTATCACTACTCCACGTTGAGCTATTGATGGTGATATGAGGCGCATCGGCAAGCGCGGTTGGCATGAATTGCGGATAAACCGCTGTGTAGGCGGTCTCAACAAGGTCTATAGTGAAAGTACGCTCACTCTCCTTAGGATCAAACACCTCAGGGACCGTCAGTTTCTCGATTTGCAGTAAGATTTGGTGGATCTTAGGCGCTAATACCAGTGCTTTTGGGGTTGGGAATAGACCTTTAGACTCACGCTCAAACAACGGGTCGTCAAACAAAGCTCGGAGCTTGGTGAGTTGTTTGCTTACCGCAGATTGGCTCAAAAACAGCCGCTCTGCCGTTTTGCTTACGCTGCGTTCTTCAATCAAAACATGTAAGCACAACAGCAAATTCATATCGCATTTAAGTAAGCTTTTAACATCGACCATGATATTCCCCAAATTCAGGTTAATGATGATTATTTGTCACTTTAAATCATATCATGCTCTTGGTAAATTTAGCGCATGTGAGTTAACACACTCAAAGAATAATAGAATTAAGGAATACTCATGGATTTTCTAGCACTACCAAAGATTGACTTACACTGCCACCTAGACGGAAGTGTTCGCCCAGATACGATTATTGACCTAGCAAAACAATACAATATCGAACTACCTGAAGACCGTGATGCGGTTGTTCAATCTCTAACTGTGCCAGAAGATTGCAAAAACCTAGATGAGTACCTAGCTTGTTTCAGCCTGCCACTTAAAGTGATGCAAACTGAAGAAGCGATTGAGCGTATTTCTTTTGAGCTTTACGAAGACGCAGCACTAGAAAACGTTAAGTACCTAGAAGTTCGTTTCGCACCAATCCTGCACGTCAATAAAGGTCTGTCTCTTGACGCGATCATTGCAAGTGCAGTGAAAGGCATGAAGCGAGCAGAAGAGAAATACGACATCAAGGGCAACTACATTATGTCTGTACTGCGTATGTTCCCTAAAGATTCAATCAAAGACGTGATCGATGCAGGTAAGCCATACCTTGGTAAAGGCGTAGTGGCATTTGATATCGCTGGCGGTGAAAAGCCAGGTTTCTGTGCAGAGTTCCCTGAATACACGCAATACGCTATCGAGCAAGGCTACCGAGTGACGGTTCACGCTGGTGAGCAATGGCATGGTCAGAACGTTTACGATGCAGTAACTATGCTAGACGCTGAACGTATCGGCCACGGTGTTCACATCCAAGGCAACGAAGATGCGTACAACATCGTTAAAGAGAAGCAGGTTGCGCTTGAAACTTGCCCAACAAGTAACGTGCAAACTAAATGTATTCACCAATTCAGCGACCACCCAATTGCTGAATTCAAGAAAGACGGCATCGTTGTAACGATCAACACAGATAACCGTACAGTGTCGAACACAACCATGACTAACGAAGTAAAACGTGTGTGTGAAACCTTCGGTCTAACAAAAGAAGATTACGCAGAAATCTACAAGTACTCTGTAGAAAGCGCTTTTGCTTCAGACGAAGTGAAACAGCACTTGATGGGTTTCGTTGAGCAAATCTAATTTAAGCAATCTTGATTGCTAAGTAGAAAAACAGGAAGAGAAAGGCTGAGGCTTTTCTCTTTTTTTATGCCCGAAAATCGCTAATCTTGCAGTATTCGTCATTTATACCAATCACAGTAAGTAAGTGAATCATAAATAGCGCAGGAAAAAGGCTTAAGAACAAGGCGGCTCTATTCTACAAAGAGTTTCGATAAGTAGTTATTCTACAATCAAAATTTCTAACGCAGTTATTGAGCGTTTTAACCAGCTAGGATGACCAGTTATTTACTACGATTGGTATTAAACCGAGACTCTCGGAAAGTGGGCAAGCATGAGTAATACAAACGTTAAAACTGAACTAGAAAAGATGTTATCTGGGCAAGTATATAATGGTGCAGACCAAGAAATTGAAACCATGCGTTCCAATGCCAAAAAGTCGCTAATGGCTTTCAACAGCCACCAAGACCCAGACCAGCAACACACATTGCAAGAACAGCTATTTGGTAAGGTTGGTAGCAGCAGCTTAATCCAGCCCCCTTTTCATTGTGAGTTTGGTAAAACAATCGAGATTGGTGACGACACCTTCATCAACATGAATGTGGTGATGCTTGACGGTTCCAACATCAAAATTGGCAACAATGTATTGGTGGGGCCAAGTGTCCAGTTTTACACTGCTTCTCACTCACTGAACCACCTCAGTCGTCGCAAGTGGGAAACTTTCTGTCTACCTATCGCAATCGAAGATGATGTCTGGATTGGTGGAAACTCGGTGATTAACCAAGGCGTGACCATTGGTACTCGCTCTGTGATCGCAGCCAACTCTGTGGTCAACAGTGATGTACCACCAGACTGCTTGTACGGCGGCACACCAGCAAAGCTGATTCGACACTTGAATGCCGAACAAGCCCACGACTAAAAAGCAAATTGCGTATCCAAATCTAAAAACAAAAAGAGCCATGTTTCAATAACATGGCTCTTAATCTAATAAACAGCGTTGTTCTATCGTACGGTTAACTTTCTACTCAGTTCATCTCATTCACTGCTCAGAGGCCTGCAATGGGCTCCGTTCTAAAGCCTTCTCATACTCACTTTGTGGTGAGCTAAGGTAGGTATTTTTCACGAAATCCTTCCACCCTGAAAATAGCGACTCTATCGGCTCATTCGTTATTCCAGACACATCACCGTTACTCTTTATGAGCTTGATAAAAGCCTCCTCCCCCCATGAACGCTCGATAAACTCACCGATGGTATAACCGACTTCATAGATTGTTGAACCACCATTAGGGTTGATATATAACTCTTGAACAAGCCCATCAAAACGGGCTTTGATGGCATTCCTGTTATTCATGTGGAACCAATAATCTTCAGATTTATAGATAGCCACCGCTTCCCACAACCAACGAGGGTTATTCGCAAAATTGGGGTTGATTTGAAGTGTCAGTAAGTGCACAAACTCATGCAATGCTGTTCGTTGGATTTCACCACCAAAATAAAGCAGCCTGATTTCATTACTTTGAGGCTCGATATACCCAGTAGAAAATGCATATCGCTGTCCAATGCTACGCTCTTGCTCATCTAAGTAGGCCTTTTGGCTTTGCCATACTCTCACCGTTATGACCGGTATTGAGCCCAGGCCGAAGCTCTTCATCAAAGGCGCCTGTTTGAGTATTAGCTCGTTGTGAATACTTGGAATTATCGCAGGTGAAGTTCCATCGTAAAGGACAAACTTGAACTGTCCTTTATCTGATTCATAGCAACTATCACATGCTTGCTCACCGCGAATTTGAAGCACGAAAGCCACGACTAAAACCAGTACCGACATAGTTAAAAACAAGAATGCAACGATAGACTTAGGTGGGTATCTTTTCATTTTCTACATCCTCAAATTTAACTCAATCGCCAAGGTGTCAATCGATTAAATTAACGCCAAGCGCCTGCAAGCTGTTTTCACACTGAGCGGCATCGGTAAACTGAATACCAGCCATACCTACAGCCTTTGCCCCTTCAACGTTATAGGGCATATCATCGATGAAGACGGTTTCTGAAGCTTCAAGCCCATTATTAGATAACAGCGCTTGGTAGATTGCAGGTTGTGGCTTAAGCATGCCCAATTCAGCAGATACTGCCGCACCATCAAATAACGGCCAAAATTCGCAGGTCTTTTTCAAGTACTCGACAATCTCGACCACATTATCGGTCAGCGCATACACGCCATAGCCAGAGCGCTTTACACGCTCAATGAGTTCTACAGAACCATGCAGTAAGATCTGCGTTTGTTTAACGTAATAAAACAAGCGGTCACACTCTAATGGAGATAAGTCAAGTTCTTGTTGATAACGAAGCTTGGCCTCACTTTCGGTCAAAAAACCTTTATTCAAATCTAACCAAATCGTGCTTTGGAAAATATTACGAGCTCGAGACTCCAAGTCTTCAGTATCACCAAAAGTAAGACGGGCAATTTCCAGAGGTGCCCAACGCACAATGACATTGCCTACATCAAACACCACATTTTTGATTTCATTAGAACTCATACATACTCCTGTGATCGCCATGTTATTGATGGAAAAAAGACACAAAGTGCCACGCATCAAGATTCATGACGAACGTTTATAAATTAAAAGTATCGAATAGAATATACAACCAATGGAGTACAAAAAAGGCCATCATTACGATGGCCTTCTCATTATTTACAAGTGAGCAAACTATCAACACAAATCGGCTTCAGATGACACGATCGTTGGCGCGCCAGCTGTTTCCACACAATATTGGCAGTGGATTGCTATACGTTTATCTATGAGCAGTATATTAAGTCCCATTCTATACCCTTCCCCTATTTTGATGACGTAGAATGCACATTTTGGCTTTCTAGTTTAGCCTCTATTCTCTTGAGTTCACAAGATACGCATTCACGATTAAGCCTCAAAATGCACCGACTTAAGCGGTTTAATAAGACTCATTTCTCATCCTCCAAATGCCCTTATGTGTTATAATTCTTAGTCTCTCAAAGCGTGCTGAATCCCTGATTTAGTTCACTATTCTTTAACCACAGTGAATCCACTTTAACGTTATCGAACTATGAAAAAATACGAATTAGTTGTCCAAGATATTGTGAGTAAGATCTGTCAAAACAGTATCAGCCATAAGCTTCCTGCTGAAAGAGAACTGTCTGAAATATATGGATTATCTCGTTTCACGATTCGTAAAGCACTAGCTAAGCTAGAGGCTATTGGCATGGTGAAATCTAAGGTGGGTTCTGGTTATTTCGTCAACACTTCTCTCATTGGTACACCACTAGTCTACAACTCCATCACTGAAAACAGTTTTGAAGAGATCTCTTATAAAAAGCTCCAGCTGAATAAAGCGCTACCCGATAACCACGAACAGCAGATTTTTTCTTTAGACGACAATGACTACATTTGGAAAATTCGACGTCTTCGATTGATTAACAACAAAGTCGTTCAGATAGAAGAAGCCAAGATCCCTGTCAGTGTCTTCCCAGAGATGAATGCCGAGATCATTGAAAGCTCAATCCAGAAACATGCGCTAGCGAAAGGCCTTCAGATCGATAGCTACTTAACGACGTATCAAGCGATCAACGTTTCTAAGGAAGATGCAGAGTTGCTTGGTTGCAAAAAAAATGCGGCAGCGATGAATATCACCAACCGAGGTTTCTTATCGTCTGGTGAATTATTTATAGTCAGCGATATTATTGATATTAATTACCAATGCACGTATCACACCCCTTTTAACCGTGAGAGTATGAGCTACCGAGATAAGAAATAATACTAACCTGAAAATGATACTTATATTGAGTGGGTAAGATTAGTGAATGACTATTAAAATATTAATTTAAATCACCAATAATATAATCTTGTTAGTACCTAATTTTAATTAGACAATCAAATCAACTCAAAAAAATGGCCGCTTATAGCGACCATTTTATATTATAAATACGAGTTAAGGGGTATGAATTGCGCCATCAGGAAGGCGACTTTGAGTCCACTCGTGGGGGCGATACATAACAGGGAACTCGGCTGCAACCTCTCGGTCGATTTCAACACCAATACCTGCGATTTCTGAAGCGTATAAGTAGCCATTAATTGGCTCTGCAGCGTTCGGGAATACCTTGTGCGTATTCTCGTTGTATTCGACATGCTCTTGAATCGCTGCATTATGTAAATGCACGTTCAAATGCGTATTCACCGCAGCGCCAATTGGCGTCATATCTGGCGGACAGTGCCACGCAATACGTACACCGAAGTTCTGGCATAGATGCCCGAGTTTCAGAGCTGGCGTAATACCACCGATTTGTGAAACATGACAACGGATGAAGTCGATTCGACGATTCGCGATTAGAGACTTCCACTCTTCAGGGTTATTAAATAACTCACCTAAGCCCAATGATACTGAGCTTTGGCTACGAATATTGTCTAGCCATTCCGTTTGGTTGGGCGGAAGAATATCTTCAATGAAGTACGGCTTATATTGCTCCACTTCTTTCGCAAATTGTATCGCTTGATTTGGGAAAAGGCGCTCGTGAACATCATGAAGAATGTGGAATTGATTACCATACTTCTCTCTCAACGACTTAAACATGGTTAGAGTATTGTCCATGTACTGATCTTGGTCGTAGTACGAGCCTTCAGTCGGGCTTTGAGTGGTATGCAAATCGGTTGGAACGCCACCATAGAAACCAAGCTGACAACGAATGTGCTTGTAGCCTTTGTCTAAGAAAGATTCCACCAGCTCATAAATACCTTCCATTGTGTCGCTAGTCGCGTGTGTGTATACAGGAATAGCATCACGAGACTTACCACCAAATAACTGATGTAACGGCATACCCGCCAATTTGGCTTTAATATCCCATAGTGCCATATCAACACCGGAAATTGCATTATTGATAACAGGGCCATTTCGCCAATAAGCGTTGACCATCATCATTTGCCATAAGTCTTCAATATTATTGGCGTTTTTACCAATAAGAATAGGTTTTAAATATTCATCGACCATTGTTTTTACAGCAAGCGGTCTTTGTTGGAATGTCGCACAACCAAAGCCAGTCACACCTTCATTCGTTTCTACGACAACGGTAATGAGGTTGTGTCTGTCTGGTTTAGTAATAATACAATGGATATCGGATATAATAGTTTCTTTCACAATTAAATAACCTAAACTTAAGTCAACTCCTATTATCTAACCGCTTTAAAAATCACATTTCAAGCGCTAATTTTTGCCCAAAAATAATTGGTACGTTAAGTGTTTTTTTTTGATAAACAAAACATACCAATTGGCAATAAACGCTGAAAAATTAATTTTTCGAATTTTAAATGTGATTGAGATCTCTTTTTTCTCCGTTGGATTTAAATTGGTTGTCGTTATGATTTCTCGAGTTAAATATATTCCAATAACAGGTGTAGTATGCAAATGGTAGAAAAGAGTGATGCCGTTGTGAAAAACTCTAAGTCATTATCGAAAAAGAAAAATTTCAACGAAAATATACAGTTATTAGTCACCGCTGTTGGTGGTGAAGACAACATCGTGAGTATCACCCACTGTATGACAAGGTTGCGCTTCAAATTATCAGACGAATCGCTGGTAGACGAAGAAGCGATCAAGCAGATCGCAGATGTGAAAGGTGTGGTCCTTCAACAGGGCCAAACTCAAGTCATCATCGGTGTTGAGGTAGAGAAGTGGTTCAACGCACTCTCAAACACTCAACAAGCTGACGCGACTCCTGCTGATGAGCTAGAGAAAGGGAAGCTATTCCAAGGTGTGATGCGCATTGTCGCGGGCATCTTTGGTCCTGTTGTTCCAGCCATTGCTGGTGCCGGTATGCTCATGGGTCTGTTATCAGGTCTCATTGCAACCAATGTTATCTCTGAAACCTCAGACACGGTTTACTTCTTCCGTTCAATTTCTGTTGCTGTGTTCTTCTTCTTACCTATGCTGGTCTCTTTCTCTGCCGCCAAGGTCTTTAAAGTAAACGAATATATTGCGCTTGCTGTCTCTTCTGCAATGCTAGCGCCTTTGCTCGTTGATAAAGCAACAATGCTAAAAGACGCAGGCGCTGCTCCGGAGCTGACGGTTCTTGGCGTGGTTCCGATTGAGCTGCTCAACTACGGCGGCGCTATCGTACCGGCGATTCTTGCTATCTGGTTATTGTCTAAAGTGACTCCGTTAGTTGACCGTCTAGTACCATCTTCTGCGAAGCCTGTATTTACACCACTGTTGGCCTTTACGGTAACTTCAACCATCACACTATCTTTTGTTGGTCCTGCAGGTATCTGGCTAAGTAACGGTGCAGGCTGGGTGATGAGTTCACTACTGGAGATCTCTCCGACATTAACGGGCTTTGTGTTTGGTCTAACTCGCCCAATTACCATCGTATTTGGTATCCACCACAGCATGACGCCGATCAGCCTGAACAACTTTGCACTGTATGGTAAGGATCTACTGATGCCGATTATGTGTTTGGGTAACATGGCAATTGCTGGCGCGACAATGGCTATCTGGCACAAGCAACGTAAAACGGTTTCTAAAGAGCAATCTTCAATTACGATGGGTTCAAGTGTTACCGCTATCTTAGGCATCACGGAGCCAGCTCTATTTGGTGTACTAACGAAATACACCAAAGCGATGATGACCGCGAGTTTGGCTGCAGGTGTGTTCGGTGCTATCTCGGTAACAATCGATACGCACTTAACAAGCTACATTCTTTCTTCTGTATTCAGCTTGCCAGCTTACCTTGCAAGCGGTACACAAAACTTCCTTCAGGCAATTATGGGCGTGGTGGGTGTATTCGCACTCTCTTTTGTTCTAACCATGTTGTTCGTAAAACTAGACAACAAGTAATCGGCTAGTCCCACTCCCGTAAGATTAGAATCGAAAAAGCATGACCATATCTCGTTATGGTCATGCTTTCCTCAATACGAACAAATCCAATCTTTCCTTTCTAAGGCTATATTATGACCCACATCGCAATCATCGGTGAGTGCATGATTGAACTGAATGGATCTCCATTTGGTAACATGCATCAAAGCTATGGTGGAGACACATTAAACGCGGCAATCTATTTGAACCGTAGCGCTGCGGTTAGCAATCCCATGAGCAGTAATAACACTGCGAATCCAGCGATACAAACAAGCTATGTCACGGCGCTAGGCTCAGACGTTATCAGCCAAGAGATGCTTAATCGATGGCAAGATGAAGGACTATCAACCGAGTTCGTGCTTATTGATGAGCAGCGTTCACCCGGGCTCTATCTGATTCAACTCGACGATGTTGGTGAGCGAACCTTCCTATACTGGCGCAACGATTCTGCGGCTCGCTACATGGTACAGCACACCGATTTCGATAAGATAGCGAACCAACTTCGTGACGTTGATATGGTGTTTCTAAGTGGTATTTCCCTCGCGATACTGCCACACAGCGATCAACTAAAGTTGCTCACTATCATAGAAGGCCTACGTGAACGTGGCGTTACCATCGCCTTTGATAGCAACTATCGACCAAAGCTGTGGAGCTCAGAGGCCGCAACTAAAGAATGCTATCTATTAGGTTATAAAACGACCGACATAGCTCTAGTCACGTTCGATGATGAACAACTGTTGTGGGGCGATCAAACACCACAAGACACCATAACAAGGCTGCATGCACTCGGTGTCAAAACCGTTGTTGTCAAGCTTGGAGCTGAAGGCTGCTTGATCAGCGAAAACCCCGCAAATGAGCCCGTAAAAATCACAACGACACCGGTCGAAACTGTGGTTGATAGCACCTCTGCTGGCGACTCTTTTAACGGCGGTTTCTTATCTTGCTATCTCGCTGGAGGTTCTATTGAAGAAGCCTGCCACCAAGGTAATGCATTAGCCAGATTAGTTATTCAACATCATGGCGCAATCATCCCAAAATCCATCACCGACACTCTTTCAAACCCTATTAAGAAGTAAACCATGCCTACAATTAATGACCAATTAAAAGCACTTAAAGTTATCCCTGTTATCGCCATTGATAACGCAGAAAACATCATCCCACTAGGCAAAGTATTGGCAGAGAATGGGCTTCCAGCTGCTGAGATTACGTTCCGTTCAGATGCCGCTGTTGAAGCGATTCGACTGCTTCGCCAAGCACAGCCTGACATGCTGATCGGCGCGGGTACCATCTTGAACCGTAAGCAAGCACTCGCAGCAAAAGAAGCGGGCGCAACCTTTGTGGTATCACCAGGATTCAATCCAAACACAGTTAAAGCATGCCAAGAGATCGGTATCGATATCATTCCAGGTGTGAACAATCCAAGCACCGTTGAAGCGGCACTTCAGATGGGACTAACGACTCTCAAATTTTTTCCTGCCGAAGCCTCTGGTGGCATCAACATGGTTAAATCGCTCGTTGGTCCATACGGCGATATTCGACTCATGCCTACAGGCGGTATCACGCCATCAAACATCGATAACTACCTAGCCATACCTCAAGTTTTAGCTTGCGGTGGTACTTGGATGGTCGACAAGAAGCTCGTTGAAAATGGAGAGTGGGATGAGATTGCCCGTCTAGCACGTGAGATTGTTGAACAAGTGAATCGTTAAGCTAAACAAACCAAGTCAGCCAAACCGTTCACCAATTTGAGAACGCATTGCATACAAATAGAGCGAGAGGTTAACCTCTCGCTCTATTTTCTTCAATTTACTGTGACAATTGTTGCTCTACAAGCGTCTTCCAAAACCCAACACCGTGTTCCAAAATATTATCGTTAAAATCATAGTGCGGGTTATGAAGAGCAGTGCCTCCACACTCACCAACACCATTTCCAACTAACACATAACACCCTTTTACTTCGCGTAACATGAACGAGAAATCCTCACTGATGGTGAAGCGTTCACAAGCTCCATTCACATTATCTTCACCGACAACCGCCTGTGCTGCTTTTACCGCATGAGCAGTCTCTTCCGGCGTATTAATCGTTGATAGAAAGCTGTTGTTGAAGTGGTATTGGTAATCAACACCTGCTGACATGCACTGGCCAGCGACGACACGCTCAATCGCTTTCTCAATCTTGTGCAATGCTTGATCGGTGAAGCTGCGAGTATCACCAGAAATAGTCACTTGCGAAGGAATCACATTGACAGTACCGTTAGTAACAAAGTTAGTCACCGAGATAACAGCCGTCTCATCAATGGCGCTCAAATGACGCGAAACGATGGCTTGCAGTGCAGTGACCACTTGAGCACCAACCACAATCGGATCGGTTCCCATGTGTGGCATCGCCGCGTGGCCGCCCGTCGCTTTGATCACAATTTCAAAACTGCTTTCACTTGCCATGAGCGAGCTTGGACGAGTCACAAATTTACCTTCAGGGATACCCGGTAAGTTATGCATAGCGTAAATTGCATCCATATTCCAACGAGTGAACAGGCCATCAGCGATCATCGCTTTCGCTCCTGTACCTCGCTCTTCATCTGGTTGAAAAATGAAGTATACAGTGCCATCGAAATGCTTCTTGGTTGCCAACTCTTGCGCCGCACCCAGTAGCATCGCGGTATGGCCATCATGTCCACAAGCGTGCATCGCTCCTTCATGCTTTGAAGCGTGACAAAAAGTGTTCTTTTCATGAATACGCAGCGCATCCATGTCCGCACGTAGACCAATCGAGCGATCGCTTGTGCCATTTTTCAGAATTCCAAGCACACCTGTCCCGCCAATACCGCGGTGAACTTCAATGCCGAACTCTTCGAGCTTGTTCGCTACGAATTCAGATGTGATGAACTCTTTAGTACCAAATTCTGGGTACTGATGTAAATGGCGGCGCCATTCTGTAACGTTGGCAATGTTAGTCATGGAAACTCCAATAAATACTTAAAATTAATTCGTTAAAACTGTTTTAGATGTCATCTCGCGGGACTTGTTAGATGCCGCAAACAGCGTCATTGCTACAATAATCAAGCCCACAGCCAGCGCCCTAAAAGGTGTGATGGGTTCTCCAAACACCAAAACAGCGATGAAAAATGCAGACATAGGAATGAGATTTAAAGCCATACTGCTGCCTTCAACACCAACACGCTCTATGCCGTATATGTATGCGATGTAGCCCAGTCCTGATACAAAGCCACCCAACACAATAATGCAGAGTAACGACCAAGAAGGGCGAATTACCAGTAACAGACTTGGTACATCAATGCCTGAAACCAGTAGATAAATGAAAAATCCAACCGCCGCAAAACCAAATTGATAATGCATGGTGCAAGTTGCACCGTATTTTTCTGCAAGCTGAGCACGCAAATGAGTCACCGATGCAAAGCTCAGCACACTCAATAGACAAATCAGGTGCCCGATATTTACCCCTCTATCTTGAGAAGTAAACGGAGGAGCGAGCACTAACATGGTGACGCCAACCAAAGCAATTCCGCTAGAGACGATTTGCATGCGAGTAAATCGAGCGCCGTAAAAAAGCTGAGCTATTGCTAAGATAGCGATGGGAACAAGTCCCTGAATGACGCCATTTTCTGACAGTGAAATATAGTCCAACGAGAGAAACGAAAGAAAGCTAAACAAACCTTGGCCAACAACACCGCACACCAACAACTTGAATAGTTCGCTCCGATTAGCCCAACTAAACGCCAACTTCGGTTTGCTTTGAGTTTTCTTGTGGAGCATTGCAGAGAAAATCAGGACTAAAGATAAGACAAAGAATGCCATCATGTAGCGTAACCACACCAACAATCGCGCATCAATGGTTTGTAATGGCAAGGTAGCTAATGCGCCCTCAGAACCCCATAACAACCCTACGCCAATCGCCGCCATCCAACCTTTAGTCACAGATTTCATCATTTAGCTCGCTTCCGGTGTTGCTTTTTTATTGCTAGGCAATCTTTCCGTAGTCTGCTCTTCTTGTTTCGTTTCGAACTTAGTGAATACGTAAAGTGCTACAACAATCAGTGACACGATAATGGTTTTTCCCAGAGCCATCTGTTCGCCTAGTGTTAGTACCGCCACCAAATAACCAACCAAAGGCATTAGGTTAAGAGCCATTGTCGCTTTCTCTACACCAATACGTTTGAAGGAATAAAGTTGAATCAAGTAGCTACCACCAGAGATACCTGTACCTAAGAAAATAAGCAGAGCAATCAACAATGGGCTAGAGAATATGATGTAGATCTGAGATAAGTCTAACCCCATGGTGATCACAACAATAATGCCCATGACAGCAACTGAAATATATTGGTACAGCATAGAAACGACTGAGCCATATTTATCCGCCAGGCTCGCTCGTAAGTGAGCAGTCCACGCTAGCGCCAGCATTGAACACGTCACGTAAACATAGCCTAGTAGTGGTATACCACCTTCAATGGAGTTTGTTGGACCAACACTCATCGCATAGATACATACCGCAGAGGCAATAAAAGCACCCCACTGAATCTTGTTCATGCGGAAGTTCATAAACATCATGCCAAAGAAAACCGTCGCGAACGGCTGCATGCCTTGAATAACACCGTTTTCAGTCGCACCAATGTGAGACAGAGAAAGGAAGTTAAACAGTGAAAACACCCCTTGTCCAACGATGCCACAAAGCGCAATGCGACCAATATCTTTGGTATCGATCTTCAATGAAGAACCTAAATCAGCGCTCAAGCTTTTGCTACGTGATGTAAAAAAGAAAATGATGGAAAGGCCAATTACCGCGGTAACGTAGCGGAAAAATACCAATGTCATCGGGTCAACCGCCATAGAAAGTGGCTTTGATACAACCCCAGTTACGCCCCAGATACAGGCAACAGCAATGGCAGCAGTCCATCCTAAAAATGTGTCTCTGTTTGTTGTGTTCATCTGTCTATCTTCCATAATTTTTGATAACGGCGGTGCAGAACACCGCCTGAATATTCATGATTTACATGTAGAAACTAGTGGTTAATTCGCTTCCGTCGCCGTTTTCAGCTGAGGCACTTTTTTCTTCGCCTTGCCAAACTTCATGAACATCATCATCGAACCAATAACTACGGCTATCGCAAGTAATCGCATTGGTGTAACTGCCTCACCGAGAGCAAAAACAGCGAGTACAAATGAAGATAGAGGCATTAAGTTCAATGCCATACCAGTACCATCTACGCCAACACGTTCCATTGCGTAGATGTAAATCAGGTAACTGATACCAGAGATACCCACACCTAGAATCGCAATACAAAGCACACGAAGGGGAGAACTAAAGATTCCTAGCGCTGATGAGAAATCGGCGCCGACAACCAATAGATAAAGACCGAAACCAATTGCCGCAAAAACAAACTGATGATACATAGTTGCCACTGAACCGTATTTCTCAGCCAGTTTTGCACGAGCGTAAGCCATCGTAGAGAAACTCGCCGCACTACCAAGACAGATCAAGTGACCAATGTTGAACCCACTGCCTTCAACCGATGGATCCATGACCAAGATAGCCACACCAGCAAACGCACCGACAGCTGCTAAAATCTGTAATGGTGTAAAGCGTTCTCCATGACGAAGGAAACCTACACATAAAATGATGATTGGGATAAGGCCTTGGATTACGCCGTTTTCTGAAGCGGTAATGTAGTCAAGAGACAGGAACGATAGAAAACTGAAAGCGCCTTGACCGATAATACCGCAACATGCTGCCCAGAAGATGTCGTGTCGATTTGCCCAATTAAGTTTAAAGTCGACTTTTTTCTGTGGTTTACCTATAGCGTTACTGACTTGGATAATCACAAACAATGTAATGAAGGCTACGGTATAGCGAACCCATACCAAGACTTGTGCATCCATTACTTCAAGAATAGGCGTTCCAACGATCCATGGAACACCCCATAACAGGCCAATGAAAATAGCCGCAATCCAACCTTTTACTGTATTACTCATCTTTAAATTCCTTTCAGTGTTTGCTATTGATTTAGCAATTGGCCGTAACCTGGACATTGAGCTTTGTTGCCGACTAAGTGCATGCAGTGCCAGAACATCGCAGAGTTGCTGCACACGACAGGGATACCAAATCGGTCTTCAATCTCTTGAATGTGGTCAAGAACACGAAGGTTGGTGCAAGACATAAACACCACATCGGCACCTGAGCCTGGCAACATCTTGCTCAACGCTTCCATCATCGATTCCTTTGAAACCGTCGTAATGTCAGTGTCTTTCTCAATGCCAAGTGAACCTAAAACAGGAACTTCAAAACCAGCGGCTGTCAGTTGTTGATAAAGAGGGAAATTCACTTCTGTTGGATAGGGGGAAAACACGGCAACTTTCTTTGCACCCAAGTGCTTAAATGCGGCTTGAGCAGCTGTCCATGGATTGGTTGCGGGAATATCACCGCGATTTTTCGTAAGAAGGTTAGCGACTTTTTCTTCACCGATAATGATAGAAGCTGAAGTGCAACCAAACGCCATGACATCCATGGATAAACCCGTCGCTATCAGATCTGATGCTTCGCTGATCCCAACCGCAATTTGGTCGAGCGCTTCTGGAGTCATTTCGCTGCTGTAATAAACACGGGAGCTAAACACTCCTGCTTGTGTGCCCAGTAATTTAGCCCAGTCCATCTCTAATGAGTGGTCAGTACTTAGCTGCACTAAACCGATATGAACTCGACCAATCCTTGGAGCCTGAACGTGGTGTAATGGGATTTCAAATTGTCGAAACTGTTCTATTGTTTGCATGAGAAACTCGTATTTTTATAGTTTTTATATGCTGACTCCGGAGTCCAGAGTCAGCTTTTGTAGGGTGTTAAGTTTGTAAGGGGCTAAATAATGATCAGCTCTGGTTCAGCACGCTCGCTCAACCATTCAGCACCGTCTTCCGTGATCACGATGTTCTCTTCGTGCACCATTGACTTGCCAGGTGCGTAAACCATGCCCGGCTCTAGCGTCATCACCATGCCTGGTTTAAGCACTGTGTTATCGGTTGCTGTGTTAGACGGGCGCTCTGTCAGCTCCATACCTAAACCGTGACCAAGACGGCCAACGTCATTACCCAATGCACCATTGGCTTCCAATACTCCCCACATTGCGTTGTAAATATCAGTGGTTGTAGCGCCAGGTTTAGCAGCTTCGAAGCCTTTTGTTGTTGCTTCATAAGTAGCACGGTAAGCAGCTTTAGTTTGCTCACTTGCCGAGCCAAATGCCCAGTTACGGTCGAAATCAGAGAAGTAACCATCACGAACAGCACCGGTATCGATGATCAATACATCTCCCGGTTCAATGATGCGGTCGGTTGGGCCCATAATAATACTGTCGTAACCATCGGGGCCTGAACCAGCAATGATATAAGGACACTCATCAGCCCCTTCTAGCAACATATCGATACGGAACTGCTTACAGATTTCGCGCTCGGTCATGCCGGCTTTTGCATACCCAGGAATTTTGCTAAAGCCCACATTGGTAATACGACAGATTTCGCGAGTTTTTTCTATTTCAGCTTGTGATTTAATCTGACGAAGCTCATGCATCGCTAATGACACATCAACAAAATCTTTCTTAACCATGGTGGTTAATTTGAGGTAGTTATTTACTGGCATACGCAAGTGAGACTCAATCCCTAATGTCGCGCCAACTCTGCCGTGACGACAAGGTAAAGAGTTCAACGTGCTTGCAACCAAGCTAATGCCGTCATCTTCTGGCCTTGGTGAAGGCCAAGTAATGATGTTCTCAACCCATGTTCCTGCCATACCGCTAGCACCAATCTCAGGAACAATAGCAATAGGTTTACCTTCTGCTGGGATAACAACGAACCATGGTCTAGTTGGGCTGTGCCAAAACTGAGTGTGAAAACCAGTAAAATAGCGAACGTTTGGTTCCGTAGTAAAAATCATCGCGTCTAGCTTCATCTCATGCATAACTTTTTGAGCGCGTGATGTTCTGTTTTCAAACTCAGCTTGTTCAAAGCCTCGGTTTAGGTAGTTAGTCATTGGGGCCTCTAATTATTATTGTTGGGTCAGCAATTACGAACCGACCCTATAGTTCAATTTTGTTTACGTTACGATGAGCATCTTACTGACATTTCAGTTAAATAATGTGACCAGGATCTTACAGTTAACTATAGTGACCCAAACACATCTAAAACCAGAATTTTTGTTGATTTTGATCAATTTTAGGTACTTATTTGTAACTTTAGGCTTGTGCAAGGAGCGAGTGTATAGTTTTATAGTTACATAAAGTTAATTGGCAACTTGAAATCCATCGAGTAACCAAAGATAATGAAAGGCAATTAAAGTTAACAACAGTGGTCTAAAATGAACGCATCAGCATATAAATCGTTTAACGTAGAATTCACCGACAATGACAGAGAGCATCTCGCACTGAACTTTCGCTTAGCCGAAACTATTGCCGACTTTATTGGTCCGCATTGTGAGGTAGTGATTCACTCATTCGAGAGCTTTGAAAAATCAGTGGTGAAGATCGTGAACGGTCATCACACAGGTCGAGAAGTAGGGTCACCTATCACCGATCTAGGGCTGAAAATGCTGAGTGTGTTTGAGAGCACTGGTGAGGTCACGCCAAAGAGTTACTTCACCACCAGCAAAGATGGGTCACTGCTTAAATCTACGACCTGTGTGCTAGCTGGAGAAAATGGCAAACCGATTGGACTATTCTGTATCAACATGAATTTGTCTCACCCGTTTCCTGAGATCATAAAAACTTTAATGCCGGACATTGCTCATGCCCCTGTGGGTGTGCATGAGAACTTTGGAGCTTCAACAACAGAAGTGATTGAGCAAGCACTTGAGCACGCTATTTTTGAAGTCGATAACGATGAGTCAGTCAACTTGAAAGGTCGAAACAAAGCCATTACCAAGCTATTGCTTGAGAATGGTATTTTCGAATTGAAAGAGGCGACAGCATTCGTATCTGAACGTCTTGGTATAACTCGCCACGCTATCTATAAATATATCCGCGAGTTTAGAGCTTAAAAATCCTATAAAGAGAAATGAAATGAAAACAAAAATCCATACAGATCTAGCACCTGCAGCAATCGGCCCATACTCTCAAGGCATGGCATTCAAAGACCTTATTTTCACTTCTGGTCAGCTGCCTCTTGATGCAAAAACAATGGCGTTTGTTGAAGGTGGCATTAAAGAGCAAGCTCGTATGTCACTAGAAAATTTGAAAGCTGTACTAGAGCAAAGCGGTGGTTCACTGGACACTGTTATTAAGACCACATGTTTCCTATCTGATATGGAAAACTTCGTCGCATTTAACGAGGTATACACAGAAGTATTCGGGACTGAGAATGCACCAGCACGCTCTTGTGTTGAAGCGGCTCGTCTACCAAAAGACGCATTAGTTGAAGTGGAAGCGATCGCTTACATCAAGTAATCGCGTAGCATTTTTCGCAATACTACCTGTCGCTATGAACGACTAAACAAGGTCATTGACCATCGCTTAATGACCTTTAATTCATCTGTCTGTATCTAAGTGTGTCCTATGTTAAAACTATCAAAAAATTCATTCTATACTGGTCAAGTCTGCGAACTATTCACCGCTTCTCAAGCCCAACAAGCGCGTGAGTTTCACCGCCAGATCGAAGGTTACCAACCTACACCACTTGTCTCTCTTCCTAACTTGGCAAAACAATTGGGCGTCAAAGCCATCTTGGTGAAAGACGAATCAAAACGCTTTGGTTTAAATGCCTTTAAAGTGCTGGGTGGCTCTTACGCACTTGGTCGTCAATTAGCTAAACACCTAGGTATTGATATCTCTGAGATCAACCTTAAAACGGTGGCTTCAAAATTAGATAAACCATTGGTATTTACCACAGCGACTGCGGGTAACCACGGTACGGGCGTAGCGTGGGCAGCTCGTGAAATGGGACAAAAAGCCGTAGTTTATATGCCAAAAGGCTCATCTCAAGCGAGTGTAAACCGTATCCAAGGCCTAGGTGCCGAGTGTATCGTGACAGAAGTTAACTATGACGACACGGTACGTATGGCGAACCAAACTGCGCAAGACAATGGTTGGATGCTTGTTCAAGACACCGCTTGGGACGGCTATGAAGAAATCCCAACATGGATTTCACAAGGCTACATGACAATGGCAGATGAAGCCGTTGAACAAGTTCAGGCATCAGAGTTTGGGTCACCCACTCACGTCTTTTTACAAGCAGGTGTTGGCGCAATGGCTGGCGGTGTATTGGGCTACTTAGTTGATAAGCTAGGTGCGGGCACTTTCGAAACCATTATTGCTGAGCCAGCTGCAGCAGACTGTATCTTCCGCTCAGGTGTGAAAGGCGAAATGGTCAATGTATCGGGTGAATTGAATTCGATTATGGCAGGCCTTGCTTGCGGTGAGCCAAATCCCGTGACTTGGCCAGTACTCCGCGATTGCAGCAACCATTTTGTATCGGTTGAAGACAGTGTTTCAGCGAATGGTATGAGAGTTTTAGGAAACCCATTACACGGCGATAGCCAAATTGTCAGTGGTGAGTCAGGTGCAATTACGTTAGGTCTGTTGTACCAACTTTGTCGTGAAGGTGCAGACCAAGCAGTACGTGATCAGCTAGGTTTAAACCGAGATGCAACCATCATGGTCTTTAGTACAGAAGGCGACACGAACCAAGCACGCTACCGCGATATAGTTTGGAACGGTTTGCATCAATCGAACTAATTGATATCTAAAAGACACCAAAATAACAAAGCCACAGCAAAGCGCTGTGGCTTTCTCTTTTTGCTGATAACTGCCATGTGAGTTAGTTGAGTAACCAATAGCTCACTGGGTTATCTGGACACTGATAAGGACCACACTCAACAAAGGTAGCGATGGCATTGAGTGCAACCACGACGATGGCTAATAAGCACGCCACACGCCCCAAGTTACTCATCTTATAAGCTTCTTGCGACGGCTCTTTATTGGTCAATATTAGAATGACGGCAACCGCTAATATGGTCGCAGCAAATAACACGAAAGCCCAAGTGTAATAGTGCATCCCAAAGATAGGACTACCATAGCCAGGCGTGCCTGGAATCACATGCAGCGATACCTGTCTTAGAGAGGTGGCGACACCATACAAGGCACCGATCAAAACAATGCCATAGTGACGAGGTTGAGGCCCGTAAACCACATTCAACATAAAGCCAAACGCAACCATCACGAAACCGATGCGTTGCAATAAACACAGCGGGCAAGGCAACTCATGAAGCACAAACTGAAGGATAAAGCCTATCAACAGTACTGCGGTCATGCCGAGTAGGCCAAGCGTATTTAGGAGCGTTAACTGATTTCGATTCATGTGAGCTCCTTACAATAAGATGGGTAATGAATCAGTCGCATGGTGATTGAACCAATACAACCCAAGGATCACAGAGCCCGCAAAAAAGCCATAAGCCGCGGTCTTCTTCTCGAAAAAAGCGCATAACATCGCCACGAGTAGTAGTAGAAACAGTAAAGACATCATAAGAGGTATTCCCTCGCTATTTATCAAGTCCAGTCATATTGAACGTCAAAATGAATATCCACACCTACGCCCCAAACAGCATTCAAAATCGGCAAATCTATGGATTACGGATTAAAAATCATCAATTTAATACTTGTTAGTAAGCGTTAACCTGTCAAGTTTCCACGACTAACAAAGCCTTCTATGAAGAGAAGATGCAAGTAACACGCCGATATAAGCAAAGTGAGCACCGCTCAGCATTAGACATAACCGGAAACAGAACATAGATATTACGATTGGCTACACTTACGAGACAGGGATAACACTTAAAGAGTGAATGGCTAGGAAACATAATGAAAACAACACGATTAGTCTCAGCCATTTTTCTTACCGGCCTTACCTTTCCCAATATCATTTGGGCCAACTACACGATCGTTCTACCCGTTCAACATGAGCAAGGGATCGACTTGCAAGACAATGACATATCAGCCCACGATGTGGTTGATTGGGAGCTCAACAATAGTGATTTGATGTTTGGAGCGAATGCGGAACCGAGCCTCAACACCAAAGTCCAGGCCGTGGGCTACATGTACAACCAAAAGTTAGAGTTAAATTCAGGCCCATTCGAAAACGAGATTAGAGACATCGCTGAACGATACGGCATCGATTACGAAGACTTTTTTCTACACTTTTCAGAAGACACCATCCTTGCAGAGCCTGACCCGACTCATGGTGAGAACACTCTATTAAACCGCAAGCCTATGCTCGTTGGTTATACCGCAGACGAAATGCACGCAGGTTTTGCCCTTTACCAACCCACACCTTGGGATACCGATGTCTTTGAACATTTCCAACAAGGGGGTGCGCTCTACATTTATCACTCTGAAAAGTTTGACCATTTAGAATTTGAATTTTCACGCTTTGCACAAGGAGGAAAATTCCGGATTGAATATCCATCTTCGATGAATGCTGAGAATCATGTGACCGATTGGTCTCGAATCGAAATAACGGAAGATGGCACCAAGAACATGACTCAAAACCAAGCGGTTAGCTGGCAAGTGCCCTCTGATTGGTTACGAGCAAACACTCATGATGGTAGTGGCCAAAGTTATGGTGGCGGCCAATTTTTTGGCTCATCTTTTGTCCGTGATGGTGGGCGTTTATACGTTGTTAGAGTGCGCTGGCAAGGCCACGCAAATCATATTCGACCTCGTTTAAACCGTGTTCAACTCGGAGATAACTTTCCGAAAGTCGCTCCAAAATACTTGTCATCAGCAGCAGTAAATAACCGCTCTCCCGATAAAACAACGCATTGGAGAAAAATTCGTGGTTTCGACCAATCGGCCGATCTCAACGACGACAACTATTTATCTCCTGCTGAATACCAAAACCGAAGCAACAAATCTGCCACAGCTCGATTTCGTTGGCAGTCCCGTGTTATTCCTTTTGGTCGAATGTGGGACCAAAATTCGTCATGGTCGCTAACCAATCTGGCTAATCCCGGGCTATTGATGGCAATGGGCAGTTATTATGGTCAACACTGGACAAAACTAGGGCTCCGTGGCGCCTACAACGATGACACCAATAAGCTCTTAGGTAGCAATCAATTTGATATTTACTCTGGGGGAAACATCGCTGAGCTTGATGCTATCGCAGGCTCAACTGAAGCGGATGAACGCTATAAACAACAGTTCACCGCCTTTCTCAAACGATTGACTGCCGTTAATGACAAACCATTAATCGGGCTCAACATTGGAACGGCTAACCTCTATGGTCGAAATGGGCAAGCGCACCTTATCGATGCAGGAAACCTGTATTTCAGGGAGCACTATATATTTCCGTCAACGGGCTTTAGCGGCTATGGCGGGCTATCGAAGTTTTGGGATAACTCAGCACTCGGCTATTCAGGGGCGAAGGTTATTCAACAAGCCACTACGCGCTATGGACGAGTGCAGTTCTTTGGAAACAACCAAGAGAACTGGCAACAAGACCAGTACTCAACTCTCGCTGTCTATTAC
Organism: Vibrio sp. 99K-1; assembly: GCF_013114585.1. Lineage (NCBI taxonomy): Bacteria > Pseudomonadati > Pseudomonadota > Gammaproteobacteria > Vibrionales > Vibrionaceae > Vibrio > Vibrio sp. 99K-1. The sequence continues at coordinate 69,752 of NZ_VTXF01000004.1, forward strand.
CTCAACTACCACCCTGAACACAGCTATTTCAATCAATGGAACAACAGTTACGTGTATGGGAGCAACAACACCACAACAGATAACTTCTGGAAACCGGGCGTACCCAAAAACATGGCTTATAAGCCCACAGCATTGCTCGATATCACTCTTGGAAAACCTTCAGGTGTGATTCCTTCGGGGTTTGAACCTATCTCATTGATGCTCTCAACTCGTACTCCACAATCTGAGGATTACACGATTGTTGGCAACACTTCGCAATCCCAGGTCACTCATCAAGACTTACCTAATGGCAAGGTTTCACTGCTAACGACTCATACCTATTTCCTATATCAATCAGATAAACAGGTTGTAGAAGGCGGCCCAGAAGACATGGTGATAGCCAGAGAGTTTGAGCATGGACGAGTTCTCTATCGCACCGATTTTTATGGGAAAAATGCTGACTTTTATGCTGCAGAGAAAATCTCGATTCGATTAGCCCCACCAATGAAGCCCGTAAATGCCGACGGCAGAGTGGGAGAATATGTCGATGAAGTACAGATCGGTGGCTACCAAGGTTTGCTATTACTTTACTGACTCGGTTTAAACTCGGAATAGCAATCATAAAACAAAAAAACCTAGCGAGTGACCGCTAGGTTTCACACATAAAAACGAGTTAATCTCTGCTTACTTCAGAGGATCATTATCAGGCAAAGCGTTGTGTATCCATAACGCTAGGCGCTTCTTAATATTTGCACCATCCAACTTACTGTCTGGTAACGGAGTGATTTGATTAACTTCAACAAGAAATAGATAAACAGCCTTAACCTTGATTGGTTGAGATGAGTTCGGCAAATCGAAACCTTGCAACTTTGCCATTTTAAAACCGACTTCTAGAGCCTTCTTAACCAGCTTATCTTCATTCATGATCTTCGCGGTTTTCGACATATCATCTCCATCATCTTCGTAGATTGAACCTTGAGTATACCAAACTGAATCTAAGACAAGATTACCGCGCTCTCAATTCGAACACTCTCTTTGATAAATGACATTAAACGAATTCCAGCCCCTAAATAGATACCAGCCTAATTGACATGTACAGGGCGGAAATCAATACGCAAACGGTATCTTAACAAAATACTCAATAAGTGAGATCTTAAGCCCAGAAATCAAAACGGAGCGAATTTTAGCTTAATATCCAACAAAATACCGAATACTATGTTTTCTTATAAAAATAATAAGCACTCTCTTTTCTATAGATAAACCACTGTTATTTAACTAGTTTTATACCATGTCGACTTAGATCATATTTACAGTCACCTATAACGAAAATTTATTTACAAAACACTCATTAAGAAAATAGAATAAATCCACTAATTTTATACTGGTGTTAAAAATGCGTTACCTATGGGCTTCATTCTGCCATAAAAACCCGATTCCCGGACGAATCGTTCATATCCTTGTTATCTTGGTAGCGTTAGCTTCTATCGTGGTTCCATTAATGACAAAAGATGCAACAACAATACTAATTTCACTTTGTGTTGCTTTGGTGTGTTTTGTGCTGTTTGTATTCTTTGCCCTTGCCGACAAAATGCGTTCGGGTATGCACTGATCTCGGGTTCTGATTACTTTAAGCCCATAAAACTATAGAAAATTTCAAGAAAAACGCCCAAAGTTATCCACTTTGGGCGTTTTTGCTTCAAGCGCAAATTGCATCAGAAATATATTCAATAGAGCTCTGCAAACTCTTCAATCCGATTCTTTCCTCTCAATAATAAAAAGTTTAGAAAGCGCGCTGTGGAAGTCGAGATTACTTTCTCTTCAGGTACTTCATGCTTGTCCAAAAGCGCAATGGCGAGATCTAAATGCGCAATCTCTTCACAGAAGTGAGCATCTGAGCCTGTTGAAAAATACACGCCCACTCCCTTACCGATTTCGACGATTTTAGAGCAGCGTACATCACTTCCCTTGCGGCTTTTTCCAGTCAAAGAGGTATTGTTCACCTCAATCGCCACATTGTGCTGTTTAGCACACTCAAGCACGGCTCGAATATCAAACGGGTAATTTGGGTTACCAAGGTGCCCAAGTACATCAACCTTTCCCCCCTCAATTACATTAATGAGGGCTCGAGTATGTATCTCTTCAGTGGATGGAGGAAACACAGGTTCGTGGAAGCTGGCGATAGTCCAGTCAAGGTGCTGATAGGTTGAAGGGGCGAGATCTAAGTCTCCTTCAATGTTGGTGATATTTGCTTCCACTCCACGAAGGATTCCAACATCGTGAAGAAAGCGGGGCAAAATTCTTTGATTGTTGAAAAACCAGTAGTGGGGGGCACCCGGCATTTCAGGAGCATGATCCGTTGTACAAAGAAGTTTTAGCCCCTTACCCTGTGCTGCTTTAGCGTTCTCAATAATAGTGCTGTAAGCATGGCCGCTGGCAAGAGTATGAGTATGGCTGTCGACGACGATCTTCATAGCGACCTCCTAGAGTTAATTGATATCAAAAGAACCATCTTGGTTCATATATAGAGTCAGGTCCGCTTTTACAGAATGATTTAAAACCATGTCTACATTCTTAGAATCTGAACTTTGATAAAAAGCGAGGGCCTCTTCAGGCGTTGAGCCACCACGAATCTTACGGTTCACTAAACGCTCTTCTAAAAACTTAGGATCGGTATCGATGAAGATGGTGAAATCAGCCAACTCATTCAACCCACTCCATACTGGTTCATCGAGCAGAAGCCAATTCCCCTCAATCACCACAATCTCTTTTTCAACAGTGATAGCATCATCAACCGGATCATGTAGGTTACGGTCATAGTATGGCCATTTCGGATCTTGGACTTTGAGCTTTTTTAGCTTGTCTATCAGGGATGTGAGGTTAAAGGTCTCGTGGGCACCTTTAATACTACGCAGCTTTACCTTCTCTTCACCACGCATGGTGTAATTCGAATCAAGAATCTCATTTGGGTAGTGGAAACCATCAAAAGGCAGCACCTGTAATGGCACGACATTAGGAATGGTTTGGGATAGATGCTCCCAAAATGCCGCTAAGGTCGATTTCCCGCTGCCGGGAGGCGCAGCCAGGAATATCACCGTTCGTTCGTTTTTTTCTTGGTAGAGGCGAGAAAACTTTTCAACCAATGGCTTATGAATTTGTTCGATATTGTTATCTGGGAATACAGCTTCAGTATCAAAGCCACTGACATTTAGGGAAACTTTCATATGAAAAGCCTTAATCTAAGATTTCGTTCTCCACGGTTTCTAACAAACCTTCGCAAGCGAGTTTCAACACGGTTTTGACCAGTGACTCATAGCGAGCTTGAGAAAAGGAGTCGAATGATGAAAATTTTAATTGGTTAATCGAATCAAGATAGATGCTGCCGTCGCTCTTCGAGAGCGTCGCTTGATTAGTGATGAAGTCGTAAATGACATCATCACTAAACGAAATTGGCTCTTGTTGCTGCGCGACAAAACCGTGCATTTGGTCAAACAAGTTAATATCTGCGTAACTCTCTAGTGAGATCTTACCCATCGCAAACATCAGCTTTGATACCACATCAATCTCGACCAAAGGACCATCCTCTTTGAGTAGAGGGGTCACGGCATACTCAATCACCAAAGGATCTTGAACAAATACCCTTGGTAACAAATGCTTTAACTTAACGCTAATCAGCTTATGAGATGCTTGGATAAAACAAGTGGCGGTTTCACACTCTTCTAAGGCATCTAATAATTCGTCTTGCACCGTAATAACATGTTCCTTATTGGTCGTGGCAGCAGTGTAGCTGCCACGAAATCATCGATTACGCCGTTAGGCTAACGCCGTAGAACTCAAGCAGTGCTTTCTCTGCCAGTTCGTTCCAAACGTAGTTGTTGTCTTTCAAAATTCGGTCTAGTTCGCCGAAGAACGGGTCTTGTTCTGCTAGCTTGTGGAATTCATCAATTGCCGTCAGTGGCAGGTCAATATGCGGGTAGATTAGCTTTTTACCACCCGGAATATCCAGTTGATTTAGGATAGTGTGAGGTGCCGCCTGTAAGCCACCAACGTGAGTTAGCATAAATGATGGGTTGATCTTACCCGCTTCCGAAAGTTCAATGGATTCAACCATATCCCCTGTTGAACCGCCAGAGGTTCCTACAATATGCGTAGATTCATAATGCACATTATAAAAGTTGAACGGTACTTTAAATTGCTTGTCCGTTGGACCCGCAAAGAAGTTCAGACAGCCATCGTTACCTAATAGCTCATCAGCTTGCTCAAGCACCTGTGCAACCGCCGCATATACCATGACATCGTCATAGCCATTACCGTCATTGAGTTCTTTTAAGTACGTAACAGGATCATCAATTTTCGCTGTGTTTACGTAATGGAGTTCAATACCATTCTCGGTCGCTTTTGATACCGGGATGAGGCTTTCTGCGCGTGCGAGACGAGCTTCATCGATATCAGTCACCACAATACGGCTTGGCTTCACAGGGCCATTGATCGCGTAATCAATCGCACCAATACCCATAGGGCCTGCACACGCTAGAAGTGCTAGCGCGCCACCTTCTTTAATACCCATTTGGTGTTCATACACGTAAGGCGTGGTGTGATAGCTAGCGTGGAACGCACCGATGATGCAAGACATTGGCTCGGCAAGTGATGCGTTTGCGTAGTAAGAGCTCTTGTATGGCAGCACACAGTCTAAATCAATCGCAACTTTAGGGATGATTGAGTAGGTTGCATTACCACCAAATGTCTCGTAGCTGTAGCCTGCTGAGTAGCCTGTTGGCAAGCCCATTGCTGGCTGCAGTACAAATGGTTCACCTGGTTTGAAACGGTCTTGTAAGTTAGCGCCCACTTCTACAATCACACCTGCGCATTCATGGCCTGTCATTACAGGTACTTCAGCAATATTTTCAGGCACACGTTTGTGGTTACTGCCGAGGAGCGCCGCTTTGTAAGTCGATAGACAGATGCTGTTTGAAACGTTTTTAACCAGCAGTTCATCATCTGAAATCTTTGGTAGACCGAAGGTTCTTAGTTGAACGTCTTTCTCACCACAAATTACCGCTGCAGTTGTTTGAACCATGATTTTATCTCCGAAAAGTGGGGCCAATACCTGACCCCAGAATATTAATTAAGCTTGCTGACCGATGGTGTCCATTAGGTTGTCTAATGCTGGGTCATGTAGGAAGTTCTTGATAGTCACCACAGGAAGACCTGTTGCTTTGATTGCGCGACTCTCAAGGCTCTCGTGGGTCACCACCACGTCCGCGTTGCTTGGCACTTTTTCGATTGCGAAGTTCTTCACTTCAACATTAAAGCCGGCTTTTTCGAGTTTGCGCTTGAAGGTTGATGCCCCCATCGCGCTTGAACCCATGCCTGCATCACATGCAAAGGCGACGAATTTGATGTCTTTAGCTTCTGCTTTTACCGCTGCTGTTGGAGCTTTAGCCACTACGCCTTCTGCTTTCATGTCTTTCATGTCAGTCACAGATTGCTCGAACTCATCTTCAGATTCTGTCTTCTTGCTAACTTTCAGGATTGCACTTGCCACTAGGAAAGACACAATCGTTGCTGTTATTACACCGGCGATGGTTGCGAAGAAGCTGCCTTTTGGTGTTAATGCTAGGTAAGAGAAGATTGAGCCTGGGCTTGGGCCTGCAACTAGACCACCATCAAGTAGGTTGAACGTTGCAATACCTGTCGCTGCACCTGCAATCATCGCGAGAATCATGATTGGCTTCATTAGCACGTATGGGAAGTACAGCTCATGAATACCACCGAAGAAGTGGATGATGATGGCACTTGGTGCTGATTTCTTACTTAGACCTTGACCAAACTTAGCGTAAGCCAAAAGCATACCTAAACCAGGGCCAGGGTTAGACGCCACCATAAAGAAGATAGATTTGCCCGTTTCCGCCGCAGCTTGTAGACCTAGTGGGTAGTAGATCCCTTGGTCGATAGCGTTGTTAAGGAACAAGACTTTTGCTGGCTCGTTAATAATCGCAAGTAACGGTAGGAAGCCAGTCGCAACCAACGCTTCGATGCCTGATTTAACGAACAGGTTCGCTGCAGTCACAGCAGGGCCAACAATCGCGTAGGCAAATAGACACATCAGCATGCCGAAGATACCTAGCGAGAAGTTGTTTACTACCATCTCAAAGCCGGACGGAATCTTGTCTTGTAGGCGCTTATCGATTTGGACAATCACCCAGCCACTCAATGGACCCATGATCATTGCACCAACAAACATTGGGATTTCCGCACCAGCGATAACACCCATAGTACCGATGGCACCCGCTACAGCACCACGCTTGTCACCGACAATTTGGCCACCGGTATAACCAATAAGTAACGGTAATAAATAGGTAATCATCGGACCAACAAGCTCACCGAAATACTCGTTCGGCATCCAACCTGTTGGGATAAATAATGCAGTAATAAAGCCCCAAGCAATGAAGGCTCCGATATTTGGCAATACCATGGCAGTCAGATGACCACCAAAAGCTTGCACTTTGGCTCTTATATTTGTAGACACGTTATATTCCTTATTTTCAAAGGTTATTATTAGTAACTTTTAATAATTTCAAGCACTTCAGCTTTTGAAGAAGAAGCAGCCAGCTTGGCAATGTTTTCTTCATCAACCAGCATTTCGCTAAGCGCTTGAATAACCTCAATGTGTGTATCTGAATCCTTTGCAGCTAATGTTAATAAGACATTGGCAGGCCCCATATCAGACCCAAAATCCACCGGGTTAGAAAAGACATGAATACCAAGACCTGTCTTTAGTACACCTGCTTCTGGGCGGGCATGAGGCATAGCAATACCTGGACAAAGAACGTAATAAGGTCCATTATCATGCGTTGACTGAATGATCGCATCTGCGTAGTTATCGGTAACGTACCCCTTGTCTTGCAGGTAACGAGTCGTTTCCTTAACAGCATCTTCCCACTTATATTCAGAGTGGTTAATAACATCAATTAAGTCGTGGTCAATAAGGTCATAAAGCATAATATATCCCAGTTATTCTTTGTTCGTTGTTGTTGGGATTATTATCAATGGAAGTTGAGGAATAGAGAAATGGCAACAAAATGAGACTTCCATCACTTAAATTTTACTGTCAAATGATTAGTTATTCTCTACCTCTCATATTTATCATGAAATTTAATTACAAATTTATTATTAACAACAAGTCAACACTGTAAATTTGATAAAGCAATCAAATTAAGAATTAAAGTTAAATATCACAAACGTGATAAAGATCTATTTCCGCATGTTGACCAAGCATTAATTGTGATAATGATTACATTTAATTTGGTCGTTTTAATGGTTTGACGCGCTTAAATCAGTGACCAAGATCCCGTATGAAATACAAGCACAACCCACTTGTAAGTAAGTGACATCCCGTTAGCGCACCAATTCAGGTCGGCCTCAATTGGATAGTTTGGTTATCATTGGTTCAGATACGGAAAAGCCCAAAGTTATTAGCTTCGGGCTTTTCTTCTAGCGACTGTGGTTGATTACAACCGAGTGATACGACAACCGAGTCTTACAGCATCATATGCAGAATTGGAAATGGTTTTCCCATGTCATCAAGTGGAGAGCGTGATTCAATTTTGAACCCCATGTGCTGATAGAAACCTACCGCTTGCGGGTTTTGCTCATTGACGTCAACTTTGGTGGCTGCTAACTGCTTAATCGCATGTTGCAACAACACCGTACCTACTCCTTGTCCTCGAACTTCATTCAAAACAAATAGCATCTCGACTTTTGCATCATGAACACCCACGAAGCCAACAATCGAACCACTTTCATTTTTAACGCATTTCAAAGAAACCGCAGGGAACGCATGTTCCATGATGATGGGTTTAAAAAACTCAATATCTTCTTCTGTAATAAAGTCATGAGTTGCTCGGACTGAATTTTCCCAAACCTTAAGCATTTCTGCATAATCTTCAGGAAGCACATTTTCTATAGTCATAATTTTCTCTAGATTGAACTGAATATAAATATGTGCAGCCGCGAAACCGTAGTCTAGCAGTGGTTAGAAAAGCAAAACAACCGTCTTTTCTCGGTTAATCAAAGATTTCGCTAACCCTATTAATCAGGCATTACCACAATACCCATAGTTTCAAGCAGTTGCTCTTGTTGCCAAGCGACAATTTTGATGCCCGATGTGTCCACCTTTCGAGGATCTAACCCTTCTAATTCAGCGTGACACAAGTTTGCTCCCTGCATACTGAACTGTCCCCATACATCTTCAGAGAATACACCGCGGCTCAGGTCCGACTCCTTTAATGACGCTCCTGCAAGGTAAGTCCCTATCCAACGGTTCTCAAACAGCTCACATTTTTCTAAACAAGCCTGTTCAAAGTTAGCATAGGACAAGTTACAGCCTGTGATATACGCCGAGCAAAAGTACATGCGGTTGCTCACTTGGTTGGCAAAGTTAGCACGAGTAAAGTTCGCCCCTTTCAGGTCGCATTCACGTAGCTCAATACCATAACAATTCGCGTTACTAAAATTCGCCATTGCCAACTGACAATTCTGGAAGCTTGCATCTCGTAAGTCGGCAATACCAAAGTGACACCCTTCGATATCACCTTGCTCAATGAACTTACAATTGATAAAGGTTGTGTCACGTAGGTTACAACGCCTAAAGTCACAGCGAATGAAGGTACATGCTGTGAAAGTCATATCGGACAAATCTTGTTGAGCGAAATTGTGGTGATGATAAGTACTGTTATTAGTGTCCATTTAGCCCCCTAAAGAAAGTAAACTAAGACTACCACTGAGATATTCAGAAAACACCAAATTAAAAACCAACAAAAACAGCAACTTAAAACACCTCAAATTAGCCATTCTAGGGCACCAAAATAGCATTCTAAGAGGGTTATTTTCGTTTTATAGCACGCGCTTATCTTAAAAAAAGTTTTATCGCTTGTAGGTGCCAATAAGAGATAAGGTCACTTTGGCGAAACAAGTCATTATTGACAGCCTCCTAACGCACTAGACTGGACGGTTGGTATGTTGCTAGTTACACTATTCCTCATTCTCAGCATAAAGAGTAAGACCAATGAAAGACATGCGACAAGCTATGCTCGATGCAGGGTTTAGTCTTATTAATGAACACGGATTTGCAGGCGTTGGTTTAATGAAAATCATCAACCAAGCTGAAGGAACGAAGGGTTCTTTTTACCATTACTTCAAATCTAAAGAGCACTTTGGCGAGATCCTTCTTACCAACTACTTTGATGAGCATCTCGCTAAGCTGGATGACTTTTTAAGTGATGAGTCGCTTTCTCGTCGTGATCGCGTTAAAGCCTATTTCGAGTTTTGGTGCGCATCAAAACTGACTGAGGACTTCAATATCCAATGTCTTGTCGTAAAACTGGCGGGAGAAGTATCTGGCTCTGCTAACCCATTGCAATCAACCATGGCAGAAGGTGCTGAGAAGATAATCCTACGTATGGCAAAACTGTTTGAAGAAGGCAATGAGGCTGGTGATTTCACTATCGCAGAGCCAGAATCGCTATCTCGAACGCTTTACGGTCTTTGGCTAGGATCTACGTTAATGGCTGCGATGCAAAGAAATCGTTCGATTCTAAGCAATGCGATGGAAGAAACCTTACTAGTTTTGAGTTCAAAAGACTAATCAACGACAATGCTCAAAGGCTCGCATATTTAGCGAGCTTTTTTGTTTTCAAGCTCAATGATTGTCTACTTCGACTTTTACTTGTCACCAGTAAGATAACTTTACCTTGCACGCTGCGGCATCCCATTGGCTTGCAAAAGGGCATTAAGTGTAGGGTCGATATGTTTGAAAAACTTGAGCCAACCTTCACACAAGTAATTTAACCCAGCCTCACCGTCACGACTGGTGATGATTCGGTTTTTAGGACACTCGCCATGACAAGCAAACTTAAACTCACAAGTTTGGCATTGTTTAGGTAGTGACTTTTGCTTAGCAAATCCAAAGGTTTGTTGCTCTGGTGAAAACGCTAATTTTGACAATGGCTTATCGTGGATATTACCCAACTTAAATTCTGGGTAAACATAGTGGTCGCATGAGTACACATCGCCATTAGGTTCGACCGCCAGCCCCTTTCCACAAATTTCACTCAAGGTACACATGGTACTGTCTCTTCCCATCCATACACCGACAAAGTTTTCAAAGTAAGGAATAAGTACTCGACCAAAATCATGTTCGAACCACTCATCAAAAACGGCTTTAAGAAACTCTCCCCACTGTGCAGAACCGACACTCCAAGATTCCACCTCTCCCGAAACCGGAATGATCGCTTGCTGATGGGAAAGCCATTGGTTGTTGGTGTGAGCTTCTCGTTTATCCACGACAGGGATGAACTGAAGCTGCTTCGAACCCACTTCATCGCGTAAAAAACGATAAACTTCTAACGGGTTTTGGCCCGTTACATCGTTGACACAAGTTAAAATTGCAAACTCAACGTCATGCTTCTTTAGAAAACCAATCCCTCGCATGGTTTGAGAGAAGGTCCCCTTGCCTGCTCGGTTGGTGCGATAGTGATTATGCAAATGCTCGGGGCCATCAATGCTCACACCAATAATGAAGTGGTTCTTCTTAAAAAAATCACACCACTCGTCATTGAGTAAAGTGCCGTTAGTTTGCAGGTCATTACTAATTTTACTGTAGCTCGGACAATACTTGTTTTGCAGTTCCACCACCTTTCTAAAGTACTCAATCCCCAGTAAGGTAGGCTCGCCACCATGCCAAGAGAAGATAATTTCTGGAGTGTTTTGGCCTTCGATGTACTGCTTGATATACCGCTCTAGCAGTTCCTCATCCATCACATATTGAGTGCCCTTAGGGTATTCAAGCAGCTGTTGCTTTTCCAAGTAATAACAGTAGGTGCAACTGATATTGCATACCGCCCCAATCGGTTTGGCCAATGCCTGAAGTTTACTGTGTGCTTTACCGTTAAATTGAGGAATAGTGCTTAGATTTGATAGTGATAATGCCGTCATGAAAAGTACCTCGATGTAAAAGTTTTTGTATTGGCTAAAACAGTCCGTAGTTCCTTTACACGGTATCTATCGGCCAACTCAGCTTTACCGCGCTAAGCTGGCCAACTGATTCATTTCCTCTATTTCACGTTCTCAAACGGGTTCCACGCTTCATCAACCGGCACAATATTTTGTGCTTTTTCGTACTCTTGATACTCAGCGATCATCTCATGGAACAGATCAGGCAATTGCTCTCTTAAGTCGTGCTGCTCGGCAGGATCTTTCTTGGTGTTGTATAGATGCCACTCGCTATCACCACCCATGCCGGTAGAGATTCGAATAATCTTATAATCACCTTTAAGTAGAATTCCGCTGCCAAACAGCTCGAACGGAATCGAGTTATCTGAGCTGTGAACCTTTGGTGTCTCTCCTTTGAAGTAAGGCACTAAACTCACACCACTCATCGGTGCCACTTCTCTACCTTGATATTCCGTTCCCGGATGCTCTACATCGGCAATTTCTAGAATGGTGGCTGCGATGTCTTTAACTTGTGACAAGTCATCGGTTTGAGTTCCCGACTCTAATGCTTGCTCCCCCTCTAAGACGGCTTTCGCAGGTTTAACAATGAACGGAACTCGGATACCACCTTCCGCGGTATAGGCTTTGTACCAAGACAAACCACCGGTGGACGCACTCGCCCACTCAGGACCAAGTGACACACTGGAGTTCGCCTTACCTAAGTTTTCGGTCGAATTATCGAAATGATGCGCCGTCCATGTTCGAATCAGATCACTGATATTTTCACCGGTAATATCTGCAGCTTCTGGGCCGTTATCTGCGAGATACATGATGTAAGTATTGTCGTATTCCCCGATCTCTTTTAGGTAATCGACAATCTGGCCAACTTGCTGGTCTTGCATTTCCATCATGCCCATCGCGACAGCCATTTTCTTGCCGTACCACTTTTGCTCTTTCTCAGATAGCGAATCCCAAGGACGACTTAATGAATTACGACCTGAAATATCCGCATCTTTAGGAATTACGCCCATCTCTTGCATACGTTGGAAGCGATCTTCTCGAACCGAATCCCAACCATGTTCAACGTAGTAATCGACTTTATCTTGATAGGCAGACTCTGGCGCTTGCAGTGGCAGGTGAATACCGGTGAATGGGACATAAGCAAAGAAAGGCTTACCGTCGTCTTTTTTGTTGTCGATCATCTTGATGATTTCGTTGGTGTAAACCTGATCTGAGTATTCGCCTCTATATTTATCTGCGACGACTTCACCATTTCGGTAAGTTGGCTCAACTTCAACGCCTGGAATTTCACCTTTTTGAAGTGCATCGGCTGTCGCTGCATTTTTAGCAGGGAACATCATATCTCGATTAAAATGATTCGATCCGCCAGCTAAAATGCCATAACTTTCAGAGAAACCTCGGTCATCAGGTAAGAAGCCATCTTCATGACCTAAGTGCCATTTGCCCGATAAGTAGGTGTTATAGCCATTGTCTTTAAGTAACGTTGCCACCGTTACGCCCTTCTTGGTGAGGTAACCTTCATAGCCTGGCTTACCAATAGCCCCAGGGTACACAGCGTAATCAAAGGTGCCTAAACCAACCTCGTGACTATTGGCACCGGTAAGCATCATTGAACGCGTTACTGATGAGGTTGGTGAAGCGTGAAAGTTAGTGAATTTCACCCCCTCTTCGGCCAACGCCATCAAGTTAGGTGTATCGACTTCTGAGCCATAAGGCTGGGTATCTGCAAAGCCCACATCATCACCAACAATAACCACAATATTCGGTTTTTCAGATTCGGCAGCAAAGGCTGCACTGCTTGCTGCTGCCATTGCGGTGAACAGCACGGATTTCTTGAATGTCTGCATAAGACGTTCTCCAATTTCTATGATTAACTTTTTCTGTGATTAACCTTTTTGTGATTAACTTATTCTGCAATTAACACAGGTTAGGATTTGAATTAGTGCGCGGCTTGGGACATCCAATGTAATAAGTCGAGCGCAGGGTCATAATCTTGAGCGGCTGCCATACCAATCCAGGTGACAGCTTCCGCTTGGCTCACTTCAACGCCACTACCAGAGAAATACATCAGGCCAAGCTGAGTTTGAGCTTCAGGGCTACCTTTACTCGCGGCGGTCTCGAACCACTCCGCCGCTTTATCATCGTTCTGCTCGACGCCCTCTCCGCTCAGGTATAAATAAGCGACAGAGAGCTGGGCATCCAATTGCCCTTGGTAAGCTTGATCCAACAGTTGCACGACATCTTGATGCTGCTGCGATTGAACCATAGTGGCCTGGTTCTTAGAGCTTTCGCTTCCAACACTTGCTTTGGCAAAAAACACAGCAGCCAAAACACAGCAGCCAAAACACCGGTCAGAATCACGGTAGTTAAACGTTTATTGATCATTTATTTCCTCCTCGGGAATAAAGGTCACAACGTCCCTGTTGAATTATTTAGGTGAAAAGTAGGAATGGCGCGATGATGCACAAACTAGCCAGCAATACGTTTTCAATCTTCATGGTGAGTCCTCGGAGTACAATTAATGACTAAATATTCTCAGCAACTAACTAGATGGATTTTTCTATAATCTGCTCAATCACTTGCTTTGAAATTGGGTAAAACTGGAAGCAGATATCTTTTTCAATCGCTTCGGCAATATTGCTCTTCTCTTGCGCGTCAAACTCCCAATGACTAAAGCGTTTCATCGCTCCGACACGGGTTTGGAAATCATTTAAAAAGCCCAACACTCTCTGATAAATCATCTCGTCGGTACCCGTGCAATCAATCGAGAACGCTTGAGCCAATTTGAATGCATTTGGCATATAGAATTCAGGCAGAGCTTCAATCACAACCGGCATCAATACCGTGTTGGCATCGCCATGAGGGATATGGCTAATCGCACCAAATGCATGAGCACAGTTGTGGATCGGGATACCGCCCAATGAAGAGTAGAACGCAGAGATCGCCATCGTACTCGCTTGAAGAAGATTGCCGCGTGCCGTGAGATTTTCAGGTTCCTCAAGTGCCACAGGTAAGTTTTCAACAATCAATTTTGCCGCTTGGATACCGTAAGCATCGGTAAAAGAATTACTCATTGGCGAAACAATCGCTTCAACCGCATGTGTAAGTGCATCCATCGCAGTGGAGCGAGTAAGGTGCGCGGGTAACTTGGTCGTAACCGTTGGATCAAGAATCGCAATGTCAGCTTCCAAGCCAGACGCGACTAAACTTGCCTTAATGTTTTCATGCTCGTTGTAAAAAACAGCAATCGGAGAAGCTTCTGCGCCCGTGCCTGCTGTTGTTGGTACCGCAATGTGAGGCACTCGAATGTCTTCGTTATTTGGCCACACTTCCATAAAGCCACCGCCGGCAATCACAGTGCGGATATCATCAATCTGTTTATGAAGTGCGTATTTCACGCCTTTCGAAGCATCAATCACACTACCGCCTCCGACTGACAAAATAGCGTCTGCATTCAAGTTATTCGCAAACTCAATTGCAGAGTTAATGTTGTCGCACGTCGCATCCGGAGCAATGTCGGTATACACGCCGACGAGTTGCGCAGCATCTTGGCCAGCTTCCTGATTAACAAACAGTGCCGAGAACTGCTCAACAAAGCCCAACGATTCCAATCCCTTATCAGAAAAAAGTACGACACGTTTTGCGCCTAATCGAGTGAATAAAGATGGAATATTTTCGATCCCGTTCTCTTGAGCGTGAACAATGGTTTTCAGTTGAAAATTAAAATTATTGGCTGTCATGGTGGTTACCTCATTTCTAGTTGATGACTAAACAATAACCAATACAAACCGGTCGGTCTAGGATGTAAATGTCAAAGATATGTCAATTAAGATCATTGAAGATCATTTCGCACATACAAAAAAACCCGCAAATGCGGGCTTAGAAATATTTGATTCAATGAGTTAAGCAACCGAGGTTAACGCAAATGAGCGGGCACCTTGGTTTTATCTCGATTGAGATAGTAGTAGAGATAAACCAAAGAGTAGATGGTTACAAACGCGTCAAGCGCAAACACACCACTCCAACCGTAGAACCACTCATAGTCATTAATACAAACGTTGTATAAGAAGATGCCAACAAACATCGACTTCTCAAACGCGCTGTAAATCATGGTCGAAGTACGTAGGGACTTGTACTTGGCAGAGAACATCAATAGCACGCCAATACAACCAACCATTACACCCCAGTGCTGATAAGTACCTAACAGATACTCTTTATTTTCCATCATACTCTCGTTGTAGGAAAACAGCGTCTGCATACTCCAGTCCGGTGCTAAGAAGGTGGAAAAAGCAGTAGCAGTCAACAATCCGGTGATCATCAAATACGACTTCATGGTTCTTTCAAAAAAACGTTCTAACATAAGTAACCTCTTAAATAATTTCTAAAATGAATAGCGGAATGTCGGGTGTGATTTACTTGCCTAGCATGTTCATCACAGCCGCCTTTAATTCGTTGTCTTCTTTTGAAAACAGATGCTTAACGCGATGATCTAAGCCGGTTTCCAATACTGTTTTAGCGTGAGAGAAAGTGATAAACCCTTCTTTGCCGTGATAATTGCCCTGCCCTGATTCGCCAATGCCACCAAACGGCGCATCGTCGACCGCCAAATGAAAGACACAGTCATTGATACACATCCCTCCCGAGTGCACTTGCTGCTTCACTTGAGACTGGAGGCTAGAGTTAAAGCTCATCAAGTACAGAGCTAAAGGTCTTGGTTTGCTATTGATGATCTGGAATGCTTCATCAATGTTTCGATAGGTGATCAGCGGCAGTAACGGGCCAAAAATCTCTTCGTTCATCACCTTAGAAGACAAGCTGGGTTCAATGATCAAGTGCGTCACTAATCGATGAGTATCTAAGTCCATAGCATCGTCATGGCACGCAACAATTCGTGTCCCTGCTTGCTGTTCGTCATTCAATAGGCCGACAATACGGTCACATTGGCGGGGGTTAATCAAAGAGGTCAAATTCTCGGAATAGATCCCTTCATCAAACAGCAGTTGGTACTGTTTTTTGTACTCAAGAATAAAGGCCTCGAGCTTATCTTCGGGAAGTAATACGTAATCCGGAGCAACGCATACTTGGCCGTTATTAAGGCTCTTGCCATAAATGATTCGCTCAACAGCAAGATCAACTGGCGTGTCTTCGGCCACAATCACTGGCGACTTACCACCCAATTCAAGCGTGACAGGGGTTAACGTGTCAGCCGCAGACTTCATCACCTGACGCCCTACTTGAGTTGAACCCGTAAACAAAAGGTGGTCGAACGGCAGCGCAGAGAAAGCCGCAGCAACTTCAACTTCTCCTTCAACAAGGCAAACTTCATCAGAGTGGAATACCTCATCCAACAAGGCTTTCAGTACTTGATTGGTTGCGGGAGTAAATTCACTCATCTTAATCATCGCGCGATTGCCCGCAGCCAACGCTGAGATCAGCGGCCCAACAGACAACATGATAGGGAAATTCCACGGAGTAATAATTCCCACCACACCTTTTGGTTGATAAACCACTTCAACACGAGAAGTTGAAAGTAAAGGGCCGGAGTGGCGAATCGATGAAGTCGACCAATGAGGCAAACACTCAATGCTATGGTCGATGTTTCCCAGACAAGGAAGAATGTCGGCCATCAAGGTGTCTTGTCTGCTTCGGTGACCGTAGTCTTCACTGACCGCTGCACACAAACGGTCGGTGTAATCAATAAGTGCAGATTTCAGAGCTAATAACTGTTCAATTCTCACCGGTACCGTCGGCATCGGATCATTTGCAAAAGCTTCCTGCATTTTCTTCAACGTCGCTGTCATTTGTGTTGCCGTCAATTCATGTTTCATACGTCACCTCATCGTTGGGAGATGCACACAATAGTACAGAACAAACCGGTCGGTCTAGATGTTTTTTGTCAGAGAATCGTTAATGCTATAGGTAATCAATGCATAAATATTAAGTGGACTAGGAGAGTACGCGCAGAAAAAGTGAAAAGCCGAAAGGCCATAATTGAGATGGTAGGATCAAAAATGGCCGCTCTAAGCGACCATTTGTTGCGATTTTAATTCATTGTTTTAAATGAAAAATTAGCTTTTAGCGATATTAGCTATGCCTTCAAGCTGAAGAACTGGAGCCGCGTCAATGTCTTCCGCGTTCATCATAGATGACACACGTTGCATCGAAGAAAGCAGCAGACTTTGCTCCCACGGCTCAAGGTTTTGAAATTTGTTAACGAAGCTATCTTGCAGTGGTGGTGGCGCATTGTTTAGCAGCTCTTGACCTTTTTCGGTCAAGTTTGCATGTACTTTACGACGGTCAGCAACACTACGGATACGTTGTACATAGCCATTCACCTCTAGACGATCAATGATCGTAGTGGTGGTCGCTTGGCTTACATTGGTGTGGTTAGACAATTCTTTGATCGTCACGTTACCCATTTCTTGGATTGCTCTCATTAAGATTAATTGAGGGCCAGTCAAACCATACTCTTTACTCAGCTTCTTCGAATGTAAATCGATAGCGCGAATAATTTGGCGAATAGCGACCAGGATTTCGTCATGTTTGTCCAAGATTCAGACCTTTGTACTAATATACGGTGAATGTTTTCACAGTGCTTAAGCGATTAGAATTCCAATTAATAGAGCTAAAGGTGCTCAGGAATTACACTGTAAATTGATAAATTACTTCATTAATTTTTCCGCATTGTACTGATGTTCATACTATTCTCAATCTTTTCTATGCCTCTGAATTTGCGCAGGGCAACACTTTTGCTCAATGAGTCACGATTTTCGCTCTTATATCAGCTAACAAGGTAACAAAAAGCCAGAAGTCGTTAACAAATAAAAAAGCAGAGCGGTCAAACAGGTAGAGAGATTGTGATGGCCTCACTACCTATTTAATGTTTCGACATCTGACTATTTTAGTTCAAAAGATCAAGCAGCACTGTTTAGTTGAAAATTACCTGTCAGCGCGTTGTAAAACTCACTGTTATCCAAGATTCCGACCAATTGATTATCTTCAACTAGCAAAATCGGATGGTTACTGATCTGCTTGAGCTTAATTGCGTCGCGCATGCCAATCTCTGGGCTTACCACAACAACACTCGAACCGCTTATCTCGGTTAAATCATCAGACTCATTCCACTCGACAAGTGCCAAATCCGATTCACCTTTTACAGACAGCTCCCCTTCGCTATGCTCAACCCATAGGTCTTTAGAATCACAGATCTGCCAGCTGTCGTTATCTTGAGTCAGTGATTCAAGAGGCTGCATCAATGAGCGACCTTTAAGTACATTCAATGGGTTGGTGTGAGCCACGAAGTCCTTAACGTACTCGGTTTTTGGTGTGAGTACGATCTCTTCAGGTTTACCGTGTTGAATCAGTTTGCCTGATTCCATGATCGCGATGTTGTTACCAATCTTCAGCGCTTCGTCTAAGTCATGGCTGACGAACAGAATCGTTTTGTTTAGCTTGTTCTGTAACGTGATCAACTCATCTTGAAGCTGTGCACGAATCAATGGGTCAAGCGCTGAGAACGGTTCGTCCATCAATAGAATGTCAGTGTCCATGGCAAACGCTCGTGCCAAACCGACACGTTGCTGCATACCACCAGAAAGCTCATGCGGGAATTTCGTTTCCCATTCCGCTAAGCCAACCATTTCAAGCTGTTCACGCGCCTTAGCACGACGAACATCTTTGGCGACACCTTGCATTTCAAGGCCAAAGGCCACGTTATCCAACACGGTTAACCAAGGCATCAATGCAAACTTTTGGAACACCATCGAAACACGGTGGGTACGCAGGTGACGAAGTGTCGCTTCATCGCACTGTTCACCTAAATCGACCTGCTTATCGCCATCTTTAATCGCCAGCGAGCCGCGGCTGATCTCATTTAAGCCGTTTACAGCTCGAAGTAACGAAGATTTCCCTGAGCCCGATAAGCCCATCAGCACACAGATTTCGCCCTCTTTAACCGTGAGAGATACATTGTCTACGCCGACGACTTGGCCTGTCTCATCAATGATCTCTTGACGAGTTTTGCCTTGGTCGAGCAACTCAAGCGCTTGCTTCGATTTATCACCAAAAACGACATCGAGGTTTTTAATCGTAATTGCGTCCACTGGCTTTTGTTCCTGAGAAATAGACATGATTAAGCCTCCTTCTGGTTAGGTGTTTTGCACAAGCGATCCAGAATGATAGCAACGAGTACAATCGCAAGTCCCGCTTCAAAACCTTGTGAGATGTTCACTGTGTTCAAGGCACGAACCACTGGTTTACCAAGCCCGTCAGCACCAACAAGCGCCGCAATCACGACCATAGAAAGCGATAACATGATGCACTGAGTGACACCTGCCATGATGCTTGGTAATGCTGCCGGCAATTCCACTTTGAGGAGTAACTTCATACGGCTAGCGCCAAACGCTTTACCCGCTTCAATCAGCTCTTCTGGCACCTTAGTCACACCCAAGTAGGTCAGACGTATTGGCGCTGCGATAGCAAAAATTATGGTTGAGATTAAGCCAGGAACGATGCCTAAACCGAATAGAACCAAGGTTGGGATAAGGTAGACAAACGTTGGTACCGTCTGCATTAAATCGAGAATGGGGCGTAGTAAGGTATATAACCAAGGGCGGTGCGCTGCCATGATGCCAACCGGTACGCCAATTAATACGGAAATCGTTGTCGCCGCAAAGACGAGAACAAAGGTTTCCAGCATTTCTTGCCAATAGCCAAGGTTGAGAATGGTCAGAAGCGCCGCGACAACGAAGATCACCAACGACAATTTACGGTGTAAATACCAAGCGATCGCAGCAGTAATCACGATAGGGAGCGCAGGCGGCATCCATTTAAATACATCGACTAAAAACAGAATAACGGTTTCTAAAAAGATAGAAATAGCATCAAAAAAGCCCGCTGCGTTGATAGTTAACCAGTCAACACCAGCTTCCATCCATTGTCCGACAGGGATTTTGTTTTCCGTAATAAAATTCACAATATTGCCTTTCATTATTGGCGGGCCGAAGCCCACCTTTATTCTTTATGTAGCTTTGGTAAACAGATAGGTAGAACTATGCTTTTACTTGCTTTAGGTATTCAGTAACCGCTTGAGTTGCTGATTCACCTTTATGAGTTTTTACGTTGTCTAACCAAGCTTCCACTTGCTGTGGATTGCTGTTTAACCATTGCTGAGCCGCTTTCTCTGGCTTCACATTTTGGTTCAAAATCGCTTCCATCAACTGGTTTTCCATCTCTAATGTGAACTCTAGGTTTTGCAGAAGCTGACCGACGTTTGAACATTCAGATAGGTAGTTTGAACGAACATTGGTGTAAACATTCGCGCCACCGTAATTCGGGCCAAAGAAGTCATCACCGCCAGAAAGGTATTCCATCTCAACGTTACTGTTCATCGGGTGCGGTGCCCAACCAAGGTAAACAATCCATTGGCTACGGCGTGCTGCGCGTGATACTTGCGATACCATACCCGCTTCGCTTGACTCAACTAGGCTAAAATCTTTTAGACCGAATGCGTCTGAGTCGATCATCGATTGGATTAGACGGTTACCATCATTACCTGGTTCAATGCCGTAGATACGGTCTTTGAACTTGTCAGCGTGCTTTGCAAGATCTGCGAAGCTTTTAACCCCCGCGTCGTACACGTATTTAGGTACCGCTAGTGTGTATTTCGCACCTTCAAGGTTGGCACGAACCGTTTCGACAGTGCCTGCTTCGCGGTATTTAGCAATGTCACCTTCCATAGTCGGCATCCAGTTTCCTAGGAACACATCGATGTCACCATTAGCCATTGAAGAGTAAGTTACAGGTACTGAAAGTAGGTCGGTTTTGGTGGTGTAGCCTAGGCCTTTTAAAAGCTCAGTAGTGACAGCGGTGGTGGCGGTAATGTCAGTCCAACCGACATCGGCAAAACGGACGTTTTCACATTGTTGTGGTTCAACGGAAGCGTTAGCTGCAAATGCAAATGAGCTAATCGCAAATGTGGCTAACGTTTTTGTGGTCACGTTG
This sequence comes from Vibrio sp. 99K-1, assembly GCF_013114585.1. Taxonomy (NCBI): domain Bacteria; kingdom Pseudomonadati; phylum Pseudomonadota; class Gammaproteobacteria; order Vibrionales; family Vibrionaceae; genus Vibrio; species Vibrio sp. 99K-1. The sequence goes on from NZ_VTXF01000004.1 coordinate 90,743, forward strand.
TGCATGTTTAGAGTCGTCATAATGGTTCCTTTTAATCTTTCCTTTTTTCTGCCTCTTCTCAAACAGTAGAGGCAGTTTTGCTGACTTTTAACTAATTATTTTTATTGCTGTTTTTCACTTAGTCATAGGGCGTTACACTTCCCTGACTGGTTTGTTGATTCTTTGCTTTTCTTGCCATTCCGGCGCAATCCACACTGGCACGTCTTGTTCTTTGAGCATTGGTTTCCCCAAAATCAAATCAGAAGCGCGCTCAGCAACCATGATGGTTGGCGCGTTTAAGTTTCCGTTTGGAATGGTTGGGAAAACAGACGAGTCAACGACACGCAGATTATCAACGCCGCGAACGCGACACTGCTCATCAAGCACTGCCATTGGGTCGTTATCTGAACCCATTTTGCAGCCACAGGATGGGTGATAAGCACTTTCAACATTCTGCTTAACCCACTCGTCAATCGCTTCATCAGAAGTCACATCCGAGCCCGGCTGAATCTCTTCGCCACGGTAAATATCCATCGCAGGTTGCGACAAAATTTCGCGCGTTAGACGAATACAATCACGCCAATCTTGACGGTCTTGCTCAGTCGAGATGTAGTTGAAAATGATCTCTGGCTTAGCATGCGGATCGGCCGAAGTGATAGCTACCGTGCCGCGGCTTTCTGGCTTGTTAGGTCCAACGTGTACTTGGAAGCCATGACCATCAAAAGCGGCTTGGCCGTCGTAACGCATTGCCGCTGGTAGGAAGTGGTATTGAATATTAGGCCACTTCAATCCTTTACGAGATCGAATGAAGGCGCACGATTCAAAGTGATTGGTTGCACCTAAGCCTTTGCGAGTAAGAATCCACTCTGCACCTATCATTCCTTTACTCACTAAGCCAAGCTTACTGTTAAGCGTGATAGGTTCATTACAGTGGTATTGAAAGTACACTTCTAGGTGGTCTTGAAGGTTTTCACCCACACCATTCAACTCGTGTTTAACTTCCACGCCTGCCTTTTCAAGTACCGCTTTCGGGCCTATACCTGACAGTTGCAGTAGTTGAACAGAACCGATAGAGCCCGCAGAAGAGATCACTTCTTTGTTCGACATCGCAGTTTGAACGTGACCAGACTTTTCGAACTCAACACCGACTGCTTTCTTGCTTTGATCCGATTGAGCCTCGATCAGGAACTTGCGTGCCACGATGCCTTTTTTCAACGTAAGGTTGGGGCGCTTCAATGCGCGACGCAGATAAGCGTTAGAGGTTGAGGCTCTAACACCCTTATCTACCGTCATATGCATGGTGCCGAAGCCTTCTTGCTGATAGCCGTTGTAGTCTTGTGTTTCTGGGTAACCGGCGTCTTTTCCTGCATCGATGAAGGCTTGGTAAAGTGGGTTAAGCGCCATGTCGTTACCGTTACATGTGCCGACAGGGCCATTATCACCTCGATATTCGTCGCCACCTTTATTCCACGATTCAGCACGGCGGAAATAAGGCAAACACGCTTGGTAATTCCAACCGGCAGCGCCCTCTTCTTCCCACTGGTCGAAGTCACATGCATGACCACGCACGTAAACCATGCCATTGATTGACGAGCTACCACCTAACACCTTGCCACGTGGACAGTGCAGTTCACGCCCATCAAGGCCCGGTTCCTGCTCGGTTTCAAATTGCCAAGCGTACTTTTCAGTATTCATTGGGTAAGATAGCGCGGTTGGCATCTGGATAAAAATGCTCTTATCCGTGCCACCAGCTTCCAGTAATAAAACGCTATGTTCACCGCTTTCCGTTAGCCTATCCGCTAACACACAGCCGGCCGAACCCGCGCCGACGATAATATAATCGTAGCGTTGTTCCATGTTATCTATTCCCTGAGATGAGTCAGTTGGGCTAGCTCTTCACGCTAGCCCGTTAAATCGAGTGTTACGCGTTAGGCATAAGGGCTGGCGTAATCGCCAAGTTCAATAAGAATGCTCTTAGTCTGCGTATAGTGAAGTAGAGTCTCTGGTCCATTTTCACGACCAATACCCGAAAGTTTGTAGCCACCAACAGGCATTTCTGCGGGTGAATCACCCCACGTGTTCACCCAGCAAATACCCGCTTGCATTTGGTGAATAACGCGGTGAGCGCGAGAAAGGTTTTGCGTGAATACGCCAGCAGCAAGTCCGTATTTAGTATCGTTAGCACGGCGAATCACATCGTCTTCGTCCTTAAACTTCATTACCGACATCACTGGGCCAAAGATCTCTTGTTGGACATGTGGCATAGAGTCATCACAATCGACAAATACCGTTGGAATCACAAAATTGCCGTTTTCGAGGCCGTTGTCCGTTACTTGGTAGCCACCCGTCAACAAAGTTGCGCCAGACTGTTTCGCCAGCTCAATCGCACCAAGGACTTTCGAAAGATGCTCTTTAGAAATCAACGCACCGATCTGAGTCTCCATCTCCATTGGATTACCAATGATCAATTTCTCTGTGCGCGTTTTGAGTTGTTCGATGAATGCGTCATAAATATTTTCGTGCACATAAACACGAGTACCATTGGTGCATACTTCGCCTTGAGTATAGAAGTTAGCGACCATGGAAGCCGCAACCGCATCATCCAATTTCGCATCATCAAATACGATCATTGGTGATTTTCCGCCAAGCTCCATCGTCACAGATTTCAGCGTTTTCGCGCTGTCAGCCATCACAGCTTTACCCGTACCGGTTTCACCCGTGAAAGAGACTTTCGCGATATCTGGGTGCGCCGTTAGCATTTGACCCACACGGTAGTCACCTTGAACCACGTTGAACACGCCATCAGGAAGGCCAGCTTCGGTAAAAATTTCTGCAAGCTTTAGAGCTGTAAGAGGGGTCTCTTCAGACGGTTTGAAGATCATCGCGTTACCCGCCGCCAACGCCGGAGCTGATTTCCACATCGCGATTTGAATTGGGTAGTTCCACGCGCCAATACCCGCACAGATGCCCAGTGGTTCACGGCGTGTGTAGAAAAATTGAGATTCGCTCAGCGGTTGTTGGTCACCTTGTAGAGTTGGAGCCAAGCCAGCAAAGTATTCAATAACATCCGCGCCAGAGGCTACATCCACTTCAATCGCTTCTTGTAGTGGCTTACCGGTATCAACAACCTCAAGTTTTGCAAGGTCATCATTTCGAGCTCTAAGTATTTCTACCGCCTTCAACAGAATGCGACTGCGCTCGACTGCTGTCATTGCAGACCACACTGCGAAGCCACGTTTTGCTGATTCGATAGCGCTATCTACATCCGCTGCAGAGGCTTGGCCCAGCTTGGCAATAGGTTCGCCGTTTGCAGGGTTGATGCTATCAAAGGTTTCACCAGACGTAGCTTTCACTGCTGCGCCGTCAATGTATAACGAGTTCATTTCCATTTGAGATTCTGACTTAATTGTTGTTATTAGACTCTGCTGGTCTAGTTCGAGTATTGGGTGTTAAGTATTAGCCGTTCTAGTGCTGTTCTATGACTAAACTGTGGTCTACTTGGTATGACACGAGTAGAACGTTAGTTGTTTATCAAGGTAATCATTGATGATGGCTTTGGCTTTCTTAGCATCGATACCATCAGGGTTTAACGTGCCTCTCAGCCATAAACCATCAATCAGAGAAGCAATCCCGTGAGCAACGAGATCCGCTTGTTCATGATCCAAAATACCTTTCAATTCAAGGCGTAAATGCGAGAGTAAACGTATTTCATTCACGCGCTGTAATCGTTTTAACTGTTCGTCATGCATGGAGTAAGACCAAAACGCCAACCACGCCTTCGCGACCTTATTCTCGGCTTGATAGCCTTCGAAGTTGCCATCGATGATCGCATTGATCCTCTGTTGGTGAGCATCAACAGGGAGGGCTTTTAATGAGGTGGTGATGGTATTGGAGAGTTGGCGAAGAATTTCGCGCATGGTTTCTTCAAGCAGGCCATGTTTGCCGCCAAAATAGTGATTGATAATACCGGTAGAGACTCCCGCTTCTTTGCTGATCAACGCAATACTTGCGGCATGCAAACCGACTCGATCAATCACCGTCATGGTCGCTTGAACAAGCTGTGGTTTACGTATGTCAGGCATCCCAACCTTCGGCATTTCTCAGTCCTTTTATTTTTTATTGAACGTTCAGTTAAATATAAAATGACAGAAATTTAGTTAGGGTTCAAATGATTATTTAAAACAAACCGTTAACAAAACAACACCACCCAAACAGCAATCACAATAAAAACAACTGCTTAACATTAATTTAGAGCACTAATCAAATTCATTAAAAGTTTGAACTATGATGGTTATGGCTCAACAGATATTGATTAAAACGCCTAAGTTTTAAGCAGAAGAGGAGGTGGGCTTACTAAATGAGAGAGCCCTCTTTTCAGCTCTATTTTTCTTTGGAATAAAGGAAGGGAAAGCAGGTGAAAAATAAAAGTACCCAAATATTTGGGTACTTTACGTTGGAGATACTATCGCTCGATATTTTGTCGAGGAGCGACACGTTACTAGAAAGCCAAATGGTAACTATTGCTCGACTGATCAAGTGTGATCACCCAGCTCTGTTCTTGCTCCTTACTACTCATTGGCACCCAACGGGCATAGATCTGCTCCCAGTTGCCATTGACTTCTAACTCTACGACATCGGTGTGTGTTGGATAAACGGTTGTGATTCGAGAAGTAGGCTCCGCAACAACATCACCATTACTCATGACAAATGCTGACTCAGAGTACAAATGAAGAGCCCCTGCCGTCGTTCCCGTGTAATCCATTGACAAGCTGATCTTCTCCCCAATATCAAATGAGAAACCAACAGGCGCCACAATGTCAGACGTACTGATCGCGGCTGGTTGGATTGCTGACGCAGGCAGTTGAGCAGGCGTTGGAGACGGTGTCGCATCTGGAGTCTGTGCAGGTGATGCACTCGTGTTACCACCGCCACCTCCTCCACCGCCGCCACAAGCACTGACTATGAGTGAGAAGGATGTCATGGTGATTAATTTGCTGATCTTATTCATGCTGCTCTCCTACTCATCCGTCGCTGATATAACTTTGTTAGTGGTCGGTGCTTTATACCATTCATCATCAGTTTCACCGCTGCTGGTTACCCATGTAGGGAATGACGTATAGGCATCACTGATATCAACCAGTTCTACAGGGTGATCCCATTCGTCTCGAATATTAATAACCCATGGCATGTTATTGCTGGTTTTGAACGACTCAGAGCCTGAAGAGCTATCATCATGACTGTTGAACAAGGTGTCATTCATATCACTTGTACCTGAAAACTCTTTTAAGTGAGTTTGCCACGTCATACCCGGTGGGGTCGCAACGAAGTCACCGTGATAAGTACCATCAGCTCCAAAGATAAACGAGTCATAAGGTGGGTAACCTATATCATCACGTGATACTGGTGTAGTAAATTCCACGTACAGTTGGTAGTTAAGCACGTCACCGTTTTGTACCCCAGAACATGCACTTTGGGTTCGGTAGAAAACACAGCTCTCTGTTAGTTCACCTAAGTTTTCCAGATCCTCTCTTAGATTTTCTGACACCATCAATATCGTCTCACTGTCTCCCGCTTGTAAAATCGTGTGACCAACGGCAACGCCATTACGAGTGAGTGTGGTAGATGCTACGTTCGCAGGTAAAACATTCGGTAGTTTCACTGCATAACCATTCGAGTAGCCTGCCCCCATCGCTTGAAGTGTGTAATCTACAGTCAAGTTTTTAAGTTCTCGTTGACCATTGAGCTGCTCCGTCACTTTGTAGCGCCAAACCACATCATTGAAGTCGTAGTCACCTTTTAGTGGCCAGTTATCCTCAAAGGCGATCGTTGCGTAGCTGTTCGAACTTGGGTAGACGGTTGTCACTGTCACATCTTCATTGTTCTCTTGGACAAGCACCTCATATTTTGAGTCTGTTGTGCCATCTTCGTTAACCCCATCAACAGCAATAAATGGCGTAACTTCAACAGTAAAGATCAAATCATTAAAATCGTTGTCTCCAGTTGGACGATAAATATCCTCAAAGCCAAGTACCAAAAACTCATTCTCTGTATCCAGGAAAGCAACATTATGTCTTCTATTGTCAGCTGACGCCTCAGGGTTAAGCGCTGGATAGCTGTAGAAAGGTGTGCCCCAGCCACCAAGCCACGGGATGTTGTTATAAGATCCTTCCCAGCCCCAACCATTCGAGATGATAAAAAAGGCTAATGTTTGACCTGCCGTAAGCTGGACACTGAGATCGATGGAGTCCCCTTCTTGCATTTCCCCAACATCAGCAATGGACGTATTAGGAAACACCACGACGTGTGCGTTGATATCGTCTTTAGTAACTGGAGGGTTATTGGTATCAAAAACGAAGTAACCAAGAGTGTTACGGTAACCCGCCCCTTCGTTCAAAAAAGTGATTGTGGCTGTGGCGTACTCTGCACCGTCCAACTCATCATCAATGTCGATGCTCGAGTAGCGCTCAGGGGCAATAAAAGCGCTGTTGACGGTGGTACCTTCAGGCAACATCGAATAGACGTTGGTTAGCACGTCTTGGGGCAGTGATGCTGACACCGAATACGTATTATTAGGTTTACCTTTTTCTGAATAGTTGGACGCATCCGCGCCAGATTCAAACGTTAGATCCGCCGTGGTCAACGCCATCGCGACACATGGCACCAAGCAACTCGGCAGTATGACTGAATTCCAATTTCTCATTCTGTTCCCTCTTTCACTAGCCTGAAACGTGTAAAGAGGAGAGGAGCAAGTATAGTGCCGAAAGATAAAGTCTTTCATAACAAAGATTTACATTCGAGCTATTCATTTTTCTCAATTTGAGAATGAAGTTGAAATGGAAACAAAAACCACAAAAAAGGTTGATAATGACAAAGCCACTATCAACCTTTAGCAATCGGTGGATAACGATCAGTTGTCGTCCCCAAACTTACTCAATACGGGTAATGAAACTGTATTTATCAGAGTCCGCTTTCGTCATCCAATGCTCACCAGAAGCTGGGGCTGAATTTAGGGTAAACATATAGAAAGCGATCCCTTTGTCTCCCATCACCTTCTTAAAGTAAGTCGCTTGGCTGCGATGGCTCTCATTAGTGTAAGGAAATTCTTTCGCGGTTTTATCTCCCTCAGCCCAACTATGCACACCAACCTGCTTATTCTGTTCAATGGCTTTACTGGTGTCTGCACGTTGTAAAATACGTGGGTAACCCGCTGCGAATAAGTCCGTACCACCCGAGAAAACCGACCCTCTTGGAGTCACGATGGTTGTCATCTTATTGCTATGGATCATGCGTCCGGTGTACATGTTGATTTCATCATCGGCACTCCCGCCAATATGATTATCGAACTTTAATGTCATATCTCGGCCTTGAGATAACTTCACAATATCAAACAGCTGAGAATAGGTTGATGCGCCTAACGTTGAGTCAATACGCTCACCAACACCGGGCTTATTAAATCTATCTCGGTAAAAGGCTTGAAAAGCGAACGAAGTAGTAATCGTGACTTTGTTATCTTGTAGAGAGCGGGTTAGCACCGTAGAGCCTAGCGTTGTCACGTAATCTAACGCTTCGGTATAGAACTCAAATTCAATAGGCCGTTTTCTGTCACTAGTTGTCGTTTGGATTAACGTGGTTTCATTCGACACTGAGCGCTGTGCAGCATTGCACTCAAACGCATCATAGAAGTTGCCTTCCTTGTAAATGCCACAGGTATCGACTCCAGCATCGGGAAGATACACATCAATAGTTTGTCCTAGCCGGTCGACAAGCCTGATAACTTTCTGCTGCTCACTTATATCCTCGGCAAACATCACTTTCTCGTACTTCACCCCATCGTAAGTCAGTCTGAAGGCTTCTTGGATCTCTTCTCGCTCTTGATACAACTCTCCTAGCTTGGCCGATGAGAACACGTAATCGGCTTTAGGTTGAGGTAATTGTTTCTTCATTGTGTTAGAGCCAGACTGGCATCCAGCTAACAGGATTAATGGTAATGCCAACAACGCGTTTCGATAGTACTTCATGCAATGATTCCCCAAACGTAAGATGGGGAAATTCTATTATTTAGACTTCAAACTATCTGTCGTGGGAATGTAATAGAATGTACAGCGACTGATACTCGAAAAAACGGGACTGCCTCCAAGCTCATTGAAAGTCACCCGAGAGTTCCAAGTATCCCATTGGGTAGGCTTAGTGCACCTACCGCCTTACATCTAGTCTCTTGAAATAGAACCTCACCATTAAACCCATTCGAAAATTGGGTTTGGTGGCGGCCAGTCTTACATTTGAACAATGTTTTTTATTTTTGTTATAAATGCCAATTCAGCATTGAACTAACTTATAAAGTGTTTAATCATTTGCATCAGGTATTTTTCGTGAAGCATTCGAACCGAATATGCAACTATGATTATCCTGGCAAGATAATTGCACTCATGAAATCTCATAAGTTAAACACACGATAAGGCTGATAATGGAATGACAAAACCTAGAATGATCATCGTGGAAGATGATTTGAAGCTTCAAAGAATGTTGCAAGACTACTTTATCGCACAAGACTTTGACGTCTCGGTACTCGATGATGGCAGCTGTGCTGCACAGACTATCCTCGCTGAACAGCCAGACATTGTCTTACTGGATCTGATGCTTCCTGTAAGCGACGGACTTACAATCTGCCGACAGACGCGTACACATTACAAAGGTAAAATTCTGATGCTCACCGCTAGCGATGACGACTTTGATCATGTCGCAGGCTTAGAGACCGGGGCTGATGACTATGTCACCAAGCCAATCAAACCAAGAGTTCTGCTTGCAAGAGTTCGTTCATTATTACGCCGCCAAGACGCTAACACCGCTTCAGCCGATGACTCGGACAGCCTACAGTTCGATCAACTGTTGTTGAAAAACACCTATAAGAAATGCGAACTAGCGGGTGAGGTTTTGTCACTTACCGACAGTGAATTTGACCTACTCTGGCTATTAGCGAGTAACCCAGATACACCACTATCTCGTGACTATTTAACACAAACGTTGCGCGGCATTGAGTATGACGGGATTGATAGAACCATTGATAACAAGGTCGTACGCCTGAGAAAAATACTGGGTGACGACCATGCGCCAGCAGAAAAAATTCAGACCATTCGCGGTAAAGGTTACTTATTTGTTTCCACCGCTTGGCATTAACCTCGCTCAGTACGAGCGTAATGAAAGAGAACAATTATGCGACGTATCTATTTGGAGTCCCTAATAGGGCTGTTAGTTTGTTTTATGGCAGGTATTATCGCCTATGAAATCAGTGTCTATCAGCTCAATACTGACTACGAATATGTACTGCAAGATTATGAAGCGGCAGCCCATCAACAGCTGATAGAAAACATCGCTAAGAATCAAGGGCTTGAAGCTGCTCATCAAGCGATAAACCAGTTTGTCGAAACCACACGAAATAAACTGGTGATCCTCAGCCCACAAGATGAAGTACCAGGTCCCGTTTCACAATTCTTCATTGCTCATCCAGACACCTTTATCTTTCATGATGACGAACGTGACCTGTGGTTTCGCTTAGCAAGTAGTGACAACACTTACCACTACCTCCCCAACAGCGAAGCGTTTGTTAGGCAAAAGATAGAGTTAGAGGATGATCTTATTTGGTTGTTCTTTTTAGGAAGCTTTATCTTGTATGGCTTATGCCACGTACTGATCATATTCCGCCGAGTTAAAAAGCTAGAATCTGCCACTCTCAGCTTTGCAGAAGGAGACCTCTCTTCGCGCGCTGAAACCTCAAGTGGCATTGCGATTGGATCATTGAACAAGTCCTTCAACCTCATGGCCGATCGGATTCACCGCTTAATTGAAAGTAATCGCTCGCTCACCAATGCGGTCGCTCATGAACTACGCACACCAATATTTCGTATTCAGTGGCAAGCTGAAATGCTGAAAGACACGCCGTTGAGCGAAGAACAAGAGAAAACCATTGAGAGCATCGTTGAAGACACGGAAGAGATGGAGAAGATGGTTGATGAGCTCTTGTATTATGCCAAGCTCGATAGCACTGAACTCGAAAGCCTACAGCAGCCATTGGAAATAAAAGACTTTCTCAAGCACGCGACGACGCGCTGGAGCAAAGAGACCGCGCTCAGTATTGACCTTTACTTACCAGAACACGAGCAATCGATAGTGGCTGACGAAACCCTGCTCAATCGTGCATTGGATAACCTCGTACGTAACGCAATGAAATTTGCACGCACACAGATTTCAATTGAAGTAACTAAACACCAAGAGCAGCTGCAAATCGCGGTACACGACGATGGTGATGGCGTTGCAGAAGAACACCGAGCACACCTATTCGATCCCTTTTATGTTGGCGACAAAGCACGTAACAAAGCGAAGAGTGGTCATGGCTTAGGGTTATCTATCGTCCATAAAATCTGCGCCCAACACCATGCAACCGTCCAAATTGCTCAAAGCCCAAGTTTGAAAGGTGCGGTCTTCACCATCACTTTTCCACTGTGTAACGAAGCAGCTGACAAAGCCATACAGTAACGACAAAACACCTCTGAAATAATGCTCACATCGGTTGGGAGACACTGTCTCCCTATCCATTTATTCGATCTAGATAACCTTGGTACCACTATTGATGGCTTGTCACTTGAGTGCGGCGAAGAACCGCTCCGACGTTCTTTATGAGTCATGAGTGCCAAAGGGTAACCCTCTAGATCCCAATTATTCTAAAGGTATGTTTATGAAAAAGTTATTAGTTGTTTTGGGCATTGTCTCTCTTGCAGGCTGTTCAGGTATTAGCCACAACGATGAAGTGTACACAGCGCACGCCGAAAGCTTCAACATCGTAGGCTTCCAAATTCCTGGTAACACACAAGATCGTGCAATGGAACTGGTTCCTGAAGGTGCAAGTGTTGATACCATCCGTTCAACAAACTCTGACACAAGCTCCGCCCTTGGTATCATCAACCGTATTATCGGTATCGACTACGTACAAGTTGGCGGTAAGAAACAGTAAGTTGCCAGAGCTTGCGTAACTTTAAACGCTAGCGAACCCAAGCAAGAATCTTCAAACCAGTGGCATTCGTCGCTGGTTTTTTTATTCCTGGCGTTTTGAGCTCTGTGCCAAAGAATTCCTCAAAAAGCGCAATGCAAAATAAATGACAAATTAGGCAATAACCCTCTAAAAGATAAAAACTTCGTCAAAACTGTTCTTAAAATCAGCTAATAGCCGAAACGCGTAACGTACTCCTCCCAACCATTTACCCTTCTATCAATTTAAGCTCGATTAATTGAGGCACAGATCAATTCACGTGAAGATCTTATTTCGCATAAAAAAGTATCAGTTAATAAAAGTGTCATGGTTTTATAAATAAAAAATATAAGCACATCGAAAAATAAACATAAATCATAACCATCTGTAAATACGAGAAATATAGATTTCATGAATAAAATAGAGCCCTGCCATGCTACTAATTAATTCGATCGAATAATGTAAATTCAATGTGATATTTTTGTTACGTTTTCATGGATTTTACATGGAAAGAGAAAATAACAATGAAAATGAAAAAGCGTTTAGTTGCCGTTGCTATAGCGAGTGCTATGTCTTTATCCGTACACGCGGGTGAATCCGTTAGCATTAATCAACCTATCAACTTTACTAGCTTTTCTGGGTTAAATACTCAGCTAGGCGTCAGTAATGCCTCTAGCTTCAAGATGGTTAAGGAAGTTAACCTGAAAAAGCGCGGTATCTACAAAGTTAAGATCCAGCAAAACATTTGGGGGACGCCGGTTTGGGGACACTACCTAAACGCAACCCAAAGTGTTCAAGGTGGCGCTCTTAAGTCCGTTCAAGGTCGCTACTTAAAAACCACCACTCTGGAGCGATCTTTCGTTAAGCCATCCATCAACAGTGCTCAAGCTGTTGAACTGGCGAGTAAAGACCTGAAAGCCCAGAGCGTAGCTAGCAAATCACTAGACAACGTACAACATGAGCTGTTTATCTACCAAGGCGCGTCGAAGCAAGGTGTTGGAGCACAAGGGGCTGATAAGACACGACTCGTGTACGTGGTTTCTTACCTTGTGAAAGGTAGCGAAAAGCCTTCACGCCCATTCACTATGCTCGACGCTCATACGGGTGAAATCATCGACCGCTGGGAAGGTATTGCTCACGCTCAGATAGGGACAGGCCCTGGCGGTAACGAGAAGACTGGCATGTACGAATACGGCACCGACTACCACTACCTTGATGTTCAAGAGAATGGCACTGAGTGTGTGATGGAATCGGAAAACGTTGTCACGGTTGACCTAAATGGCGCAACAGACGGTGATACTGTTTACAGCTACGAATGCCCTCGCAACGAACATAAAGAAGTGAACGGAGCTTACTCTCCTCTGAACGATGCTCATTACTTCGGTAACATCGTTTTCGACATGTATAAAAACTGGTTCGATACAGCACCACTCTCATTCAAACTCATGATGCGTGTCCACTACGGCTCTAGCTACGAGAACGCATTCTGGGACGGCAAAGCGATGACCTTTGGTGATGGTGAAAGCTTCTTCTACCCACTTGTGAGCTTAGACGTGTCTGCCCACGAGGTGAGCCACGGTTTCACAGAGCAAAACTCAGGTCTGATCTACGCAAACCAATCTGGTGGTATGAACGAAGCATTCTCTGATATGGCCGGAGAAGCAGCAGAATACTACATGAAAGGCACCAACGACTGGATGGTGGGTCGTAACATCTTTAAAGGTGACGGCGCTTTGCGTTACATGGATGACCCATCGCGTGACGGTTCTTCCATCAACAACGCATCGGAATACTACGACGGCTTAAACGTGCACTACAGCTCAGGTGTGTTCAATAAGGCGTTTTACCACCTAGCAACGGCACAAGGTTGGGATACCAAGAAAGCGTTCGAACTTTTCGTTTTAGCAAACCAAATCTACTGGCAGGAAAACAGTGATTTTTGGCAGGGTGCGTGTGGCGTGAAAAACTCAGCCACTGACCTTGGTTACAGTACCGAAGATGTGGTTTCCGCGTTCGCACTGGTTGGTGTAACACCATGTGATGAGCCACCACTACCGCCAGAGCCTGAATATCAGCGTCTAGAAAATGGTGTTGAAGCACCAGTGGCTGGTGAAACAGGTTCCAAGACTTACTTTGATATCGAAGTACCAGAAGGCCAAAACAAACTGACGATTGATCTGGCTGTCTCTACGGGTGATCCAGATATGTATGTCGGTCTCGATTATGCACCAAACCCACAAGAGAACATCTGTAAAAGTGAAAGCGTGACAGATGAAGTCTGTGTTATCGATAACCCAACAGCTGGTCGCTACACCGTTAACATTCTGGGCTACTCAGATTACACAGGTGCCAACCTGAAAGCGTCATACGAAGCTGGCAGCACTAACGTACCACCGGTATCTTCGTTCGAACACACTGTGGTTGGCAAAGAAGTCGAACTTCGCAGCACAAGTTCAGATAGCGACGGCCAAATCGTCTCTTACCAATGGAACCTTGGCGATGGCAACACGCAAACGGGTGAAGTAACTCGCTACACTTACGCTGAAGCGGGTGACTACGTGGTAACACTGACCGTCACTGACGATGCTGGCGTTGCAACATCAACAAGTAAATCGGTCACGATTGAAGGCGACTCTGCGGAAGGTTTCCCTCTAAAACTGAAGTTCGGTAATAAGAATCCGAATGGCAAAGCTCGCGTTAAACTCGCATGGGATTACGACACAAACGACTACTTTGTGATTAAACGTAACGGCAAGAGTGTTGGTGCAACAGACTTCAACTCATACGTCGATAAGTTCCGTCACAACGGTACGGTAGATGTGGAGTACCAAGTATGTACCTCAAGTGATGTTTGTTCAGAAACCAAGCACTACCGTTTCATCAAAACACAATAATCGATAGTTAATTCAGGGCTCCGAAAGGGGCCCTTTGACTATGTGGGTAATGAAAATCCTCATAGCTAAAACAATAAAAAAAACAAAAATATAACGATAAAAAGGACATCAAATGGCTATTCAAAAAAGTATCCTCGCTATGGCTCTGTTTGGCAGCGCTACGGCTTATGCATCTTTAGGAATCACACCGCCAGAAAACTCTGAAGTTTGGATCACAACCGATGCAGACGCTCAACACCTGATCGTGGAACACGGCGCAACGGTATACCCAGCTGTGAATGGAAACAAACACTCCATCGTTGCAAAAATCAACGCAAAACAGTTGGCTAAACTATCTAGCCACATGCACGAAGAAACCCACCGCTGTGGTGGCTACATGGTGCATGAAAACAAGGCTAGCGCATTGAAAGCTGCCGCAATGCCGCTGACAATCAGCACCTTCGAAAAGCCGACGATCAGCCACCAAGATACAGTGAATGATTTACTCGCTCAGGTTGAGCCAAGCAATATGGTTACGACCATCGAAAATCTAACCAACTTCACCAACCGTTTTTATACCACTTCTACGGGTGTTGCTGCTTCAGATTGGCTGCTAGAGCGTTGGAAAAGGGAAATCAAAGATGTGCCATACGCCTCAGCACGCCAAATCACGCACGCAGAGTATCCGCAAAAATCGGTCGAAGTCACCTTACTTGGCGCGAAGTATCCAGAAGAGATCGTTGTCGTTGGCGGACACCTTGATTCAACCGTAGGGTCTTGGACAAGTGAAGGCACTATTTCCCCGGGGGCTGATGACGATGCTTCTGGTATTGCTACCGTCACAGAATCGCTGCGTTTGATGATAGCTAGTGGTATTCAGCCAGACAAAACCATCAAGTTCTATGGCTATGCAGCTGAAGAAGTGGGACTGCGTGGTTCACAAGATGTTGCTAATGCTCTGAGAGACGAACAAGCGAACGTTATCTCTGTACTTCAGTTGGACATGACTAACTACAACGGCTCCGCGCACGATATTACCTTCATCACCGACTACACCGACAGCAACCTAACGGCTTACCTGAGCGAGTTGATTGATACCTACGCGAGCGACATCAGTTACAGTTTTGACCGTTGTGGTTATGCCTGTTCCGATCACGCCTCATGGCACAACGTTGGCTACCCTGCAGCTATGCCATTCGAGAGCATGTTCAACGATTACAACCCGAGCATCCACACGCAGCATGATACGTTAGAGAACTCAGATCCGACGGCAACCCATGCCTCGAAGTTCGCGAAACTGGCGATTGCTTACCTCGTTGAAACCAGCCTTGATTCACCCGTTACTGGGCCAACAGAGCTAGAGCCTGGTGTCCCTGTTGGCGACCTATCTGCTGGCTATGGTGAAGAGCAATTCTTCAACTTTACAACTCAGCAAGCTGGTCAGTTAACGGTAACTTTGACTGGCCCTCGCAGTGGCGATGCCGACTTATACGTCAAATATAACGGTGTGGCATCAAAATCAAACTTTGACTGCCGCCCATACCAGAACAGCAGCAACGAACAATGTGTATTAAACAAACCTGCGGGCGAATTCAGCATCATGGTGCGCGGCTATCGCAACTTCAGCGATGTGTCTATCATCGCTAACTTTATTCCTGAACTTCTCTAGGGCTGACTAGCTAAACTCAAGCATGACACGGCTTACTGCCAAAATAACCAAAACAAACGCAGCCGACCTGGCTGCGTTTTTTGTTAGAGAGACTGAGGAACTTGAGAGCCAATACTATTTTACGAAAATGAGTTAATTTAAGTGTAAATAGAGAAATTCGTTTCACCTAATAATGACCATAAATATATTACGCTTATTTGAATCAGTGAAAACCACTCTCACATATTAACTTAAAGAAAAGCTAAAATAGAAAAATCTTAATTAGATAATCCTTTATTAATTCTATTCTCTCCTCTCTATTATGGGAATCAACAACTCAGACCAGTAAGAAAGTTTAAATAAAATTAAACAAACTTTCATTTTATGATTTATTTAAAGTAAACAAATGCCATAACCTTATTTTAATTAAGGGCAACAATCAACGAGCAACCCCATACACACCAAGGCATAAGCAATAAAATCAGCAAGTAAGACCAGTTTGATTCTGGGATATTGGTTCAATAAAAACAAACACTCGATACACCAAATAAATAAGTAATCAATGCATTTAATAAATATTGCATATATTAATTAGATGTATATTATTCACAAATAAACCAAGCTTATACGTGAATTTTATAAGTGTTATATTATTTAAAGTTCGGACATTCGTCTGAATTATAAGAAATCTTAAAAATAATCAACACTGCTTATATTGGAACAAGTTATGAGTGCTAAACTAAAAATAATGCTTTCTATTATGGGGCTAACAGTCATGTTAATCATGACGACAAGCTTTTTAAGCTGGAAGAATTTCGAGACTTCGTCGACCGTAAGTTATAAAAAACAGTTGGGATATAAATCTCAACTTATCGCAGATACTATCGGACAAAAAATTAATCGCTACTTTGATATTTTGAAAGTAGTGAGCAATGGGCTGTCTTTCGATGAGCGTGGTCAAGTCGACACATCACGGGCAATCACAACGCTCCATAGTGCCATGAGCTCAACCAAGGTTACTAACATCTACTTTTCTCTAGCGGATGGCACTTCCTACTCGTCAAAAACCAATGGCATCATCGAAAACTTTAATGCCAAAACCAAACAACGCGAATGGTTTTTGAAAGCAATGAGTGGCGAGGACAAAATCATTACTCGTCCTTACCTGGCGTCAACCGGTGACCAAGTAATGTCTCTAGCAACGCCTATCTACAAACAAGGCAAGATTGTCGGCGTTGTTGCTCTAAACATCCTGGTTGAAGACCTGACCAGATTCACCGAGCAACTCACCACAAATAATAAAATCTTCGTCACTCGTGAAGATGGCTTTATCTTAGCCGCACAAAACGCGTCTTTGATAGGTAGAAATATCTTCAACGAGATCCCAGCTTTTGCGAACAGAGACACCACGCGAGAAGAGAGCTTCGAGTACGTTTATCAGAATACAGAGTTCTTGGCAGCAGGCGCTAAAATCAACGATCTTGGTTGGAGTGTATGGGCGTGGGATAAAGAGACCAATGTTAATCAGGACTCAAAAGATAACCTGACTCAAACTCTGATCACCTCTTTGACGCTACTGCTTATTTGCGCGGGTTGCGTGTACTACGTTGTTGAAGTTTTGGTTTACCGCCCACTCGGTGGAGAGCCAAGCGAAATAGAAGCAACCGTAGCTAAAGTGGCCTCTGGTGACTTTACCGCAATCAAACAACAACAGGGCAAAGCGATTGGTATCAATGCTGCGGTTAACGATATGGTCAATGAGCTGAGCACCACAATTGAGACCATCCGTAACTCATCGAACGACCTGTTTACCTTTGCCGAAGGCATAACCAACGCAGCCGATAGTGTAAACGCAAGTTCCGCTTCGCAAATGGAACAGTTAGAGCAGACTTCGACGGCAATGAACGAAATGTCGGTCGCTGTAGATGAGGTTGCGCAAAACGCCCACCGAGCTTCAGAAGCAGCGATGCAAGCAGCGCAAGAAGCACAGTCTGGCAATCAAACATTTGATACCGTGAATCACAGTATTGTGAGCCTCTCTCAAGGTATTCAGGAAGTGTCTGATGTGATCAATACCGTGGGTGAGAAAACCTCAAGCATTGGCACCGTGCTGGACGTGATCAAGGACATTGCAGATCAAACCAACCTGCTTGCTCTTAACGCTGCCATTGAAGCTGCGCGAGCAGGTGAGCAAGGCCGAGGTTTCGCAGTTGTTGCTGACGAGGTTCGTAACCTAGCTAACCGAACTCAACAGAGCACCAACGAGATCCAAGAGGTGATTACTTCACTTCAACATGAAGCCAATAGCTCTATGGACATGATGCAGACGAACCGAGAAGCATCAAATGTCACCATGGAAAATGCGAAAAGAGCGCAGGCTTCACTCAATGAAATCTCGAGCTCTATTACCGTCATTGAAGACATGAATACACAGATAGCCACAGCGACTGAAGAGCAAACTCTTGTCGCTGGCGAAATCAATCAGAGTATCGTTGACGTCAATGACAAAGCCCGCGAAACACACAACTTGTCGGCATCAAACCAAGAGAAAGCCTCGGAACTGATAGCGCTGTCTGAAAAGCTCACGCAAGCAGTCAGTACCTTTAAGCTAAACCGTTAACCTCAACAGCATTTGATAAAAACTGATTAGGGGGAGGCAATTCCCCTAATCACAACGCCAAAGCGAAAACCTCATCTCACTGCCCGGGTGATTTGAGTAAACGATTTCTCGAAGTACCCCTACACACAACCTCTAGCTGTCTCTTTTCCATCTCGGCAAGGAGAGGCTTTTTGCTTTCTAAATTAAGCATATAACTTCACTAACAATAAGGATAAACCTATGAAGTTAAAAAGATTAGCACTTATTACTGCTATGATTTCATCCAACGTTAATGCCTTTCAGGTCTGTAACATCGGCGACGAATATAACGTCTTGGACAGCGATAGCTTTCATCAGATCCGACAGAAAAACTATGATGCCTTCGGTGAAGGTATTACGCCTGAAAACCTTTTTCCATCAGCGCCAGAGCACATTGTCGACTTAAAACCCTCTCTCTCTGAAGCCAGTGATGTTTTCCCTGAAACTGCTACCTTGCTAGAAACAGGACCCGCCTCAGCTGTTACGCTAGCACCGGAGGAAGCAGCAAGGCTGATGGACACCTTGGGCCGTTCAACGACAGGGCTAGCGCAAGGTGCATTAGAAGCTCTGGGACCGATTGGCGACGCGGTTGCCGTTGGACTTTGGGCAAATGAGGTCGCAACTAGCTTCCAAGATGAATCACGTACCTCTTACGATCGATTTGCCACTGTAATGGGACTCGTCGATTGGTTTGGCATTTTAAAGCTGCCCGCGAGAGAGATCGACCGCCAAATTTTGAGTAGTCGCTGGGATAGAATTGCAGCAGGTAACCATTACAGTTATCACGTTCATGAGGATCTCGTCACCCAGCAAGATTTAAGAGACAAAATTTATTGGGCAGAACTCGCCTCAGATCAGCAAGCGATGTTGAACGCCGTTGCACGCGGCTTTGCCACCGATCTTGCCCTCAAATACCAACAACATTATCAAGAAGTGGTAAAGGCTCAGACCATTATGGCGGAAGAGCTGATCACCGCGGTCGATCACGAGCTCCGCAAGGCCATCTTTAGCCAACTGGTTCTCGACCATAAAGACTCTCGACTGTTTGCATCGGACATTGCCGCTAGCTGTAACGAGGAAACTCGAGTACTGGCAGACCTTTATCCTGATCATGATATTGAAGAGAGTAATTCCCTGCCACCAGCATTACCTTCCAAACGCCAAGCAAACCGCGCTCTGGCCAAACTTCAGCACTGTCAGCAGAACCTGCTAGATCAAGCCATTGCCAAACTGAATGAGTTACGAACAGGTCAAATTGAAGGGCTTGATCAAGCTGCAGTTCAACAGCTGTATGCTCGCACACTTGCAGCCAAAACACAGATCATTGAAACGGCAGATAACCATACCAATCTGCTGATGAGTAAGCTGCAAAGAGATATGTTCACACAAGGTGATATCGCCATAGAGCGACTATTCCGTTCAGGCTCGGTCGACACCATGCATAATTTCTTCAAGGGACAAGCAGAGCGCAGCGCCATTGACGAGATGACACGCAGTATTCTGGGGCGCCCAGCAACAACACAAGAAATACGCAACAAAGAGATCGTCCTTCAAAGTGGCTACGAGAAATGCGTTCGTATTGGCATTCTAGGAGGCGATCCAAACTTTAGGGGGTGTGTTGAGTACGCTTGGGTGCCGGCAGAAACTCGCCCATTTATTCCATCTGAAGATACCGTGATTGCTCAGATCTCCGTGCCAAGCAAAGAAGCAGTAAAACGCGTGCTTTTCGATTCACTCAGTAACCTAATTGATCATGGCTGGAATGCCGAAGCTGAGGAGCGTTGGTTGGAGCAACAGCTGTTGGACTTTTCTACGCAGCAACGTCTAAAACAGCAAGCCGAATTCGACAAACAACAGGTTTATCACTGGTTACTGGACTCAAGCGCAATGCTTGAAGGTGAATGTGGTGGCGGTAGCGCATGTGCTGGGTGGAGCTTGTCTTACCTTCAAAGAGAGAACCTTTCACGACAAGCGTCGCTGCATTACATCAACAATTGGCACGCAAACTACTCAGGCAAAGGCGCCTATGTGCACTCGAAGCGCTATCAAAAGCTTGGTGGCTTGATTACTGCTGCGCTAGAGAGCGAGTGGCAAGCTAAGAGAGCTGTCGAATTTTATAGCTTCACTTACCCAGGAAGCATTGATCTTCAAAAAAATGCACCACTGATTTATTCCGCACTGAAATCGTCCTCACTGGATCTTGCTCATCTGGAAGGCAACACGCTGCAACTCGCGAAAGGGATCGTAAAAACTCGTCTTGCTGAAGCGATCAGTGTCTCCGACAGCAACGGAGTTGAGTGGCTACATTCACAAGTGGGCCAATTCCAGCGCTATACATCGATCATCCATTCTCAGCATATCTCTACTGGGCACTACGCCTCTGGGGAAGGGGAAGTCACCGCTTTGTTTTCAGAGATGCTGCCTGCTCACCTTATGCGCTACCTGATTTCAGACATCATCCCTGATAGCTACGATGCGCGCATTGAGCGCTCCATCGATGCCATCTTTAACCCAACGTCTGAACTCAATCAAAAGCTCGATAAGTTAAGCAATACAAACGAAAACTTTACCGATAAACCGGGCCGTAGCTGCATGATTTACTACCCATACCTTAAGAGCGCACTGCTTGATGTTGCGGCTGATGATGACCTGTATTGGATTTCGCCTATCTCAGAATGGTACGACGCCGTCACTCGCCAACAGCTCAATATGTTTGGGGCTCTGAAGTATGCCGTCATCAATCAGAACACTTTCGGCATTCCATGTGATTTAAGCCCTAACAGCTATCAATACCAATAAAGGGCGGACACTATGAATACTCATTTTTTATTACTGCTCTGTTGTCTGAGTTTTACTGCCTTCTCTCAACCGTTTGATGTGCTCAAACAGCCAAACCGTTCAGAGGAAGAGGTGACCCAGCTAGCAGAAGACTTCAAAGACTGGTCAAAGGCTTCCAATGGTTGGCGCTACTCCTTCATAACTGCCAATGAAAAGGAAGCGGTGGAAGACTTTTCAATTTCTGGCTATCAGACCGCTAATGACTACCTAAGGGCGACTGACACCTCAACATGGGGTGTCGCGGGAGCAGATGCGAGGCATTACATTCGCACGGTTAAATCAGCCCTCAACAAGCTGCCAAAATACAAAGGGACCGCCTATAGAGGGACTTGGGTAAAACAATCTTTACTTAATAAGCTCGAAGAAGGGGACGTGTTGGTCGAGCCAGCGTTTACCTCAACTTCTACTCTCCCAGAAGTCGCTAAGCGCTTTTCGGTAGTGCATCCCAACTCCCCGCAAAGGCTCAAGCGAGTCCTGTTTGAAGTCAAGATCAATCAAGGGGGTCACACCATTGCAGGGCTTTCGGAATACAGCAAAGAAGCAGAGGTTCTGTTTGCGCCAAATGCACACTTTCGAATCACCCAGATAGAGCGAACCTCTACCCATACCTACATCGGCGTGGAAACGGTGAAGGCACCTGCCGTCAAAAATACTCAGAAATATAACCTCTATTCAGGCGAAGAGGTAGAAGCGTCATTTTGGCACTCTCTCGTTTGTACATAAGCTAAGGATCAAGCAATGAAAAAATTTATTTGGGGGCTTTGCCTCTCTTTATTGACAAGTTTTTCGGCACAAAGTGAGGAGTTTCCAGAGTTTAAAGGGCGTTCACTCTCCTATCAGGCGCAACAACAAATTGCGGATGACCTGATGGATTGGGCAACGACACACCATGTAAAAGCTGAAAAAAAGATGATCAGTGAAGAGTACTCTGCCATTAAGAATTACGGCCGAGTTGACCATGATGTGGTGAATGAATACATGAGAGCGGGAGAGCCTGAAGGTTACTTATCCGAAATGTTTGGCCGTACATTGAAATCACGCGTATTCCACATGCGAAATGTCATGAATAAACTGCCTAACTACAAAGGTACGGTTTATCGTGGCTCATCCATCAAGAACGCCCTACTCGATAAACTCAACGTGGGTGATATTCTGCATGAGAAAGCATTTTTGTCGACATCGACTCTACCAAGTGTCGCCAAGAACTTTTCTTCAGCCGGTGTTTATGAAGGTGCTTCTGCTGCTCAATTCAAAATTGAACTCAAGTCGGCAGGTCGCGCCATTAACGCGTATACGTTCAAACCAGATGAAGCAGAAATACTCGCGAAGCCAAACACCTACTTTCGAGTCGAAGCGATTGAGCGAGTCTCACCAAACAAAAACTACATCAAGATGCGAGAAGTAAAGAACCCTGCTCGATACCTAAAAGCGGAGCCTGATATCCACATCTATGACAGTTACAGCGGTGAAGAGGTAGCAGTTCGCAGCCGTAGCTCACTCTATTGCCTATAGTGTAGCGTGCTTGCTATTTAGTAAGCGGCTGATAAAAAAAGACCATCATCAAGATGGTCTTTTTTATTGCTGAGGCTAGGGCGATTTAACTGGCTGTTTTACGCATTATCTTGCCACAAATGTATTCGCCAATAGGCATCGCTGAGGTCGCTGCTGGCGATGGTGCATTGCACACATGCAAGCTTCTTGGGCTCTCCGCAAACAGGAAGTCATGAACCAAGGTACCATCTTTGAGTACCGCTTGAGCACGAATACCTGCAGGGTATGGCTTGAAGTCAGACACAGTGATACTTGGGCAGTACTTATTAACCAACTTTAGATATCCCGGCTTCCACCACGAGTTTTTAAACTCAACCAAACCGGTTTTTAGGTGCTTAGCCGTCACCTTCCAAAAACCAGTAAAGCTCAGCATCTGCAAAGTATCCTTAACGCTAAAATTAAGCTTACCGTAACCTTCTCGCTTCCACCCTTGAACCGCGTTAGGTCCTACCGTTACCGAGCCATCAATCATGCGTGTTAAATGGACGCCGAGGAAAGGCAGTTCAGGGTCAGGGATCGGATAGATCAGGTGGTTCACCACTTGGTTATGTTTAGGATCAAGCTGATAGTATTCACCGCGATAAGGGACGATTTGGAAGTCGGTTTCAATACCAAGCATCTTGGTCATTCTATCAGCCATCAAACCCGAACAAGTGATCAAGAATCGACTGTTGAGTTGCAAGGTCTGCCCGTCCACTTTACAGGTCAATTGCACCTCGTCATCTTGCTCATCCGCCAAGATAACTTCAGTCCCTAAGCTGAGCTTACCACCAGCCTCCACAAACTCTTGAGCCATCACTTCGGTGACTTTTTTGTAGTCGACGATACTGGTGGTTTTGACATAAATCGCGCCCAAGCCCGTGATGTTTGGCTCGGCCAGTTTGAGCTGCGCTTGGTCCAACAAATCGACATCAATATCGTTATGGTGACAACGCTGATAGAGCGCGTTCATGCGCTCGACTTCTTGTTCGTTGGTCGCGACCAACAACTTACCGCAGTTTTCAACGGGGATATCATGTTGGCGACAAAAGGCGATAGTGCGCTCAACGCCACGCTTACAAAAATCCGCCTTTAAACTACCCGGAGCATAGTAAACACCAGCGTGAATCACGCCACTGTTGTGACCCGTTTGATGCTGCGCAAAGCCACGCTCCTTTTCGACTAAAAGGATACTTTTATCAGGGTGAGCTTGTTGCAGTTGCCATGCCGTCGACACGCCAACAATGCCACCACCAACGATAATATAGTCGTATATTGAGTTCATAATGTTCCTACATTCAGTCCTTTAAATTATAGGGAAGAAGCGACAGTGTCAGGCTCGGTTTGAGACAAAGACTTTTGCTCTTCATCCGACTGCTTTTTCACTTGATTGATATCGTACTTACGACCGCTGTAGATGAAGATAGCAACAAACAGTGCCACACCTACCAAGCGAATCACGATTGACACATCAGGCCAAACCAAAGCCACACCTAAGGCAATCAATACCGCGCGTAGCACAAGATTGATTTCACTCTCTAAGTAACCCTCAATCGCTGCAACAAACGCATAAGTGCCAATAATAGCAAAGCCGCCAGTCACTAAAACCGAGGTCACATCCCAACTTACCAAGTTGGTGTAAGCGATAAGTAGTGGCACCAAGTACAGGCCTTTAGCGATCTTCCATGCCATTAAGCCCGTTCTCATTGGCGGCGTTTTAGCAATGGTCGCGGCTGCAAATGCGGTTAAACAAACCGGTGGCGTCACGTTGCTGTCTTGCGATAGCCAGAAAATAATCAAGTGTGCAGAGAGCAGAGCAAGGCTGATCGCTTCCAAGCCTAAGCTTTGCTCAAGCAGCGTTTCCACAAAATCAGCCGGCACTAACGCTATTAGCTCTTTGGCTGTTTCAAGAGCCATTGGCGCATTCAGTAGTTCCAGTTTTTCTGGCGCTGCCAACATGAAAATCGCTTTCGCCTGTTCAGGTAACTGACCCGAAACCAACAGGTCAAGCAACTGACTTTCAGCAATCAACTTGTACAAGGCTGGAGCGGACAGAGTACCCAACACAATGTAAGCCGCGGTTACTGGCAGGCCCATACCGAGAATCAAAGATGCCAGTGCGATTAAGGCTATCATCACCAACAAGTCGCCATTGGCCCAGCTGTTGATCATCAATGAGAAGGTGTTACCAATGCCCGTGGTGCTGATCACGTTGATAACGAGGCCAATGCCCACTAACAATACCGCAGTGGTCGCCATATTTTTTGCGCCTTGAGAAAGCGCTTCGATGATCGCCTTTGGTCCCATTTTATGATTTTTAGAGAACCACGAAGCGACAACGACTGAGATGATTGAGATACCCGCAGCGTATGTTGGCGTAAAGCCTTGTACCAACAGAGTCACCAGAACAGCCAGTGGGATAAGGTTATGCCAACCGGACAAGAGTACTTTTAATAGAGGCTCACAACCCGAAGAGACTTTTTGTACACCGCTACGCTTCGCTTCAATACGCACGAAAAACGCCACCGATAAGAAGTAGATAAGCGCTGGCAAGAAAGAAACCGCAATGATGTCGACATAAGGGATCTGTGTGTAAGACGCCATGATAAAAGCACCTGCACCCATCACTGGTGGCATCAACTGACCGCCCGTCGATGCAGCCGCTTCCACACCAGCAGCAAAGCGTGAAGGGAAACCCGCTTTTTGCATCAGAGGAATACTGATAACGCCCGTCGACACCGTATTGGCTACGCTAGAACCAGACACCGAGCCCATCAAACCAGAACCAATCACCGCAATAAAGCCTGGGCCACCAATCACTTTGCCCGCCGCAGCGCGAGACACATCAATAATGTAATCACCAACCCCCGAGCGTACTAAAAAAGCACCAAATAGGATAAACATGAACACGAAGGTCCAGCTGATTCTAGAGATAGAACCGAACATCCCTTCCGATGAATAAAAGCTTCGGTAAAGCAGTGTCTCAAGGCTCAAACCAGGAAAGTGGAAGATGCCACTGGTCCATTGCCCCCAAAGCACCACGTAGCTCAAACACACTAGAATGAGTACTGGAATAAACCAACCCATGGTACGACGAATCAGCTCAATAACGATGGTAATCGCCAAGATAGAGAAGAACCAGTCACTGGCGATGAACTTCACGCCTCGTTCATAAAGGGCATCCTCTGCAAAGGGGATATAGATAAGGCAAGCCAATGCTGCCAATGCAATCCCGATATCGACAGCAAGAGCCACCTTGCTCTTTTTCAGCGAGATATGAGCGGGATACCAAAGCGCACAAATGATCGCGAAACCAGCAAAGTGAGTCGCTGAAATCCAAAGCTCAGGCAAGGTAGATAAAGTATTAAACCAAATGTGTAATAGGGAGAGGATCACTCCCATAGTTGTTATCGCTTTACCCACCCAAGGAAAATCCGTTCGGGTCGGCAATTCAAATTTTTTCAGTTCCTGCTGCAGCGAATCGCTCATAGAAAACTCCTGCTCTCCACAACAAAATGCGCAGAGAAAATCCATAAAATAAGCAGGTGCACGAACCCATTCACAACCTGAACGTGCACCTAGCGGTTAAGCAATTAAAGATGGTGGATCGACTAAAACAGTTAGCCGACGAAAGCCATTAGTTGACGATCAGCTCAGAAGGAAGCTCGATGCCCACTTCTTTGTAATAACGTGCTGCGCCCGGGTGAAGTGGAACAGGAAGGCCTGCAATCCCTTTCTCAAGCGCCATGGCTTTAGTTGCTTTGTGGATACCTTGTAGGAAAGGTAGGTTTTCATAGATAGCTTTGGTTAGCTGGTAGACATCTTCTTCTGAGATATCTTCACGAACCGCTAGGAAGTTAGGTTGAGCGATTGTGGTGATCGGCTTATCAACACCTGGGTAGGTGTTGGCAGGGATCTCGTACTTGGTCCAGATGTTGTAATCGCCATTCGCTTGTTTGATCTGTTCATCGGTAAACGACAGAATTTGAATGTCTTCACCCAGCGCTGCAAACGCTTGAGTTACCGCGCCCACAGGCACACCCGCTGGGGTGTTCATGCCGTCAATGGTGCCGTTTTGTAATGCGCTCGCGCTACCGCCGTAACCCATAAAGGCAAGTTTAAATTGTTCTGGGTTCACCGACAGGCCCTGCATGATCTGACGACCTGAATTTTCTGTACCTGAGTTTTTCTTACCAATCGAAAACTTCTTGCCGTTGAGGTTTTCTAAATCGCTCATGGTGCCTGTTTCAGTCAAGTCTGACCGAACAATAAAGTGCTCTACGTTTTGCCACAGCATAGAGACTGAACGCAGTTGGGTTTGACTGCCCGACTTCTCGTATGGCCCTAAACCTTGCCAAGCCCATGCACCGTACAAACCTTGCAAGATAGCAAACTGGGCTTCGTTCTCATTCAATAGTTTGACGTTCTCACCCGACCCGGCAGAGCTGATAGCCGCCAAAGAAAAGTGCTGCTTCGGCGCAAGCTTAACTTTACTCAATGTCGCCAACGCTACGCCTACTGGGTAGTAAGTCCCCCCAGTTGAAGCTGTTGCTAAGATGTAGCTGCGCTCTTCTTGAGCGGAGGCGTTGCTGATAAGGCCAATAGATGCCATTGCGATTGCTAAAGTTTTAACTAGCTTGTTGTATTTCATTGTTACTCTCCATGTAGAGTTATTCACGTTATAGTTTTGTTAACAACAACTGCTAGGTAGCAAGCACAATGCCAAAAATTAAGTTATTGATTTAATTAAATTTAAATAAAAATAACAATAATAATAGGCGGATTATTGCTTATTCGATGCAGATATCATGAGCCATTTTTTGCTCATTCAAAATGGGCATTAACATCTATATAAAGCCAGTCACATCACACTTTAGTTATCAAATGTGACCGGTATTCATAAAATCACAAATACAGAGTGAGCCATTTATTGCTTACTAATCTTCAATAAGCATTACAGTCAGATTGATCACTAAGAATCGACATAATCACTTCGATTCAGCCCATAGCGCACCATTTTTTGGTTCAGTGTTCGACGAGGTAAATCCAAATCTTGCATCACGTCATTAATGCGCCCTTGATAACGCACCAACGCATCATGAATGACTTTTCGCTCAAAGCTCTGCACCTGAACCGCCAGCGGAATACCCGCTGTCGCAGATTCCGTTACTGAGTTAGGACGACACGCCAATATGTCTCCCACCGTTAAACTTTCATCCAGCGCAAAACGAATCGCAACATTGCGCAGTTCACGTACATTGCCCGGCCACGAATACGACAATAGTGCATGGCGATCGGCTTCACTGGCCACTCGAGTTTCGCTATTCGCTTCTTGGGTAAAGTGTTCAAAAAGGATCAAAGCGTCATCTTCACGCTCACTAAGCGGTGGCAAGTGCAGCTGGGCAACGTTCAAGCGATAGAACAGATCTTGGCGAAAGTCTGGGTGATTCAACAAGTCACATTTCGAGGCAGATACTACCCTCAAATCAACATGTTGCTGCTGGTTGCCACCCACGCGTTCAACCACATTATCTTGTAAGGTGCGTAACACTTTGACCTGCATAGACAACGGCATGCTCTCGATTTCATCAAGGAAAACCGTGCCTTTATCAGCAAATTCAAGCTTACCAATGCGTCGTTTAGCCGCTCCGGTAAACGCTCCAGCCTCATGTCCAAATAGTTCGCTTTCAAACAAGTTCTCTGGAATGGCACCACAATTGAGCGGCACAAAAGGGGATCTTTTACGCTCACTAAACTCATGCAAGCAAGAAGCGACCAACTCTTTGCCACAGCCAGTTTCACCGTAGATGATCACATTAGTATCTATAGAAGCCACCTTCTGTATCTGTTCGCGCAGCTCGCACATCACCTTGCTGCGACCAATCAGAACCTGCTCAATGCCTTTTAGGTTATTTAAGTAGCTTTGGCGGTTAACTCTGTCTTGGCTGCTTTGATACTTCTCGACCGCTTCAGAGACAGTTTGGGAAAGGCGTTCAGGATCAAATGGCTTCTCGATGAAATCATAGGCGCCTTGATGTAAAGCCTTTACCGCCATATCAACATCACCATGCCCGGTGATCAAAATAACAGGGACTTCTGGCACCAAACTTTTAAAACGTCCAAGCAGCTCTACCCCATCTATATCGGGCAAACGCACATCACTAATGATGGTGTGAAAATCGCCTTGTTTTACTGCACTTAACGCATCTTGCCCAACCTCAAACGCAGTGACATCAAAGCCGGCTAACTGTAACCATTGGCTGGTTGCTTGACGCACAATCGCATCATCTTCAATCAAAGCTATACGTTGCATGGTCTGTTCCTAACACTTGAACCAAATATGCCGCCCACGGTATTCAAAAACCGAGCAGACGAAAAGGAGCTAGCTCCCACTTTGAGTAACACCTCTTTAACAGTTTTATGATGTTTGTTAGCTTCAACTTGTTTCATTCACCACCTGCTCAAAAAGCAAACACAACACAGCCTTAAACCACTAATTTAAAGGGATTTAATCAAGAATAATGAATAAAAATCGATATTGGTTATTTCTATTTGCCTGTTTAATTATTGGCTTAGTGCAGGTCACGACCAAAAACGGAATCAGCCAGTGGAAACTTGAACAAGCGCAACGTTATGCTGAGCAGCGCTTCCTTGGCTACATCGCTGAAGCAAGGCGAACCCTAAAACGTTTCTATTATCTGCCCTACCTAGTCACCAACGACGAAACTACGGTTCGCTTTATCGATGGTGAAGACCGCCTTGAAAAACGCATCAAAAAGCAGCTCATTCAATTGGACAAAGCGGCGAATACCAAAGGCTGGTATTTACTCTCCGATACGGGCGATTTACTGGTTTCTAGTGTTGAGAGGAGCAAGCTGAGTAAAAAGAACGCCAACACGATTGTGTCTAAGATCCACCAGCAAGGAGGGGCGATTTCGGTGGTGACCAAAAACAAAGGCGTCACCCCAGACTACTTTATTGCCGCGCCAGTTTATCGAGCCTCTGATGTGGTTGGCATTGTTGCGGTTCAAATAGACCTATCACTGCTGACCGATCAATGGTTTGCCGATGGAGAAGCAGTCCTGTTTCAGAATCCTCGCGAACAATTTTTTCTCTCAAGCGACCACAAGCTCAGTGCGGATTGGTTTAACGACACCTTCAATTCTCAGCCTACTGCCACCAAACGCGAATTATACGACCAAACCCATATTCGCGTTTGGCGACTGCAAGGCAAGGATTACCTAATTCAGTCAATCAAATTAGATGATCTTAATTGGCGTTTAACCTACCTCACCCCCTTAACTAGCCTCTATCAAACCACTAATTGGATAAGTTGGAGCGTCGCGGTGGGCTGTCTTTTCATCATGCTATTGCTGATAATTCTCTACCAAAGACGCCAGAAAAAACTCAGCAACCTACGAATCCAAAAGCTGATTGAAGAGTCTGAAAAACGATTGTCTGGAATGATCAACAAGACACACGTAGGACTTGTGCTGATCGATAAACACGGTCACATCCACGACATTAATCTGATGGCGAAAAACTACTTCTGCCTATCCGATTCGATGATCAGCAATATAAAAGTGTGGCAACTTTTTGAAGCCGGTAACCCGAACTCAACTACGCTACAGCTATTAAGAAATCTAGAGCAACACCAAGAGCTGGCCGAGATCACCAGCGTAGAAACTATGGCAAGACGCAGCGACGGCAGCTACTTCCCGGTGTTGTTCTCCATTAGTCCTTTTCCTTGGCATGCCACAACCTATTACCTGTGTACTGTGATTGATATCAGTAAACGTAAGAAAGCAGAGATCGCGGTACAGGAAGCCAATAAAACACTTCAACTGCGCGTCGAAGAGCGAACTCAAGATCTAAAAGATGCGCAGCAAGAGTTAGTCGAATCAAGCAAGCTAGCCGCATTGGGCCGTATGTCGAGTGCGATTACTCATGAGCTCAATCAACCGCTTACTGGCCTAAAAACCCTGCTTTCAAGTAACCAGTTACTGATGGAAAGAGGCGAGACTAAGATGTTGAAAGCGAACATGGACCTGGTGATGAGTCTCATCGACAGAATGGCCAACATGACCAGCCAGCTGAAGTCCTTCGCCTTTCAAAGATTGGAAAAACCTTATCCGGTGTCACTGACAGACGCACTTCAAGAAACCCTACGCATTCACCAAGCCGAGTTAGAACGTATCGATATTCGTGTTCGTGTCGCCTCTAATATTTCAATGGTGATGGGAGAAGAAGCGCGACTTAGACAAGTACTTGGGAATCTCTTAAGCAATGCCATCGATGCTACACAAAACCAGAAACCAGCGACCATTGTTATCAGTGCTCATACCGAGCAAGAGCGTGTCATCATCAAGGTTCAAGATAACGGTTGTGGCGTATCCGAAGACCAACTAGAAACCATTTTCGAACCCTTCCACACCAACAAAAAAATGGGTGAAGGCCTCGGACTCGGGCTCGCCATCACCGCCAACAATGTACGCGATATGCAAGGCTATTTGATTGCCAAGAACAACCCAGAACAAGGAATGACCTTCACGCTAACGCTTAAGAGTGCCGATAGTGAGTAGTTGCTTACATCATGTTTTAGACACATACTCTATTTGAATTCAGGAACAAAAAACCGCCCATAGAAGGCGGTTTGAAGAGTTTATTGGCGTGCGACTTGTTATCTCATGCTTACTTACTCAACTGCTTAAGCAGTAACTCCGTTGGACGAACAATCGCAATGATCGATTCATCGTAGATCTTCGCAGCATCAGATAGGATAGCTTGGTAGGCATTCGCGTCTGCTTCTCGAACTTGCTCACCCGCTTTCGCTTTAGCAATCAAGGTTAACGCCAAGTCTGCAACTTCGACCGTTTTCTCTGCCACCACCACAGTGTCTACCGAAGAGACATTGGCAGCAAAGATAGTTTCCGCCATTAGTGCAGCCGATTTTGCTTGCTGATAATGATCTGAAAGTTGCTCCAATGCCTGTTGATTACCTGTCGCGACTTCGTTCACCAAATCTTGCATCTCATACACTGCGTAGCTTTCTACTGGCAGCGCATCAACAAAGCGATTTAAGCGCTCGTATTGACTGTACAAAGTGCCTTTAGGCTCAGTAGAGTTCCACTTCTCCCAGTTGCGAGCATAGTATTGTGCTGGCTCGGTGTACTTTGAAAGGATACGAAGATCTTGGATATCTTGACCTCTGGCAATACGCTTTAGCAACATGTCTGCATCCGCGTGGTGACGCAGACCTACTGAGATTTCCGACCATGTATCCATCGCTTTCATGCGCTTGTACATGCTGCGCTCATCGGTCAGTTCAGCATCCGACCAGAAACGTTCTGCAATAGCGTAGCTACGAGGCCATAAGTAGTTTTCTACCGTGAGGCTGTCTTTGTTCTCAAGCCATATCGTAATCTCACCACCCAGAATCAACTCTTTTTCTTTGTCGGTAAGCTCAGCAGGGTAACCACCATTAGGCTCAGGGATGACACTACCTTCAATATCGCTACTCGCAATCACTTCACCTGTGGTTGGCCAGCGCACGTTACCAATCAATTGGTAGCTGCCCTCTGAGAATCCATTTGGATTTAGGTTCAGGTTGAACTCAGTGTAAGACATGAAGTTATCGAAGTGGCCGACAAAGGTTTTGCCCGGCACATAATCAAGGATGTAGATCTCTTCACGAGACTTGCCGTTGTAATCACTGAACGCGCGGAACGTACCGTCTTTCGCTTCAATGATGGTCAGCGTTCCCTTACGCGGGCCGCCTTTTGAGCGTGGCTTCTCCCATTGATACGTCACGAACTTCTCGCCACTATGAAGCTTATCATCAACCGTAATACCGGTTGGCATTGGGTCATTGCGATAGTGGTAACTCGTAGGCTGAGGCTGGTCTAGGTAATAGCCGGTAGACAGGATACCTGGGTAACCCTCTTTCGCCGCACGACCGATACTGTCATGACCTTGCCAGCTTTGAATCACAATAGAAGTTGGTAGATCTTTATGCCAAATCTCATCCCAACCCGTCATCTTCTTACCGCGCTCTTCCAGCATCTTCTCAACTTTTACGTTGAGGTAAGACTGCAAACCGCGCTCGCCATCAATGCCGTTCTCTGTGATGAATTTCTGATGCTTTTCGCTATTGATCCATTGAGAGTAATTCGGCTCATCGCCACCAATGTGGAAGTACTCATCTGGGAACAACTCGGTCACTTCATCAAACACATCACCCAGCATTTCATAAAGCTCTGGGTTTAGAGGGTCCATCAATGGCTCAAACACACCCCAGCCACGCTCTTGGTCATAGCTTTGACCTTCGCCACCCGACATCAAGCGTGGGTAAGCGTGCGCTACAGCAGAAGAGTGCCCCGGCAGGGAGACTTCTGGAATCACACGAATACCAAGGTTACGAGCGTACTCAACTAGGTAGCGAACTTGGTCTTTGGTGTAGTAATCACCGTCGGTGGTTTCTGACCATAGACGCGGCCAAGATTCCGTTTGAATGCGGATACCTTGGTCGTCCCAGAAGTGCCAATGGAACACGTTCATTTTCGCAGAAGCCATCGCATCTAGCTGACGAATCAACACATCAAATTCAATAAAGTGACGAGAAGTATCGTAGGAAACACCACGCCAGCGGAAGCGAGGTTCATCGACGATTGTAACGGCAGGAATATGGTAGCCAGTCGCTGTCGTTTCAACCAGTTGTAAAAGGGTTTCGATACCGTGAATAGCGCCGTAAGGGCTTGGTGCGCTCAACGTGATTTGTTCACCCTGAGTGGTAATCTTATAAGACTCTTCAGAGTCGATATTCTGAATTTCAGACTTTGGTGCCGCGTCAATATCAATGATCAGGTTTGCTTGGTCTGCGCTATCAACCTGCCAATTCAGAATCGGGATACCAGTTTGGCGTACCAAACGGTCGACAAAGCGTTTCGCCGTATACTCAACACGATCAGAATTAAAGCCTTTGATGTAAACCTTGAAGTTACCGTCGACCTTTACTTGCCCTGCTTGTAGTTCAACCGTTTGTGGGTACGGCATTAAATTAAGATCGGTATTCGGAGCCATTGCTAACGCCATTGGGGATACTACTGAACCTGAAATCAATAGAGACAATATAGTTTTTTTCATTATTAATTTTCCTATATAAGAGCGGTTCTGTTTGGTTTATCGGAGGCGATTCACAAAACAGAACCATCAGCCACTGCTGTTGTTTATCGTGAGCTCAAAAGCCTAATGCCTGTTTAAAAACGAATGAGCTCACAAACTTATGACTAGCTAACTAGCTCAACGGCTTCACGAACCAAGACGGCAATCTCATCCCACTGTTCGTTCTCGATCATCTTTGGAGAAACCATCCACGTGCCACCACAGCACACCACGCGATCAACGGCTAAGTAGTCATTGACGTTGTGTTTGCCGATACCGCCCGTTGGCATTAGCGACACATCAACGTAAGGCGCTAGCAAAGATTTCACCATATTGATGCCGCCAGACGCTTCTGCTGGGAAGAATTTCAAGAAGTTAAGACCAAGTTCAAGCGCTTGCTCTACTTGGCTTGGGTTATTTACGCCGGGAACGATTGGCATACCGATATCTTGACAGCGCTTAACCGTGTTTGGGTTCAGGCCAGGTGCAACGATAAACTCACTGCCCGCTTCTTTTGCAAGGGCGATCTGCTCTGGTGTCAATACTGTGCCAGCACCGATGCACATCTCTGGGTAAGCATCACGCATCGCACGAATTGAATCTGCTGCCGCTTCAGTACGGAACGTCACTTCTGCCACTGGCAGGCCGTTTTCTACTAACACTTTTGCTAGTGGAATCGCATGTTCCACCTTGTTGATTTGGATAACAGGGATAACTTTGAATTGCTTAAGTGTGTTGATCATTTCTTGAGACATAATAAGTTCGCTTTATTTTTCTATTTTTTAATTAAGTGATTCATGGCGCTTACCGGGATGATCGCGCCTGAATATTGAATAACGGTAGAAGCTAACTGATGACCCAGCGCTGCTGCTTCTGGTGCACTTTCACCCGTTAAGCGTGCTGCTAAGTAGCCCGCCGCAAAGGAGTCACCGGCAGCACAGGTATCAACAACGTTCGCAACAGCTGTCGCTGATACGTAGCTTTCTACTACCTTGCCGCTTTCTACCTGAACGATTTTGCATGGCTCGCAACCACGCTTGATAACGATCTCTTGGCAACCCAAGCGAAGGCAACGCTGTTGAACGCTCTCGGAGTTACCCCAAACCAGCAAGTCGTCGTCTTCAGTAATCAACGCGATGTCTACCAATGGCAGTAACTTGGCATACCAATATTGTGCTTGTTCAGTCGTCCAAAGTTGCGGGCGATAGTTGTTGTCAAAAATCACCTTACCGCCTTGGTTTGAGAACACGCCAATGGCTTTCAACAGGCGTTCACGTGAGGTGTCATCTAAAATCGCGATGCTGATACCGCTGATGTAAACCGCATCGACTTGTTTCTCTGTCAGCGCGATTTCAAGCTTATTCAGATCACCGGTTCGGAAGTAAGATTTAACTGCCGCGTCGTTGCGCCAGTAGTGAAAGTGTCGTTCACCAGTCTCATCGGTTTCGACCATGTAGAGACCAGGAAGCTTATTCGCAATGCGCTCTACGAAATTGGTTTGAATACCTTCTAACTGCCAGCTATCAATCATATTTTGAGACAGTTCATCGCCACCAAGACCTGTTGCGTAATGCACTAATAGGTTTTTATTTTGAGTTAAGCGAGAAAGGTAAAGCGCGGTATTTAGCGTGTCACCGCCAAACTTTTTGGTTAATGGGGAGCCGCTGATTTCGACCATACATTCGCCAAAGAAAGCGATATTGAAGTTAGAAGATGCAGGCATAGCCGATCCTAAAATAGATATATATATGGGGAAAAGGCCCTGCCACTAAGCAGGGCCTGAATTAAGCAAACCAGTTGTGGAGGCTAGGTTTAGCTTGTTTGATTTGCAGGACGTTGAGGTGCTGCTTCTTCTTCAAGTACGCCAGTATCAGACATTTCCATCTCCATCAGGGCACGCTCGTCATCAAGAATCGCTTTTGCCATTTCTGGTGTTACTTGGTTAGCCGGAGTCACTAGGCTCACTGCCACACCTGCAGCTAGAGCGAACAAGCATGATGGGATAACAGGGTTGCCCCAGAATGCTGTGTAGTCAGCGTTTAGCATTACTACAAATGAAGCCACAGAAGCACCCGCTAGCGTTGCAAGAGCACCTTGCCAGTTGTAGCGTTTCCAGAATTTACCCAACATACCGCACACGAACATGCCCGACATAACCGTTGAAATCATCTTAGTGATGTAGCCAATGATGTCGTTTGACGTCAGTGCGAATAGCAGTGCAAAACCAATCACCACAACCAAAGCTAAACGAGAGTAGTTCATCATTGATTCTTTGTTTGGTACGCGGCCTGTGAACATCACGTACACGTCACGCAGTAGAATAGATACACCAGCAATCGCATCTGAGCTTGCGCTCGACATAGTTGCAGATAGGCCAGCGATAAGAACAATCATGCCAACGCCAACTGGAAGTACCGTCGCTGCAATGTAAGGGAACGAGAAGTTCGGGTTATCCAGCGTTGGGTCAATAGCGTGCGCTGCCATACCAATGATTGCTGGAATGATAGAGAAGAAAAGGTACAACACACCAGACGCCACGAATGAACGACGGATAGTTGAAACGTCTTTACCAGAGTATATGCGTTGGCGGAATGAAGGCGTCGCCAGTACACCAACACCGATAACCACAGCCAGAGAAACAGCGGGCAGAATGCCTAGTTTATCGATTGCTAAAAAGCTCGTAGCAGCAGGGTCCATCGCAGCGTAAAGGTTATCCATGCCACCAATGTGGTTCACAGACATCACCGCCATCAAGATGAAGCCAGCAAAAAGGATGATAGCTTGAATGGTATCGGTCCATACAACCGCTGTGTAACCACCGATCACCACGTAGATAGTGAATGCCGCAGCAATAATGATCTTCGCAAGGTTAAGGTCAATGTCAGCAATCCACGCTAGGTACATACCGCCACCTAGAATGTGCGCACCTAACCAACCAATTGACGCGATGAAGATAAGTAGGCCAACCACGTTTTTCACTATTCGGTTAGCCCCCACGTAATACGCCAGCTCTTCACTCATTGTCATGAAGTTCAGCTTACGAACCGGAGCAAACCATAACGCAAGCAATAGGATGCCAACAGCACCGCCAATTCCGTACAGAGCACCAGCCCAGCCATTTGCGTAGCCGAAGCCAACCGCACCCATACTTGAACCCGTACCGACCATCGTCGCGACTGTTGTACCAAGTACTAAAAATAGTGGCAGGCCACGGCCGCCTAATAAGAAATCTTCGCCAGATTTTTGATTACGCGAGACAAACCAGCCTAACCAAATTAAAAAACATACGTACACGCCGAAGCCTGTAAGAAAAAGAGTGCTGTTCATTTGACACCTCTCAGTGAAATATTAAGCTCATTCCTGAACTTTTATTTATGATTCATTCATTTTATATTTCATATAATTACTTTGTTCATTTTGTATATTTTAATTAAAGTAATTTTTATAAATGTAGGGTGAGAGTATTAAGGAATAATAACAGGGATGACTACGCCCTAATACTCTCTAAGTAGGTTATTGTGATTAGGTTATAACTAAACGCGATCAGCGCGGTAGCAAGTCACATCTACTTCAACTTTCACGTCTACAACTAGGTCGCAAACCATGCAGATACGTGCCGGTGGATTAGCACCAAAGAACTCTTTGAATACCTTATTAAAAGATTGGAAGTAACGAGAATCTGTCAGTACAACCTTTACGTGTACTACGTCTTCTAGGCCGTAGCCCGCTTCAGTCATGATATCGACACAGTTTTGAATCGCTAGGCGAGACTGGTCAACAATACCGCCTTCAACCACTTCACCGTCAGTCATTGGTGTCTGGCCAGAAACATATAGGAAACCACCCGCTTCCGTTGCTCGTGCAAATGGTAAATGTTGTCCACCTGTACCTGTACCACCTTCAACACCGTAACGTTTAATAGTCATTTTTTAACTCCAGATGTAAAATATATAATATTGGTTATTCCAATAAATTTAATTTAAATAAAATAATTTCAGTTCTTTAAATTCGTTAATTACGATAAATAAAAACGCCCGAACGATTATTTTGTACAATTCCTTTTTGGTAAGTTAACTCACCATTAACAAAGACACTCTCAATTCCTTCTGCAACTGAAATAGGATTTTCAAATGTTGCGGTGTCTTTAATATTCTTTGGATCAAATAAAACTAAATCGGCAAATGCACCTTGGCGAATTTCACCTCGACCCGCTAAGTTGTAGCGCTCTGCTGACATACCAGTCATTTTGTGAATCGCTTCAGGCAATGCGAACAGTTTTTCATCTCGGCAGTAATGGCCTAACACTTTCGGGAAGGTGCCCCACAATCTTGGGTGCGGGTGCGGGTCATTCGGCAACCCATCGGAACCAACCATGGTCAACTTGTATTTCAAAACGCGCTTTACGTCGTTCTCATCCATACAGTGATAAACCGCACCCGCTGGTTGAAGCGCTTTTGCTGCCTCCATCAGGGGTAAGTTCATCTCATCAGCAATCTGCTTTAGTGTTTTGCCTGCATGTTCTGGTTTTGCTTCAGACCAAGTAATGAAGATATCGAAATCGTCCGTCACCTGTTTCAAGTCTAATGTCGAAGAGCTCGCTGAATATGGGTAACAGTCGCAAGACACATCTTGGTGCTCTGAAACCTTATCCATCAAATCAAGTACTTCAACAGTTCTGCCCCAGTTGCCTGCACCTGCACATTTAAGGTGAGAGATAACAACCGGTACTTTCGCGTATTGGCCTGTCTCAAACGCCTCTTCCATCGCGCTTAAGATCTCTTCGAATTCAGTACGCATATGCGTGGTATAGATGCCGCCATGGCTAGACAGCACTTTGGCTAACTGCATCACCTCATTCGCGTTGGCTTGCTTCGCACTTGCGTAAGCCAAACCAGAACTCAAGCCTAATGCGCCCTGCTCCATTGCTAAATCAAGGTTGCTTTGCATTGCTGCAATTTCTTCTTCGCTTGCGGTGCGTTGTAGGTCGTCCATCACTTGGTTACGCAGTGTGGTGTGGCCAACTAACGCTGCAACGTTCACCGCTGGTTGCGCTTGCTCCACTGCTTGTGCATACGCGGCAAAGGTTGGGTATTTGAAATCAGCCTGCGCGCCTAAAAGGTTCATTGGGTCTGGTGGGTCGCCAGCCAAAACTGTAGGTGATGCACTGATGCCGCAGTTACCAACAATCACGGTTGTCACACCTTGGCTGATCTTTGGTAGGCAGTCTGGGTAACGAATAACATTGGTATCGTCGTGTGTGTGTACATCGATGAATCCAGGAGCCAATGCTAAGCCTGCTCCCTCAACCAACTGGCTGCAATCTTCATGATCGATTTTGCCAATTTCGGTGATTTTTCCATCTCGGATTGCTACATCGGCACAAAACGATTGTTCGCCGGTGCCATCGAACACCTCTACATTTTTAATTATCGTATCGAACAACATTTCTCACTCTCTCAATCCACTCTGTTGATGGAGCTATATTAGAAATCCAGCCGATTATTTTCAGTGACAAAACACACATAATATTTTAATTTGTGTGATAGTTTCTATCACAAAACAAACACAAGATAGATTTAAATATTAAATAACAAACACTTAAATCATGTTAGGAATCAGCAATGAAACATAACCCTGCACAAAACGATGTTATAAAGTATCAAAAAGATTGTTTCGTCTTGACTGAAAGAGGCCAAAAAGGGAGAGCAGTATCACAAACTGAGAACGGCGTTTATCGACTGGTCGATGAAGACATTTCGCTTCCGGTAGCAATTATCAAGCAATCAGCGTTGACCAATAATCTGAATTGGATGCAATCATTCGCCGATCATCATCAGGTTAAATTGTCGCCACACGGCAAAACATCGATGACGCCTGATTTCTTTCGCCAACAGCTAGAAAATGGCGCTTGGGGAATTACCGTTGCAACACCTGCACAAGCAGAAATTGCAGCAATGGCAGGCGCAAAAAGAATCATCATGGCTAACCAATTGGTAGGTAAAACCAACATGGCGATCATCGAACAACTTATTAGTGAGTTCGACGTTGATTTCTATTGTTGTGTGGATTCATCAGTCAACGTGCAACAACTCAACCAATATTTCGCCAACAAAAAACAAACGCTAAAAGTGCTGATTGAGTTTGGTGTTCCGGGTGGTCGTTGTGGTTGTCGTTCTCCTCAAGAAGTTCTAGAGCTTGCGCAAACCATCCAAGATACGCCTGCGCTTTCGCTAGCGGGTATTGAGGTGTATGAGGGTGTGATTCATGGTGACAATGCCGAGCAAGACATTCGCACCTTCTTAAACCAGGCACTAAGCTCTGTCGAAAGCCTTGCATCAGATGGACTGATCACAGGACAGCCAATCATCACTGGCGCGGGATCGGCTTGGTATGATGTGGTGGCAGAGTGCTTGGCACACCTAACCGATTACTTGGCGATCATCCGCCCAGGTTGCTATGCCATCCACGATACTGGGATCTACCTAGATGCCCAAAGTAAGGTATTGCAGCGTGCCCAAGTAAACCAAGGCTACGCGTGTGAATTGGGTGGTGATTTAGAATCGGCACTTGAGGTATGGGCGTATGTTATCTCTCGTCCAGAGCCAACCAAACTGGTGATCGGGCTAGGTAAGCGTGATGTGGCCTTTGATGCTGGATTACCTATTGCTGAACGCGGATATCGCAATGGTGAAGCTATATCTGTGAAAGGTCTGACCGCTACTGCAGTAATGGATCAGCATACCTTTGTTGAAACAGACGGTTCTGCTGAGATTGAAGTGGGCGACATGATTGCGTTCTCAACCTCACACCCGTGTTTGACTTTCGATAAGTGGCGTTACATTGCTATCAGCGATGACGACTATCAGGTAACAAACTGGGTAGAGACCTGCTTCTAGCTCGATTTTTCAATAAGCTAGAATCAGCGAAGCATTCAGATATACTAACGGGGCTAAGGCTTAGCCCCATCAACAAAGGATCAGGATTCTTGAGTTTAGAAGTAGATATCATTTCACAAATAACCGAGCGTTTTCCCGCTCTTCGTGATGCCGAGAAAAAAGTCGCCAAGCTGATCATGGATGACATTGATTTTGCCGCCAAAGCCAGCATTACAGAACTCGCTGAAAACGCGCAAGTGAGTGAAGCTACCATTACCCGTTTTGCTAAGGCGATTGGCTGTAACAACGTTCGTGATATGAAGATCAAGCTTGCTCAAACCCTAACGGTTGGCCAGCGCTTTATTCTCGAACCGGTTAACCAAACTGGCTATCAAGGTATCTACGAGTCAATCAAGCAGAGCCTAGACATCAACCGCACTCTATTCAAAGAACAAGACGTTGAAACCGCGGTGAACTGGCTACACAACGCCAGACAGATCATTGCAATCGGCATGGGTGGCGGCTCAACTATTGCCTCTCAAGAGCTGCAACACCGACTGTTTCGTTTAGGCTATCCAGTGGTGTCGTACAACGATGGCTTAATGTCACGCATGGTTGCCGCAACAGCCGATGCCAATGATGTGATGGTGATGATTTCCGCGACAGGCTTTACTCCGGTGATCACCGAAACCGCCGAACTAGCGAAGCAATACGGGCTTAAGATCATCGCAATTACTCCGCAAGACACGCCACTGGCAAAGATTGCGAATACTGTTTTGCCAATCAAACACATGGAAACTGATTTCATCTACAAACCATCGGCGTCTCGCTACGCAATGCTAGCGTTAGTGGATGTACTTTCAATGGGCATGGCAGTTAATCACAAGAACCGATCGCGCGATAAACTGCGCCGCTTGAAGGTTGCTTTAGACTCCTACCGAGGTGGCGGCGACCGACAACCTCTTGGTGATTAAGCGTTGTCGAGAGTAGGCGTTTCACAGCTCAGTAAAAATTGAATCTAGATAGAAAAGCCCCGCATTAATCACTCAATCGAGTCGATACTGTTGGGCTTTTTTAGTTCGGGTTTTTAATGAAATCAATTAGTTGAATTAATGGAATTTATAATGAACTCGACGCGTTCCTCAACAGAACTTTTCGGCACTTCCAGCAGCTGATAGCCAAATCGGGTATAGGCTTCCACCATCTTTTCATTGGTGGCGACCGCCTCTTCAAAGTCTTGCTTACGCTCTTGGTCATTGATAAAAATCGCCTCCCAAGGTGGAAAGATAAATACCTTGACGTTGTATGCGAGCTCCTTACAGCTATTTAGCAAGGATTCTGGAATAGGCAACGTTTCTAACAAGCTGTAACCGTATGAATCTACGATGCTTCTATCAAAGAAAACGAGTTGCTCACTTGCCTCAAATGCTTGGTAATTGGCTAATTCTTCTCGCACCATCTCATCACGAAAAGCCACTTTGTCTAGCCAAGGTAAGGCACTCCCTTGTTGCTCAACTTGGTGCTGAATCACTTTACGCCCGACCTCTGGTGCGCAGCGATAGCCTTGGCTTTTCAAAGTGTCGATGACCGAGGTTTTACCTGAGCCCGGCCCACCGGTAAATACAATTAGATTTTTCAAATAGACCTCTTCAAGGGGAAAATAACGAATCGGACCTTAACGGAACCCAAGTTAACGAATCAAGGTCAGAATGGACTTAAATTCTGGTGCGCGGCAATCTTTCACAAGCTCGTATAAGCTCATTTCTAACCCAGTGATTTGAATGCCCGACTCTCGCATTCGGCAAATAGCT
Organism: Vibrio sp. 99K-1; assembly: GCF_013114585.1. Lineage (NCBI taxonomy): Bacteria > Pseudomonadati > Pseudomonadota > Gammaproteobacteria > Vibrionales > Vibrionaceae > Vibrio > Vibrio sp. 99K-1. The sequence continues at coordinate 133,115 of NZ_VTXF01000004.1, forward strand.
AAATCCTTATTAAGCGCCGTTCGAGAACTAATACAGTCGCTAACTACCTCAACCTTGTAGCCAAGATCCAACAACCCCTTTGCCGTTTGATACACGCAAATATGAGCCTCAATCCCACACACCAACCACGTAGCCACATCCTTGGCTTTCACCGCCTCAACAAACTTGGGCTCATCACACGCGTTGAACGTGAATTTAATTACTGGCTCAACCTCGCTCAATAAGTCATTCAGTTCGCTGACTGTTGCTCCCAATTTATCTGGATTCTGCTCCAAGGAAATGATGGGCAGCCCCAAAACCTGCGCGCCCTTAATCAGCTTCCCACAGTTAGAAATAAGTGTCTCACTCTCATCAACAAGGCGTGCGAGCTTGCCCTGAGCATCCACAACCACCAAGCCTGTATTTTGTCTCATTAGCATGTGTATCCCTTTTTTGGGCAACCTAACTCACTAAGCAATCTGATGGGTATGTTCTCTACTATGTAACGATTTAGCTTACAAAGCCATACAGTAATACGTATAAGACTACGGAATAATACTCACCAACGGTCGAAAGGCCGAAAACAAAAATAATTGATACTACATGACATTAAAGAGTGAGTAAGAACAATGAACAAATTCGCGAAATCAGCATTAGCACTGGGTTTAATCGGCGCGGTTTCTCTTCCTGCATTAGCAGCAGGCACTGACGGTGGTGCGTACATCGGTGGCGGCCTTGGTGTGTACCAAGATTCTGATACAGACGGTCAAGGCAACCTAGACTCAGACGGCATGGGTTACAACCTATACGGCGGCTACCAGTTCAACCGTATCGTAGGTGTTGAGCTTGGCTACAACGACTACGCAGACTACAAAAAAGGTACAGACAAACTGTCTCCAACGTCTGTTTCTGTATCAGCAAACCTAGGTTACACGTTCGACAACACGATTCGTCCGTTTGTATTGGCTGGTTTAAGTTCTGTTGACCTAAACGCAAACAAGAGCGCTGGTTACGCTGATGACAGCGGTACAGGTTTCCACTTTGGTTTGGGTGTTGAATACACGCCAATCGAAAACCTAACACTACGCCTAATTTCACAAGCAGATGCTGTGAGCGTAGAAAACTACTACGGTCCATTCAAAACCGAAGATAAGACACTGGCATTCAGCAGTGTTAGCCTAGGTGGTTCTTACAACTTCTAATGTAGCGAGCCTACGTAGAACACCCTAACGTAAATAATTCACTTTGCTGTTCCACCTTGTCATGAAGGTCACTCAGTAAAGTGAATTTTTCGTTTCTACTGCCCCACACGCGTCATTTCACTTTAGCCAGTTTATCGCTCATCATCGTCGATTTGAGCTGTATAGGTTGATATTAGAGCTTTCTTGATAGCGAGGCTAAAATAAAGAGATAAGAGGCGCAGGAGACAAGCATAGTGAATCTACCAAGTGTAAATATGTCGATAAACAAACTGCCCTTTGTATTGGCGGTATATTACCTGCTGATTATCAACATACCGCTCTCCCAAGAACTATTTAGTATTGTTCAGTCCTCAAAATCTGAGAGCCTCTGGTTTGTTCTATCCATTCCAATCTTCTTCCTCGCAGCGTTCAACTTCATCTTCCAAGTCTTCAACTGGCCGATGTTCTCCAAGCCATTCTTTATCTTCTTGCTCATCACCTCAACACTCGTCAGCTACAGCATGTTCAGTTACGGCATCTATGTAGACTATGGGATGATAGAAAACGTCTTCGAAACCAATAGCGGTGAAGCAGCCAGTTATGTAAGCGCGCACTCCGTGTTATGGCTGGTGCTGATGGGTGGCATTCCATCTCTCGTCCTTTTGTTCACGAAATTAGAAAAAGAATCATGGAAAGACTTCCTAGTATGGAAAGCAATTTGGCTTCTTTCATCTTTGATCGTGATAGCCATCATCGCAGGGCTGTTTTACAAAGATTATGTCTCGATTGGTCGCAATAACTCGCACATCAAAAAGATGATCATCCCGACCGAGTATGTGGCATCGACGGTAAAGTACATCAATAACACCTACATCAAAGAGCCTATCCCCTACCAAGAGCTAGGATTAGATGCGAAGCAAACACCGCAAGCCAAAGCAGCAACCAAACCGACCTTACTGGTGTTTGTGCTTGGCGAAACCGCGCGTGTATATAACTACCAATATCATGGCTATGAGAGAGCAACGAACGCTCACACCAAACCTTACAACCCGATATTTTTCTCTGATGTTCAGTCGTGTGGAACCGCCACCGCCGTATCTGTACCCTGCATGTTCTCTAACATGAACCGTAGTAACTACGACCGTGATAAAGCCTACAACCAAGATAACGTGGTCGACATCATGAACCGAGCCGGTATTCACTCAATCTGGCGAGAGCACGATGGTGGAGACAAGGCCGTTGCACATCGAATCAAAGAGATGACTCTCGTCGCCAAAGATAGCGACCCTTTGTGCAATAAAGACGTATGCTACGACACAGCGATGTTAGAGAACTTTGAGCAAGATACTCAAGATCTTAAGCAAGATAGCATCATTTTCTACCATATTTCTGGTTCTCATGGCCCGACTTACTTTGAACGCTATCCAGCAGAACATAAGAAATTCACCCCAGACTGTGCTCGCGCCGATATTGAAAACTGTACCAAAGAAGAAGTGATCAATACCTACGACAACACCATCTTGTACACTGATTTCTTCCTCTCACAGGCGATGCAAAAACTTGAGAAACTGACCGACAAATACAACGTGGCGTTGATGTACGTGTCCGATCACGGTGAGTCATTGGGAGAAAATGGCGTCTACTTACATGGCATGCCTTACTCTCTCGCTCCAAAAGAACAAACCCATGTCCCGATGATCATGTGGATGTCTGATGGCTTTGCCGAGCAAAAAGGGATAAGCCAGACTTGCTTAAGAAAGGCAGGGAAGGAGCAGAGTTTTTCACACGATAACTTATTTGACTCCCTACTTGGCTTAATGGACGTACAAACCTCTGAATATCGGGAGAACCAAGATATCTTTGCTCCGTGCCGCTCGTTTTAAAAGAGGCTTGTGTACTTTTAATTCCAAAGAGTGATTCTCGTATTCACTAACCATCACAACGAAACCAAGGGTGGTAAGGGGTTTAAGTCAACCAAAGGCACGTTTTGCCAGTGACTGTCGCTGGCAAACAGCCACATTGGCGCAACCGAATTTTGTTTGAGTGAAGTGACGTCCACTAACACCAGCAAAGCGTAAAAACGATGTACATAGTCAACGGTCTCTTTAGGCAATCGTAAATCGGAAAACTGCCGACTGCCCGCCTTTTTGACGGCCCGTTGCACTCGCCCTTCTCCAGCGTTATATGCCGCAAGAGTGAGGTTAATATCTCCATCAAACTTGCGATACAAAAAATCGAGATACTGCATCGCCGCATGAGTGCTGGGTTCAATCTCAAACCTTTGATCTTGCCTGTCATTAACCGTCAAACCAAACCTTTCAGCAGTCGCTGGCATCAACTGCCATAAACCTGCCGCTTTAGCGGGAGATACCGCATTGACGTTGTACGAAGACTCAAGCATAGGTACCAACACCAAGCTATCAGGGAGTGACCGCTCAGCAAGCTGCCTAAAGATTTCGTTAACTAGTGGGTCGAACTCTGCTAGCTTTTTCAATATTTGACTTTGATATGGCTTAAGCGTGTTGATATGGGGCTGGATAGCATTATGGGACGGACGATTTTGCGCATAACTGGAAGAAACTTGAAGACACATAAGGAACACCACCAGCTTAAATAACCAGTGTACGAGAAGTTGAGCGCTCAAACTTTTAGCCAAAACATCACTCCATCATCGTATTGTTTTTTATGCGTGTTAACTGTTCTTTGGCCGTGTTAACAGCCGACTTTCAACCTTAAAAGTACACAGATGCTCTGTTCAATCAAAGACTTACCAAAAAAAGGTTAATACCACGATGGTACAACCCAAAAATACCGCGAAACAGATGGGAATGACTAAGTGCTTATCTTTCTCGAGAGAGATAAAACCTTGCGGCTGTTGCACAATAAACATCACCAACAAAATATTGTAGATAGCAATCAACAAACCTACGACAAAAACATCGAAATACAGCAAACTTGTCGCTAAATAGACATAATATCCAATTAAGATGTAATCAATCAGCACTAGCCAAGCTAGGCACTTACGTGTGTTAAACATGACGTTGAGTGATTCAGTCATATCGGCTTAGCACTTCAAAAGAGGTGACTGGTTGGTTCAACTCTGCTTGTCTAACGGCCTTTCTCTTACTGTCGGGCAACACCTTATCTAACTCATGCTGAGCAAGTGGCGAAGAGCCATTACCACTACCGCCACTGCCGATCGTAAAGGACTTGTAGACCTTGTTTAATTGCGCCAACGTATTCGCCGTTAATATATAGAGTTCGATGCGACGATTAATGCCAGACTTGGTGTTCTCATAATCGACTGGAGCAGTATCACTCATCCCAGTCACTTGGAAAATATTCCGCTCTTGCAGCCCTCCTTTATTCAAATAGTAACGTGCACTGTTCGCTCTATTACTTGATAGCTCCCAGTTCGTCATGCGGCTTCCCTTATAACGACTGGCGTCCGTATGACCAGTAATGATCATCTTATTTTCAATATTCTCCAGTAACCCTGCGAGGTTGAGCAAAAGATCCTGATATAAAGGCGTTACTTTCGCCCCACCCCGGAAGAACATCGGCCCTTTGTCTGAGTCTGCAATCACCAATTTAGCGCCCTGTGGAGTAACAAAAACACTGACACTGCCAAGTGCATCAATGCCTGAAAGCTCTTGGGTTATGCGCTGTGCCAGCAATTCAAGTTCCTGCTGACTATTGAATTCCCCTTGCAATACTGAGGTGTCGTTAATTCTATGAAGATCGGCATCATAGTGGGAGGTCGCGACATGAGGCAGTGGTAGCGGGTTAATTGAATTGCCACCACTCTCACTGGTACCTAAATGCATGATTGGGTCATTGCCGTAAGCAAAGTAATTGAGGAGCTTTTTCTGATCATCAACATCCACGACCTGCAAAATCCATAGCACCAAAAAGAGACACATCAACGAAATCATCAGGTCCGCCATTGCGACCTTCCAACCACCATGCTGCAGTTCATTGCGCTTACGGCGACCTTTTTTCTGAATAATGATTTGTGGTTGCTGCATCATCGTCTCCTTAACTTGATGACGGTTGCTGTCTTAATACTTCAACCGCTTTCTCAAGTTCAACAAATGATGGCTTGTAGCGCGTCTCGATATTTTTTCGACCGGCATTGGCACACATGTGAGCCGACTGCCCTTGCGCATAAGCGGACAATATCGACTTAACACACAACAAAGGCGCTAGCTGATTCTCAGACACATCTTTAATGCTGCTCGACATCGGGCCTAACACACAGTAACAACCAAAAACGCCAGTGAAAGTACCCACCAATGCGCCAGCAATGTTCTTACCAATTTCGCTTATCTCACCATCTAACCCCTGCATCGTGAGAATTATCCCCATCACCGCCGCTAAGATCCCTAACCCTGGCATCGCCTCAGCTGTGGCATGCAGTTTCTCTGACGGCTTAGTATATTCGTCTTCTAGATGTTCAATTTCTTCTTCAAGAAACGCCTCAAGTAAATGTTGAGACTGCTTACCCGTAATCACCTGACGGAACGAATCGATAATAAATTGTGTGGTCAGCGCGTCTTTGGCAATTCGAGGATACTTCGCGAAGATCTTGCTTGATTCAGGATTCTCCACATGAATGTCCAACGCTTTGATGTTCTTCACTCTCGCGGTATTGATCAGCTCAAACATCAATGACAACAACTGCTGATAATAGTCCTTGTTGTAAGGGGTCGAGCGAAACGCAATACCAATCTGTTGAACCATCAATTTAAGCGTTGAAGAGGTCGTAGACATCAGCAAACTGGCAAAGGCCGCACCAAAAATAATGATGATCTCTGATAGCTTAAAGATGAACTCAAACTTACCACCAAGGAAAATGAAGCCGCCAAAAATCACACTCAATACAACGACAATACCGATTAACTTTTGCATACATCACTCTCCTTAATTCTGCTTTTGAGAATGTCCAAGCCTCGATGCTTGAGTCGGTGTACCTTAATCTCATTGATATCAAGGACCAACGCTGTCTCTTTGGTGCTCAAGCTCTTCACATAAACCAGGTACAAAATCCGCTGCTCCATTGCAGGGAGCGAGTTCAACACCTCTTTCACCTCGTTAAACAGCACTTCTTTGTCGGTTTCAGGTACAGCGGTTACCACCGACTCCAGCTCGATATCATCAAACACATCCACGAGAGTCATAGCTTGCTGATAATCGCTCGCTTCAACCCCTAAATGTCGACAGACTTCATTGCTGGTTGGCTCCCTCCCGAGTTGCTGGAGTAACTGTCGCTCGGCATGTTTGATGCGATTCACCAACTGGCGTTTATCACGCTCCATGTAGTCACGTCGACGCAATTCATCGATCAATTCACCACGAATACGCACCGCAACTGCACGGCGAAAATCATCATTAGCCACATGGTCAAACTTTCTCAATTCAATCACTAAGGTCATCATGGCGGTCTGTTTCAGATCTTCAAACGTGCCCTCATCCACCGCATAGCGATATTGATACAGCAACCCATTAATCAACTTAATGTTTTGCTGCAATACCAGCTTCTCAAGCTCTTGTAGCGTTGCTTGGTCATCGGTTTGAGTGTGTTGATATTTAGGCTGCATTAACATGGTGGCGACCTATTGAAATACCGCTTTGGTCACAAGCACGTCACCCACTTGCAAGCTTGGTAACTCGTCCAAATCGTCTTTCAAATCATCTTGAATGACATAGATAAACTGCTTGTTATAAAAGTAAGAGGCCTCCTTCACACTGAATTTTTTGATGATTCGATTTTTGATTCTGCTCAGTTGATCATGTACGTACCCACTGTTTCTCTCTGGCGTAAACATAGAGACATCCAGTAGCAACAGGCTTTGTCGGTTACCTAAATTAATCGGCACCAGCACATTTTCTAGCTGAACCTCGATCTGTTGTGTTGGAACCGGCTCTGGCTCACTTGGGATTAACCATGAACTCAAGGCAGCGATATTCAGTTGATTGGTTTGATAAAACCAAAAACCGGTCACACATAGAGCAAGGGTTAAAGCAAAGGTGATAAAGACTTTAATCATGTTCAGACCCTCGCTATGTATGCTTGGTATTCCAAAACATACTCTGGTTGCTCTTGCGCGTGATCATCACTGGAGGACGGACGTTCTTGCTCTAAGGGCTGATTTTGTTGCTTCGACTCAGGCTGGCGATGAGTCGGCTGGTCGAGAACGATATTTACCTCAGACAACTCTGAATTTTGCGAAGTCAATTCGTGTCGCAAACGCTCCGATGTCGCCAAGATGGCTTCTCTGGTTAGCGCAGATGACGCACTCATTTGGATGTTAACTTTGTCACCGTCCATGCGGATGTACATCTCGACCTTGCCTAACTCAGGTGGATCAAAACGAATTCGAGCCGCCTGATTTAACGTATCGAACTGAAGCTGGATCTTGTCTCTCAAGACTTGATGTATCTGCCTTTGGCTCTCTAAACTAAACTCTTTGGTCGCCTCTATCATCGGGGCCATCGCCCTAACATGGCTACTATCACTGGTAGTATTAACCGCTTCAACTAGGGGCAGCCCCGTTAACAGCGGTGTGTTGGAAATAGCTCCTAATTTGAGGCTTGCAGGAGTGGCGTTGAACATTGAGCTGGCCATCTGATGATTAGACGACAAAGCAAGCTCAGAGGAGGTGTAACTATTGGGCGTGTGACCAACAAATGAAGGCGTGCTCGCTTGCCAATCAGTCCCTGAATACTCCACGCCTTTAGAAAACAATAAAGCGCTGCTCGTTGAACCGAATTCAAAACCCGCTCCCCGTCTTTGATTCATCAATTCCAACTGCTGGGTAACAAAACGAGCAATCGCACTTAACTGCGGTGGTTGAATCTGTGATTGCAACACAAGCTCTTGTGTCGAATTGACCGACGGCACCGCCGCTCTATCACTCAGGTTCAACCCTTGCGCTTGTAATTCCAGTTGAGCTAAAGGTAAGTAAGAGTGAGTGGTATCAAGCTCAGGATTCAATAATTCAGAATTAGATAGTTGTGAGTAAGAGAGTACCGAGTGAGAAACACCAGCTATGCCTTCAGAAGAACGGGAGGTGGTGAGATAAGCAGGATCTGGAGAGCTTGCAGCCATAGACGAACTCACCTGGTCGAGTACCGAAAATAGCGACTGAAAAGACTGTGCAAGAGGCGTCATACGTATCTCGCCCAGTTCTGAAGCCAATCGTTCAGAAGCTAAAGGATCAGAAGCTAAGTGGTCAAAGACTAGAGGCGCCGATAACGTACTCGCGGTGTTACTTTTCACTGAAGAACTTGCCGTCGACAGTAAATCCAAACTGCCTCGATAAGACGACGTTTGTGCTTGCAATTCCATAATTACTCTCCCGCTCTGACCTGTGTCTGAGCATAGGCTTTGTCACGTTCACGTAGACTGATATTGTTACTAAGCTGCTGTTTTAATATGGCTTGCTCATGGTTCACCAAGATTCGGCATTGCTCATGAACCACCTTAAGTCGCCTAACGATAACAACATAGTCAGGGTGCGACTGTTCAACGGTTACAAGCACCTTTTTCACTAGCAGGTTAAGCTTCGCGATCTCAGCAAATTTTTTACGATTTGCTGCATCCTCTAACTTACTGACAAGACGTTCTAGCTGTTTAGGACTGGGCTTCATCAAGCCACTCCATGGCACCTTCCCAACCCTCTTTCAGATCGGTCACGACGCCAATCAACTTAACGATCAGCTCGGGATTCATCTCTTTTGATGCCTCAAATACAGTCGCTATGGCGTGCTCATATAAGGCGTGTATGTTTTGAATAAGCTCTTCCCCGGTCGATAAATCCAGAGACGCATCGAGCCCGACTAAGATATCAATCGATTTTTGTGTTGCTTTGGATTTGAGTTCCAAGTCTTTGGTTTCAATTGAGAATTTGACACTTTCTAACTCTTGAATCAGTCGCTCATGTAACATACAAATCAATTCAAAGCTCGACGACACTGAAGCATTCGCCGTCACTTGAACATTGGCATAATTGGCTTGCTGCTGTTTCCCTAAAAGCATGTGTTGCTCCTTAAATCGTGAAAAGTCCAGATACCGAATCCAATTGACTACTGAGTGAGTTCAGTTGAGTAAACTGAGACAAGTAGCGGTTGTAGTAAGTCTCATAGCGAGTATCGAGCGCCGCTAAGGCGTCATTAATGCGGCTCTTTTCATTGTCGAGCGTATCTATTCGTCGATTGAGGGAGCCGTTGGAGAAGTCGATATAGGTTTCAAGTTTGCTTTCAAACGCTTCAAAAACTCCACCGCTTCCGGTAAATAGCGTTTCAAAATCAACCGTCGCTGCCGCACTTTCGAATTTGCTAGAGTCCAGGCTAAGCTTGCCATCACGGTCGATTTCGAGCCCTAACTCAAACAAGCGAGTACCGTTGTAATCATCACGAATAACGCTAGCCAGTTGATTTTCAATGCTGCGCACTGCGCTATCTGAAGCCAACACTCCCCTTGCTTCATCCTCATTACCAGAAGCAGTTAGGTTAGTGATCTTAGTAACGGCACTGTTATAGGCGTCGACAAATTCTTGTAAGGAAGCCACCGTGTCAGAGAGATCATCGCCTATTTCAATCTTTGTCGCTGAATCTCCGGTGTTGTTCGCTTTAGTCAGCGTAAGGTCGACCCCATCGATGAGCGATTCAAAGGTATTACTTGAGTTAGTAAGTTGAGTTCCAAACTCACCACCGAGTGCGATCACCGCATCTTGGGCGGTTTGCATGGGAGCGGCGCTTGCTGTCGCGACGACTGTGTCCCAACCACTTGCTGCATCTGCAGACAAAGTAAAAGCAGCGTCAGCACCCTCATTTTCAGAACCAAACAGCACTTTCATCGCCCCTTGCGACTTAACGAGAGTAGCTTGAATAGAACCGTCAAATTGATCATTGAAGTAACTGACAAACTCGCTATACGTAACATCACCACTTACGTCAGTGTCTGCATCCATAATATTGATGTCTGTAGTAACGCCGTCTTGAGTGACAGAAAATACACCTCCCGACGCCATCACATCATTTGAATCGACCGAGTTGGCATCAAAAGCCACTTGATGATTGGAAGCCATCTGTTGCACAAAAACATCTAAGTTGATGTCATTCACACCAGAATCGACGGAGAGAGAGAAATAGTCATCACTCGATGTCGAAGTTGACGTTTGAGTGAGACTGGAGCCCGGTTTCGTAAATTCATAGATCTTGTTTTCTAAAGATTGAAGGGCCGTTTTAACTTTACCGATAGCGGATGTTTTAGAAGCAATCATCGACAGCTTTTGGTTATAACGAAATTCAAATGGCTGCACGTCTAAACTGGCAAAATTACTGGCTAACTGAACCGCGTCAACGTTCATAACCCTTCCCCTTAATTCTATAGGAGGTACAGCTCTACCCTCCTAGTGTTCGGCTATGTATGTAGCCGTTACTGCGAAAACAATTACTGCTCAAACTAGCCCAGTAGGCTCATCGCCAACTGCGGCACCATCTTCGATGCACTCAGCATAGAAGCACCTGATTGCATAAGCATTTGAGACTTACTCATCATGCCGGACTCATAAGCAAAATCGGTATCCATAATACGACCTCTCGATGTATCGAGGTTCTCTGTGATATTGCCAAGATTGGTAATAGTGTGATCTAAGCGATTGATATTTGCGCCAAATTTGGCTCTAGCCTCACCAATATTACTGATTAACGTGCTCATATCATCAATTGTTGAGTTAGCTGCACTTTGTGTAGAGATAGACAAAGTACCTGCGGTTCCGGCCATAAGATCTGCATACTCTGTACCAGCACCCAACGCTAGCCCTGAAGCTGCCGTGTCGTATATACCCCCAGCACCAGCATTCGCCGCAATACGAGAACTGACACTTATTGCGATATCGTCAAGCACGATTGCTAAATCAGCTTGTGACGTCCCTTCGTCCAATTCAGCTTTAGCCTTCAAATCGGCAAAATCATCATAGGTGCCTGTAATACCACCAGCATCCACACCATCACCTAATACTGTCGTGGTGGCTCCGGTAGCGAAGTTATCCGCTTCAGCCTGAAAGTCGGCACTCGCTGCAGCTCTCTGCTCAGCAAACACCGCATTAAAGCCTGTAGTAAAGCTTGAAACGCCACTCAACTCTTGGTTTAAATCTACATCTAATGTATTCGTAGCTTTATCACCAATTTGAAAAGTTACACCACCTGCGACTCCGAAAGAGTCGACTCCGGTCAAAAGCGATTTACCACCAAAACTGGTATTGTTAAAAATATTAGATAACTCACTTGCAAGCTGCCCAAACTCAGCATCCAGCGCCTGGCGGTCGTCATCAGTATATGTACCATTAGCCGCTTGCGTTGCTAAGTCACTCATTCGATAAGCAATATTGGTCATTTCATCCATTGCACCTTCTGCCGTTTGCATCATAGAGATCGCATCTTGTGAATTTCGCATTGCGACATTCAAGCCTCGGCTTTGAAGATTTAATCTGTTAGCAATTTGCAAACCCGCCGCATCATCCGCAGCTGAGTTAATTCGAAAGCCGGTGGACAGTTTTTCCATTGATTTAGTTAACGCATTGTTGGTCGACTGCAATGTATTTTGAGTCACTAAGCTTGCGTAATTTGTATGTACTGATATAGCCATCTGATGTTCCCCATCTGTGTTTGCTGTTCACTAACTGTTAACGACAGAGGAAAATTTTCATTTCATATTTTTCGAAAAAAGATCACTAAATTTAAAAATAGCAAGACTCAAAAATGAGAAGTACGTAAAAATATCCTAGTATATTAATCAACAATATTCATAATAATGGTTGTTATGAGACACGTATTTAATGCAGTGGCTGCAAAGCTAACAATTCCAATTGTGTTGCTCATGATCTTGGCGATGGTGATTTTGCCGCTGCCACCTATTCTATTGGATGCGTTTTTTACCTTTAACATCATGCTTGCCATTGTTGTCTTACTGGTCAGCAGCACCGTTTCGCGAGTGCTTGATTTCTCTATCTTTCCATCACTATTACTTGTCGCAACCTTGCTTCGATTAACTCTTAACGTCGCCTCTACTCGTATTGTTCTACTCGAAGGTCACAATGGCGGAGATGCAGCTGGTAAGGTCATTCAATCTTTCGGTGAAGTGGTTATCGGCGGGAGCTACGTTGTCGGTATCGTGGTGTTCGTGATCTTGATGATCATTAACTTTGTGGTCATCACCAAAGGTGGCGAACGGATCTCCGAAGTATCTGCACGCTTTACTCTGGACGCCCTACCAGGGAAACAGATGGCCATTGATGCTGACTTGAATGCCGGGGCTATCGATCAGAAAGAAGCGAAAACTCGACGTTTAGAAGTAGGAGAAGAAGCGGAGTTCTATGGCGCAATGGACGGTGCCAGTAAGTTTGTTCGTGGTGATGCGATTGCCGGGCTATTGATTCTATTCATCAACTTAATCGGTGGGGTGCTGATAGGCATTTTTGAGCACAACCTCAGCGCAGAAGCGGCTTTTCAAACCTATGCCCTACTAACGATTGGTGATGGTCTGGTTGCTCAAATTCCATCGCTGTTACTGGCCACCTCTGCCGCTATCATAGTGACGCGAATCAGTGACAACGATAACGACATGGCGCAAACGGTCAAAAGGCAGTTACTTGCGTCACCGAACAACTTATACATGGCAGCAGGGGTTATGTTTGTTATCGGTAGCGTGCCAAACATGCCACACTTAGCCTTTTATACCTTTGCCGTCTTACTAGCGTTTGTCGGCTGGAGACAATCGAAATTTCAACATGTGACACCCGAGACCAGCCCCGATTTAGATACGCTTCCTCAGCCCCATCAAGAAAACACCATCGACTGGAGCATTATTCCCAACGTCGATGTGATTGCTTTGTCGTTAGGCTTCAAGCTGGTTCCTTTGGCGAGCTCACAAAAGGGCGGTAACTTGATTAAAAGTATCCGTGGTAGCCGAAAAACACTCAGTGAACAAATAGGCTTTGTGATGCCAGAAGTGGTCATCACCGACAACCTTTCACTCAAGCCTTCTGAGTATGCCATTAGCATTGATGGTGATGAGATTGAGCGTGGTGAGGTGTATGCCGATAAAGCGATGGCAGTCGGCAACCATATTGACCACCCCGATCTGGATGGCATTGTTGGCATCGACCCTGCCTATCAGCTTCCAGCCCTATGGATTAAAAAAGGCGACAAAACCAAGGCGATCAACCATGGATTTCAGGTCATTGAAGTACATGATGTTATCGCGACCCACGTCAGCAAAGTATGCAGCGAACACCTAGACAACATCTTCAATTACGATGATGTAAAAGCCCTCAACCAACGACTTGCTATGCAGCATCCTGAGCTTGCAGAGAACCTAGCGAGCGTCATTAGCCCGAACCTACAAATGCAGGTCATCCGTCAGTTACTGGCTCAACAAGTGCCTATCATTAACGTAAGGACCATCGCTAATACCATTATTGAAAGCGTCGACACCATAAAAGACCCAATATTGCTGTCATCTAATATCCGGGTCGCGTTAAAACGAACCATCGTCAATTTGATCTCGCCAAACAGCAAGACCATCCATGCTTTCATTATTGGAGCAACCTTAGAAGGTGAATTGAAAGGCGCGATCTCTTTGAGTCAGCAAAGCGACCCCAATATCCCTCTCGACTCGATTCCTGTTGAACCGACTATCTTGCAAAAGTTCCAAAACCGCATGCCGACCATAGTACAAACCATGCAGAGCCAAAACCTGCCACCGGTCATAGTTGTGCCGCCTACGACACGCCCAATGATCGCCAAGTTAGCAAAAGCCTTTGCCAAAGAGCTGATTGTGTTGAGTTACAACGAGATCCCAAATGAGTATGGGTTGAACGTATTGGGGGATGTGGAATAAGTCATAAGAGGCAAGAAAGAAGCCCATCCAAGCTCAAGAAAGCCTATTGATGGACCTCTTTACCCATTGACCTTCCCGCGAAGCCAATGAATGGTAAAACACGCTGACTAAAGAATGGGTTCACCATTCACCATTCACCATTCACCATTCACCACGCGGGAATCTATTCATCCTATTGAGGTAAGACAACCTGACCTGAGACGATTGGGAAAGTGTTTATGGTTGGCTTTTTAGCCAAACGTACGGTTGTCGAGGCACCGCCAATTTCGTAAGTCACATCGTATCCATCAACTTGTGTCGATGTGGTGTATTCGGTGCTGCAGCGTTGCTCAGTGGTCGTTATTGTATCGTTTTTCTGTGCGTTATCTTGAATCTTACGCCCTGTCATTGCACCTGCTACCGTGCCAACGGCAGTCGCGATGGTTTTTCCTGAGCCACCTCCAACTTGGTTGCCCAAAGCTGCCCCAGCAGCAGCGCCGCCGATCGTGCCTATAATCTTGGCTTCATCTTTCACCTCAGCTTGTCGAGTAACCAGCACATTGTGGCAAACCTGATGAGGAGTCTTGACCGATTTAGTGACGGCCTCAACTAACGTAATATTGGCAAGTGTTGGGGCAGAAGCTTCCTCTTTACACGCTGAGAGTGTCACTACGGTTGTTGCTGCCATTACCACTGCTTTGATTTTCATTGTCTTTCCTTAATTATGTTTTTGTATCGGAGGGCATAATAAGGATTAAAATTAGTGATATTTCAGCGGTGAATGAATTCTATGTCATTGTCTGGTGAAGAGTCAGAGCCAGATAATCACACTGTAAAATTATTATCATGGCGTGGTGATTTACTATACAAACGTAGATTACGGGAGGATTTAGAATACTCGAACTCTATTTTTTTCAATGACGACGCCGCGTAACAACTTTCCAGATTGTTGGTTCTTAATTGAGACCGTATCGCCTATCAGCCCACTTTCCAACGCCATTCCTAACGTTTCTAAACGGATACTTTTCGATTGAAAAACCACATCCACAGCGTGCCCCTTTTCAACGTCATAATCCAAATACATAGAAGATGTAGTCAATAAATCGCCCTTGTTTACTGAGCGCTTGATTTTGCTGCCAGCGATTTCGTTAGCCTTGAAGAACACTTTTTGGTCTTTGTAGAGTTTGATAGGTTCAATCGCAATATCGTCATGCGTCAGTCTTTGGCCCTTCTTAAGCGCCTTATTGGCTGTCGCAGTCCAGACGGTTATTGTCGACGTGGAGGTCGCTGAAAGGGTCCATCTCTCTGGCTCACAGCGCACGTTCCACTTTTGTTTACCAAGCTTGATTTTACTTCTGTGCGTGACTTCAACCGACTCGCTACACTGTGGTAGCTGATGAATAGCTCGAGAAAAGCGAATCTGAATATCCAATTGATACTGCTGGGGATAACGGTAACGAATGGTTTGCTCAATGAGCGATTGGATTTGAGTGGAAAGTTGTTGTTCAAGAGTAATGTTACCGACTTCTGCGCTCACCTTGGTCACATAACCAAGGGCGAACAGCCATGTACTAGCTAGCTTTAATAACTTAGCCATACACCGCCTCAACCTAAACATTGACCCTTAGTTGATGCTTACCAAGCGCCTCTTCCATTGCTTGATGCTGCATCACCATGACGCTGCCTTGGCGCGCCAACTTAGTTTTGCACTGCTTGATAGTCAGCTCAATTTCCGCATCCAAAGTTTGAACACGTTGTAGTGCTTTTCCTTTGAGCCGAGCCTGCATACTTTTTGCGTACTGTCTGTCTTCACACCCCAGTCGCTTGGCCAGAGCAAATCGCTTATCGTCAGCGTCTGCTAGCCGTTGAGTCAGTGACGTGAACGCTTGATTGAGCGATTCCAGCTTCTGATACTCGCGGTTTAATATCGCCACACGAATGTCATCTAGACGTGCAGACAACTCGCCTGACAACGCCAGCACATGCTGACCATAGGTAATGTAACCAATCAGGTCGCTTCTACGTTCCATGATCCAGTCTCGTAATGACTTTCGCTAGTTCATCCATATCAAACACTAACTCTCCCGCGGAAATTTGCGCTTTAATCTGCTCGACTTTAGCCGTATCGATATCATCTACACCGTCAAAAAGGCTCTTGGTATTATCGAGTAACTCCACTTCATGTTGAGAGAGGTTAATCGGCTTCACCTTCGCTTTTTGATCCGGCTCTGTCTTTTTGTTTTGAACCACATCTACCTGAGTATGAGGCACAACGTGTTTCACATTGTCGACCTTAATTTGACTCATCTCTGCCTACCCATTTTGCTGCACTACTAATTAACTATAACGGCAGTATTTCGTCTCTGTTTCACCTTTTTCTCAATAGTTTGATTACATTGTCTCTGGTTGGCCCGCTAAAGCCGCGATGAATTGACTTCAGCGACAACTCTGGATTACTCACTAACTGATGTTTAAAACTGCCTAATTTGTGCAACTCTGGGTGTGAACAAAACGCGATAAGCTGGTCAGCTTTTTGCCTTTTCATTTTCAACATCTTCGATAATGCCAAATACAGTTTATTGACCCGTTCAAGTAAAGCATCGATTTGTTGATTCGAACCCGGCTCATTGACCAACAAGCGACTGATGTCGTCCAACACCGGATAGCGAGCTTGAGCCTGTACCGCAATCGGTGGTCCTTCAGCATAGCGACCACCTTGGCCCGAAACAAAGACCTGCCCATCCCACAATCGCCATTGTTGGTCTCGAATGCCGATCACGAACTCTTGTTGTGCATTAATTCTGAGCTGCAAATGCGCATAAGCAAACATCATCTTGAATTGTTCTAACAATACCTCTCTGTCTTCAGAGCGTTCAAACGCCAACGGTATCAATCGGTTATTGATGTACAGAGAGACAACTTCATCACGAAACCGCTCTCGCTGTAAGTCGAGCCCTGGAACCGTGAACTCGATAAAAGGGTTATCGCCTTGAATCGGCGCAAAACTTGAATCCACCACATAGTCACCAAACAACCGTTTCTGACTCCAAAACACCAGTTTTTTCTTAATCACATCGATGTGGTTAGCTTGCTCAGGGCTGTATTGATTCAGCTCTGCCAATTGGCGCAACTTAATCAATTCACTCGCCACGGTTCGTAGCACTTCCCCAGCCATCATGAGCCTGCTGTACATTTTGTGAGAGTCTGCGACTTCAGCAATCAGCTTAGGTCTTTCTTGCAAGTTCATTTGCACCATTTGCTGTCTAATGAGTGCATTATTCGGCTTGTTGCTGGTCAGCTTTTCTGGCTTCTTGATCTTTCCTGTCGTTGTCGGATTCACCTGATTCTTGCGCTGCGTAATACCCGTGAGTTTCATACTACCTCTCCAATTAGGTCAACCTTGGCTCGTTAGCAAAGTTCAGCTTGATGATCTCTTCCGATTGCATTTGTTTGACGATTTCAATGATATCTTTACGTGCTTGCTCAACCTGGCTGACCGGCACCGCGCCAATGCGCACCAAGTTTTCTTTGAGCTCTGTCGATACCCGTTGCGGCATGGAGTTAATGATGTAAAGACGGCAATCTTTATTGGTACCTTTCAGAGCATAAGCCCATTGCTCTAGGCTGACTCTTTCATTAATCAGGTTGATGGTCTCTAGGTCTTGATTAAATAGGGTAAAGAAATCAAACATCGCCTCTTCCACCAGCTCTGCGGCTTCAGCGTCTTGATCATGAAGGAATTGGAATAAATTGCTTTTGTCACCGGAATAACGGTTGATGAGGTTCGCGACAACTTTCGAACCTTGCAAGCTGGCAGACCCGCCACTGTGATAATTGATTTTGCAGCGATCGATAAGGTCTTTGAGTGTCTCCATCAGACCAGAGGTGAGTACCTGCGTCTTAGATATTTGCAGAATTAACGCATGGCACTCTTCTTCCTCATATTCATCCATGACACGGCTGCTGTATTCCAAAGGGAGGTGGGCAATCAACAGCGCTTGCAGGTTGATGTGCTCTTTTTTAAGGTCATTAACCAAGAGCTCCGGAGGAATCCACGCCAACTTTTCAGCATGTGAGCGGATCTCGTCACCATAGATCTCCGATACAAGATCTCTCGCTAAATTACCGTTTAACGTCTTTTCCAACACATTGGTGATGTATTGTCGTGTCCCGCCGAGAATCCCGGAGTGCTTACGAAAATCATCAAAAAAACCCGACAAAGAGACCAAAGCATCCTTAGCTTTAATGTCCTTCATCTTGCTCATGGCGTGCGTGATCTGTTTTATCTCTTCGTGGGTGAAGCCTTTGAGTACCTCAGAACCGATGTCTTCTCCCATCGTTAGCACCAACATCGCAACGCCGTCCACTGATTGATAGGTTTGTTTGCCATCCATGCACCTTCTCCTACTGACTTTTATTTGGTTCGTTATGCTTGTATCCAAGTACGTAAAATTTCAGCCACCCTATTCGGATCCTCTTTTGCGATGAGCTTGAGGTGTTTAATTTGAACTTCGAGTGGGCTATCTGCAGATGGCAAATTGTCATCGAGCGCTTTAATGCCGGTTGCATCAATACCTAACGATTCCAGTTTAGATTGCAATGCAGCATCAGCGGCACGCTCCTCTTTGGTAATGACGTCATCGTATTCCATGCTTTCCGCTTCCAACTCTTCTTGCTCCGCTGACTTAGTGAGATATTGAGCAAGAGGTCTCAGCACCACCATGATCATCAAACCACTGAGCATCACACCAAGTAGATATTTAAGAGGCTGCATAATATGCGTGTTCTCAAACCAAGCGACCGGGGCTTGCTCTGGAATGCCGGCAATCACAAAAGGGAAGTGAGTGGTATGAATACTGTCGCCGCGCTCGGTATTAAAGCCTATTGCTGAACGAACCACATTCTCAACATTAGTAAGCTCTTCAGGTGTCCAAGTTTGATTGGGGTTCGCTAAATCGTTGACCACAATAGAGACTGATAGGTTTTGCAATACACCTTGCTGGTGCTGAGTATGGCGAACCTTGCCGCTCACCGCATAATCACGCGATGTTTCACTTCGATTAACCTTGGCGTTGGGCTCTGGTTGAGGCTCTCCATCGGTCACGGGGGGGGTGTTACTCAATGCCCCCGGAATACCGAGCGCCATCGAAGACTCGTTCATGTCACTCAGTAAGGTCTCTTTTCGGACCACGGGATCAGCGTAGATCTCTTCTGTTTCTTCCACCTTAGAGAAATCAATATCACTGGCAATTTGCACTCGAAAATTAGCCGCACCGAGGATCGGAGTCAGCATATCGGTCGCTTGAGCAACCAAGGTTTTTTCAAGGTTACGTTTGTAATCGGATTGCTTGCCTGTCGTCACGGTAATGTCCCCAACCGTCGCGTCATTCGATAACAAACGACCGTGTTGATCGACTACTCGCACATGTTCCGATTTAAGCCCTATCACCGCACCAGACACCAAGTTAATGATTGACTCAACCTGCGTCGGCTTGAGGTCCATTCCATTGATAATATGAACAATCACAGAGGCTCTCGGCTGCTCAGCATCATCGCGCATAAACAGGCTTTCTTTGGGTATCGCTAAATGAACACGAGCTAAGCTCACGGCGCTCATGGTGGTGATACTGCGTGCTAGCTCGCCCTCTAAAGCATGGCGATAACGAGCGTTTTCCATAAACTGACTTTCACCAAGGCTCTTTGAGCTATCCAGTGAATCAAAACCACTCGGCAATTGTTCTTTTAAGCCTTTCGACGCCAATATCATCCGGATCTTGGCGACATCGCCTTCGGGAACCAGTATTTGTCCATCGTCCTGACTCAGTTGGTAACGTATTGATTCCTCGTCCAACATATGCAGCACTTGGCTAGAGTCGAAGTTCGCCGATTTACTATAGAGAGGTCTAAACCTTTCCGATGACGTCCACAACATAATCACGATGATCGCCGCTGTGATCGTCGCAAAAATAGTGATGATAATGACGTTGCGCTGTGAACTCTGCCAAAACATGGTGAGCCAACCAGAGGCTTCCGTGAGCTTCTCTTTAGCTGCTCCCATATTGTTGGTCAACGCGGGTTGAGTATCTGCTTCTCCTGCCATCGCTAATCCCTAGCCTAAATTGGCATTTTTATGATGTCTTGGAAGTTAGACACCATCTTGTTGCGCACTTGCATTAATGCATTGAATGAGAGCTGGGCTTTCTGAGATGCGACCGTTGCTCCCAATAAATCATCGCTTTTTCCTAACTCAACAGCGGTGATTTTTTCAGATGCATGAGACTGGTATCTATCCACAGTATCGAGCACACTTTTCAAGGTGTTGCTGAACGCCAGTGAACTGTCCGATACCGGATTTACCGCGAGATTGTCATGCGTGATGCCTCTCAACATGTTTCCAGTGACAGCTTGGTTAGAGAATGGATTACTGGCAACCTCTTGCTGCTGCTCTATCTTCCCTAACATGGCTTGTTGCATTTGGACTGCAGTCATCTTTTCCATTATTTACCCTCGCGGTTGCATCACTTGCGTACTAACCGAATTTCTACGCGACGATTCTTATCC
Organism: Vibrio sp. 99K-1; assembly: GCF_013114585.1. Lineage (NCBI taxonomy): Bacteria > Pseudomonadati > Pseudomonadota > Gammaproteobacteria > Vibrionales > Vibrionaceae > Vibrio > Vibrio sp. 99K-1. The sequence goes on from NZ_VTXF01000004.1 coordinate 153,722, forward strand.
CGGCCTTGCTGAGTCGTGTTGTCGTACTTGGGATAACGATCACCATGGCCACGTATCTCAATCATTTGCTTTGACACGCCATTGCCCATGAACCACTGCGCAACGTCCGATCCTCTCTGCTTCGAAAGTTGTAGATTAGCGACAGAATCACCGGAGTTATCGGTGTACCCATCAATCAGAATTTTAATGATTCTCGAGTCTCGTTTAACCAAGGTACTGATGTCGTTAATGGTGCGTTTCTGCCCTTCGGTGAGGGCCACCGCACCCTGTTGAAAGCGCAGTTCGACTCGACGTGCATGTTGGAAATTAACCGGCGGCAAGCCATAACGACATTCATTGAATTGTTCTAAAGCTGGCTTAAAGTTGGTGGTTGGGAAATAGACATCAAAGTCCATCGCATTGACGTTAAACCAAGCGCCACTCGCCATATCATCCAACATCAAGGTGGCGCCATCATCAGTCACCAGCGCCGCCCCTTGCTTGTTGACTCTTTCAATGGTGGTTGTGGTGTAAGACTGGGACGTTCCCCATACCGGCTCAGTGGTATTGAATGACGTTGAGGTCGGAAGCGAGCGCACACCTCGCTTTTCCACTCTGACTTTCATCGGGCTTGCTGCCAACAAAATGAATTGCACTGAAAAGCCAGTGTGGGGGTCGAAAGAGTTCAGTTCACACATATCAACAGACTCAGAAAACCGCCACTCGACGCTATCGAAGGGAACAATGTAGCGCTGCGCCAAAACCGGAGACGACATTACTCCCCAGCTTATTAAACATGCACTCAGCACCTTGCCAAGTCGACGTCGAAAAGCAGAAGAAATGTCTAAGCTAGCGCTCTCCCAAAAGTACTTATTCATAACAGGTCAAATAGTGAAATTCCGGCAACACGCGCAAAGGTTTTTTGCGTCGCTTCTAGCGCGATCATGCCTTGGTTAAGTTCAACGGATGCCTCTGCATAATCGAGTTCCTCTAGCTCAGAGCGAACCGTTTCTGCAAAGAACACCATATCGATGCTGGTCTCTTTTAGCCTTTCTAATGCGTTGTATTGACTCCCGATGTCGGTTAATGAAACCAACAAGTCTTGATGAAGCGCTTGGTTGGTATTGAGCGCGTTATCCAAAGCTGTTGTAAATCCCCCGGTTGCTAACTCCAACTCTGCTATCGCATTGTCTAAGTCAGTAAAAATTGCACTGCTACCTATGGTGTCGGTGATGGTTAAGTTACTCGGCACGTACTGATTATCACCCACCTTAGTTTCGCGATAATCTGAATTGGGATTTAAGGTATAAGGCGGTGCAGTATCGATTGCTGGATTGCTGATATCGGTACCTGAAAAGAGATAACTGCCATCATTGGCTTGGTTCAATGTGTTCAACATTTCCGTTTTAAGTGACTTAAGTTCGAGCACGATTCCCGCCCGACTTTCCGCATCAAGAGTGCCGTTTTTCCCTTGTAGAAGCAGTTCATTCACTTGTTGGGAGAGCGACTCCAGCGTGTTGACGTTAGTTTCGTAGCGCGTCAGTTGTGACTGCACATTTTCGATATTTCGCTGGTACTGCTGATTATCAGAGACTGTCTTTTTTAATCCCTCAAGGCGCACTGCGGCAATTGGGTCGTCGGATAAATGATTGATCCTCAGCCCAGTCGACATTTGCTCAAAAACTTTGTTCAAGCGGATGTTGTTGTCCATTAATGAACGCTGCATCACCGCGTTAAATTGGGAGTCCGTTACACGCATCACTTTTCTCCTAGAATGCTCTTAGCAAGGTCTGGAACATCTGATTGGCCGTGCTAATAATTTTCATATTGGCCTCATAAGCGTTGAGGTACAGCAGCATGTTGGCGGCCTCTTCATCGGAATTAACCGCACTGACACTGTCTCTCGCCACTTGTGCGTCTTCCATGCTCACTTGAGCTGCCGTTGCTTCGCTCTGTGCCTGGCGAGTGAAAATACCGATATCACCGAGTAGCCCTGAGTAAGCGCTGTAGGGTGTTTCTCCCACCACAGAACCATTGGTTAATGGTGTTTGTGACAGCATCGATAGGTCTTTCAACACATCGCCATTTCCGGCAAGCGTTGCACTCGATGAAAAGGCTAAGTCTTGTGCCGTGAGGCTAGGATCAATCGCCAAAGATAGGGCTTCACTGCCTGGGGTGTAAGTAAACAAGTTCTGACCCGCCACACTATTGAGGTCAAACCCAGAATTTAATGCCGAGTTCACACCGTCGGCCAAGCCTTTGGCAAGATCTGCTAGCAGTGTTTTGATGGGTTCATATTGATTCGTTTTTAGTGCTTCGAGCGCTCCTAACTCTCCACCTAATGAAGCATCAACAGGCGTTGTCATTGACTGAAAGGTGATATTCAAATCCGTGCTGTAAGGGTCGCCACTGGATAGGTCTCGCGCAAGCGATGCGGCATAGCCACCAATCACTAGAGGTTGGCCGTTTGGTGTAGAAAGTTCGACGCCGCCATTGGTGTAGATCACCTGAACATCGAGAGACTTAGAGAGTTCATTGAGGTGTTTATCCATCGCATCTTGTAAACCACCAACGTTCTTGCCTAGCAGCGCATCTTCTTGGAGCTTTTGGTTTAGAGAAGCGATGCTTTCTAATTGACTATTCACATGGGTAACCAGAGCACCATAGCGCTCACTTTGCGCGGCTTCTTGCTGGCTCAACTGGGCAGATACAGAGTTAAACTGTTGCGCCAAAGCGTCAGCATTGGTCAGTACTTGCTGGCGAAAAGCAACACTTTCGGGGGTCACACTGGCCTCATCAATGGCAGCAAAAAATCCGTTCATCCCCTGTGTCAGGCTCAGCCCATCCGCCCCCAATAAGTTTTCCAAATTGGAGAGACCATTGAAGTAGCTCTGGCTAAATTGGGCAGATTCCGTCGCTTCTCTTAATCGATTGATAGACGATTGATCGGCAATGCGCAGGATATCGCTCACCTCAACACCAGATCCTAAATTAATACCATTTACGGCATTGCCCGATAAACTGGCTTCCATGGTCACTATTTGACGGCTATACCCCGGAGTATTCACATTAGCGGTATTTTGCGCCGTCGTATTGAGCGCTACCCGGTTGGCGAGCGCGCCACTTAACCCGATGTTGGTCATACCCATTACTGATTCTCCTTATCAAAAGGTCGGCCCATAACTTGTGATGACAACTGTTTAAAAATCATCTCGGCTAATCCGAACGACGATTGACGGCTGATTCGCTGTGCAAGTTGAGCATCTAGCATGCCCTGAAACATATCGTCTGATTTCATCGACAACGGATTATCTTTGTCACTAAGCGCTTGGCTGGCAGAGCGCATTCGGGTCAGCATTTGTTGTAAAAACAACGCCTCAAACTGCTGTGAAGCCGCCAATAATCCTGAAGCAGAATTGTCATGCTTTAATTTAGCAAGCGCGTTGTTGTCCAAGTAAAAGTTGGTCATTGCTTGGCTCGAACCAGAGCTGGCTTTCGCCATGTGTCCTGTTTCAGGCGCTCTGTCCATCATTAATCTTTCAAATGGCTGTGAATATTCAGCCTGTTTGACCGACGCCGCCATTTTGGGACTATCCAGTATTGGCGCCGCATAATGACTTGATATTGGTTCAAGCGCCGCGTGAGTCACAGCCGTTAGATTCGTCATTAAATCACCACCAAGTCCCCGTTAATGGCACCCACCTCATCGAGTGCCTGCAAGATCTGCATCAGCGCTTCCGGCGTCGCTCCAATGTTGTTAATCGCATCAACGATCTCTTGCAGATTGGTCCCTCTCGGCCAAATCATAGTGGTCCCATCTTCTTCATCCACACTCACTTGTGAGTTCTGAATAATTGCGGTTTCCCCAGCAGTATTGAAAGCACCACCGGGCTGAGAAACGGATTGAGATTCCAGTATTGTCACGGTGATCCCACCTTGGCTGACCGCCGCTTCAGACACCGTCACATTCTGGCTGATCACCACTGTTCCGGTGCGAGAGTTGAACACCACCTTAGGCAATCGGCGGCCCTCTTCAACCTCAAGTTCTTGAATCATGGCAACGAACATCACTCGGTCTTCGCTATCAAGCGGGGCAGAGACTTGGATCTGACCTTTATTGAGCGCTTTCGCTACCTGACCGCCAAACATCTTATTAATGGCTTTGGAAACATTAAGCGCGGTTTCGTAATTCGGTTGTTTGAGCTGCAAGCGTATCGTTGGCTCTAAATCAGCACCGGTCGATACCTCACGTTCTAAGGTCGCACCATTGGGAATACGCCCGACGGTCGGAGTGTTTCTTGTAATGCTGGTTCCGTTTTCACCAGTGGCATTGAAGCCACCAACCACAAGACTGCCTTGTGCTATGGCGTACACTTCGCCATCAATACCTCGTAGTGGAGTGAGCAATAAGGTGCCTCCGCGCAAGCTTTTTGCATCCCCCAATGAAGACACCGTCACAGTCAGGGTTTGACCTGCACCTTGGTGAGGTTCCACCATGGCTGTGACACTAACGGCAGCGACATTTTTCAGCTTAGGGTTAGTGGAATCATCCAGTTGCACCCCAAATTGTTTGATCATGTTAACTACCGATTGTTGCGTGAACTTCACTTGCGATTTATCGCCAGACCCGTCCAAACCCACAACTAACCCATAGCCAATAAGTTGGTTTTGTCTATCGCCATACACCTCGGCGACTTCTGCAATTGGTCGTGCCGCATCTGCCGAAGAGATAAACCCAAGCAAACACCAAGGCAGCGCCAATGAGGTTAAGTAGAAGCGAATTAGGGCACTCATTAGAATGGCATCCATGGCGAATTGAAGAACTGTGTCAACCAACCAGCAGTGTTGGTATCAGCAAACGAGCCGCGGCCAGCATAAGTAATTCTTGCATCGGCAATTCGCTGGGAAGAGAGTGTGTTGTCTGCCTGAATATCATCGACCCGTACATTGCCAGTCAGACGAATGTATTCATCTCCTTGGTTAAGCTTGAGCCACTTCTCTCCTCTTACTCTAAGCACACCATTGGGCAAGACGTTGTACACGGTGACAGTAATAGAACCCGATAAGCTGTTACCTTGTTTCGAGGCAGCTGCGCCATCAAAATCTCGCGTGGCATCAACAGAAGCGCTCACGTCTTCAAAGGTCTTGTTGCCCAATGTAGGCGCGGTGATGTTAGCGCTGGAATCTTTGCCATATTGGGTTGAAGCACTCTTATCTGACTCTGTTTTTTCATCCAACAACACCGTTAAAATATCGCCCACACGGTACGCTCTTCGATCTTGGAACAAGGTCATCGAAGTCGTTCCCGTATAGAGGCTACCTTTACTGACTCTGGTCACTTGATAGTCCAGCTCGGGCGGTGCATACGCTTCATCATTTGGCGATGGTGGAATAAAATCGTCTTGGCGACCAGCACAACCCGCCACCATCACCACCAGCAAGGTAACTACGGCGAGATAATAAATCGCACCGATTGCATACGGCTTACCCAACCTTGGCTTAATTGGCTTTTCCATGTCAGATCTCCCTAGCAACCATCGTTATTCGCTCGTTAAAGCAAGAGCTATGATTGCTGCGCGATGTACTGCAGCATCTCATCGGCTGCGCTGACCATCTTGGCGCTCATCTCATAAGCGCGTTGGGTGGCGATCATATCAACCATTTCTTCCACCACCTGTACATTCGATCCTTCAAGTGCCCCTTGTTTTAACTGGCCTGAACCTTCTGTTCCTGCGACGAGCTCGACCGCTTCACCCGAGCCTTCCGTTTCAATAAATAAGTTTCCCCCTTGAGCAGAGAGCCCTGCAGGGTTCATGAATTTCACTATGGTGATTTGCCCTAGATCTTCAGGATTCACTTGGCCCGGTATCGTAGCGCTGACCACACCATCAGCAGTAATACTGACCAGAGTTGCTTCTGGAGGAATGACGACTTCAGGGATCAGAGGATAACCTTGGGTATTAACTAGCTGGCCATCAGAGTTGGTTTGAAACTGACCATTTCGGGTATAGAGCAGCTCGCCATCTGAGTTCTCAATTTGAAAGAAACCATCACCTAGAATAGCCAGATCAAATTGTTGGTTGGTATTCTGGATATTCCCTTGAGTAAACACTTTCTCGGTGCCGACCACTCGAACACCATTACCGAGCTGAATCCCCGTTGGATGTTCATTAAGCTCTGTGGTTTCGGTACCTGCTTGCTTATCAACACTGTAAAAAAGATCTTCGAACACCACTCGGTCTCGCTTAAAACCCACCGTATTGATATTGGCAAGGTTGTTCGAAATCGCCGTCATTTTTGCATCCTGTGCGGCCATCCCTGTTTTGGATATCCATAAGGCACTGTGCATAATTCCCTTCCTTAAGCTTTGAGAAGCTTATTGCCTATCTGAGCGATTTCATCCGCTGATGCCATCACTTCAATTTGCATTTCGTATTGTCGAGTCAGCGACATAATGCTGACGAGCTCTTCTAAACTGGAGACGTTACTCGCCTCTAAATAACCAGAACGAACCTGAACGCTAAAGTCTTCAGCCAGAACCTGACCGCCTTTAGGAACAAAGTGACCACTCGCATGCATCGTCATCTGTTCGTTCTCGGGCTTAACCAATTTAAGCGCGCCAACCTCTAGCGACGCCTCACCACCAATCGGGGTAATCGACAACAATCCATTCGAACTCATCGACACAAACTCAAAGTCTGGCAACACCATGGGGCCATCAGTCGACATCACTCGACGCTCACCAAGATAGAGTTGACCATTACCATCCAATCGAAAATTGCCCGCCCGCGTATAGAGCTCGGCAGGTTCATCTTCTAACCCTTCGAGCGTAATAAAGCCGTCACCATTGATAGCTACATCCAGTGGTCGCTCGGTGCGTATATCTTCACCTTGGGCAAAGTTATTGATCGAAGAGTTGGTTCTGGAGGTAACGGAAGTAAGAAAGCCTGAACCTTCAAGGCGCATTGGTGTTGAGTGCTCCATCAAGGCTTTAAAACCAACGGTGTCCGCATGGGACAAATTATTCGCGCGTACGTGCTGAGCGAGCATGGTTCGCTCAGCACCTTTCGCTGCACTAAATAGAATCGGATTCATAGTGCTACACCACGTTGAACAAGGCTTGTGTCAGTTGATCCGATGTCGATATCGACTTGGTATTGGCTTGATAGTTACGCTGAGCCGTCATCAAGGCCACCAGTTCAGACGTCAGATCGACGTTGGAGCCTTCGAGCGCACCGGAAGTCAAATCCCCGAACACACCACTGCCCGCAGTACCCAGAACAGGCGTGCCAGAACTAAAGCTTTGTAACCAAGCGGTATCACTGGTTTTGATCATGTTTTGAGGTGAAGCAAAGTCGGCAAGCACAACCTGACCTTGCAGTTGAGACTGACCATTGGTGTAGGTGGCAAAGATACGGCCATCGTTTTCCATTCGCACACTGGCATAATCACCTGAGGTGTAACCATTTGGGCTATTTTTGGAAACAACAAAGTCACTACCAAACTGGGTGACTGCGGATAGATCGATGTTCACAGTGACACTGTTTGCCCCATTGGCAGGATCAAAACTGACGGAGTAGTTACCGCCCGATGAGATGGTGCCATCGGCATTAAAGGTAAAGTTTGCAGTATCCGTCGCAGTTGGCGAAGCTGCGGGAATTAAGGCATCGGCGCCATCAATCGCTTTACCATCAACCAAGACATGGACATCCCAATCATTAGACGCACCTTTGACAAAATATTGGCTCACCGTATGTGGGTTACCCAAAGAGTCATAAACTGGGGTGGTATAAGAGTGGTTGTAGGTGGATGAATCACTATAATCAAATGCGCTGGCGGGAACCTGCTCTCTGGCATCGAGATTGGCAACAAACTCAATGGCATCTGTTTCCCTAGCCTGCAATGATGCAGTACTTATCTGCACCGTGCCTACCGAACCGAGCAATAAATTGTTATTACCATCAACCGAGTAACCTTGTAGGGCCGCACCGCTGTTCGCAGTGATCACCCCATCAGCATTCATGTTGAAAATACCAGAGCGGGTATAGAGAGTTTGCCCTTTACTGTCTTCAAGCACAAAGAAGCCATTGCCACTTAATGCCATATCCAGTGAGCGCCCGGTTCCTGTTACCGTTCCGCTTTTTTCAAAGTTTTGCGAAACCCCCACCACTTCAACACCGCCAGCTTCACTGCCACTGTAAACGGACGCAAATTCGGTTCTCGACTCTTTAAAGCCCGTCGTAGAAACGTTAGCAATATTATTGGAAATGGTGTTCAGCTCCGAGTTCGAGGCATTTAGCCCGCTCAGTGCAATACTAAAACTCATAATGTCTTCCTCTTCACGCTAAAGAGGCTATCTCCGTAGATTCGAACATCAGCGGAGAACGACAGCCGCCATCTTACTTACTTAAAAGAACTAAAAAATACAAACCAAAAACCGGCAAAGCCGAAAATGTAGCGAAAGTTATCTAACTAATTAAAAGCCTTACTCATTTGAGAAGGCAGCCACGTCATAAAACGCGACCATGCCAACCCCTTTAACCTGCAAGTGACTGGTGCCACCTATCAAAGGTGTCGTTACATGTTCCACCTGGCCATGCTGATAAATCGATGGCTGGTAATCTTGTCCACTGTCCAATTTGATACGCATCTGATACTCACCGGTTAGCCCCATGGCTTGCGCATCTAATGTGTAATCCACTCGCCCTGCGCTGTACGGACCAAGGTTCATCGACTTAACGTTGCCAAGCGAATCGACTAGCTCGAGCATCACGGTATTCGATGGCGCCTGTAACTCAATGTACCCCGTATGCTGCTCAACACCCGATGCAGACAAACGATCACTTTTTACCGTCACCGTTTTATCAATCAATGCGGCGGTGCTAAGCACTTGTAAGTTATCGAGCATTGTCGAATTATTTTGCGTCAGTTGAACCAGGTTTTCCGTACTTTCAACCTGAGAGAACTGCGCCAACTGTGCGACATATTCCGTGCCATCAGTTGGGTTAAGTGGATCCTGATTTTCAATCTGAGCCACCATCAAAGTAATGAACTCATTCTTTAATGCACTCGCACTGTTCGGATTATCTTGAGGGGTCATCGTTGACGCAGACTCAATATTATTGACCTGCGCAGCACCGGATATCGTTGTCATGGTGTCGTTCCTCTGGGGTCATTGGCGAACAGTTGGATTAACTGCGCCAAAGCCCCATCAATGATTGTTGCATCGACTTTACGTTGCCGAGCACTTCTACGCTGGCTTCAAAACTACGGGTAGCCGAGATCATGTCAGCCATTTCGTTAACGACATTAATGCCAGAGTAATAAACATACCCTTCGTCATTGGAGAGAGGATTGTTGGGCTCGTAACGCCCTTCCATCATTGAGGAGACTTCAACAACATCGGCAATGCGAATCGGCACTACACCTTGCTGTTGAGTTTGCTGTGCATTGAAATGGTTATAGACCGCTGAGAAAATCGGTTTCAACGGTTTATAGACTTGTGATGGGTCACCAGATACGGAATCGGCATTCGCCAAATTACTGGAGATAGTATTAAGCCTAACGGTCTGTGCACTCATCGCTGAGCCTGCCGTCTCGTAGATACCTAAGAATGCCATGATGTCCCTACCTAATTCACTTATTGTCCTTTGATGGCAGACTTTATCCCGTTGATCTTAGACTGCAAAAACGCAAGGCTCTGATGATAATCCATCACATTTTTCGCGAACCTAGCTTGCTCGTTTTCTAGCTCAACAGTGTTGCCATCTCGTGTTCTTTGCACAGGAATCCGATATTGAGCCGCCGTACCTATGTACCAGTCTTTTGAGTGACCAATACCACTGAGTACCGCCTCAAATCTGAGATCCATCGCTTTGTAATTAGGCGTATCCACGTTAGCAATATTGGAGCTCAATACTGCCGCTCTGTCCAAACGAAACTGCACCATTTTGGGGTGTACCCCAAGTGCATCGTCTAAGTGAATCATTGCCCTAGCCTCGTCGTTGTTTGGCCTTAATCCTTATCAGAAGTAGGCCTTTATCTTTTTATATTTTCTCTCGCAACCGAAGTTGAAATGAGATTGCTTTAACCTATAGTTAGGATTAATTAGCGTGTCAAATTTGAGAATGACCGCAAAAACCAACCATTGGTACTTGACATGAAGAAATTATCATTGACTGAATTCGGAAATCCGAGCATAAAAATGCGTAAGTTTCTGTTAAGACATTCAAGCCATTTCTCAACAGAAATTATTGATATTTTTAAATTTAACTTTGCGGGCCGTCACGTCAAAGCCACATTTTCAGAAGCGCGCCGACCACCAGCAAACAGCATCAAAACCGTTCTTCATATTGAGGAATTTGGACATGTTTTTTTCTTTATTTCACCCCAAGCTGCCGATATTCTGCTACACAAGCACCTCAACAACCCATTACCACTCAAAAAATCTAAGCGTAGCAACCCCGATATTGCGCTAACCCAAACCCACCTAAGGCTTTTTCAAAAGTTCACCATGGCGATCACCAACGCGCTGACTGCCGATGCCAATCACTACGCTATTGAGCACACCGACCATCAGCCCTCTGATATTGGCGTCACCATTACGTTTGAGTTTGACGACCAGCAACTCGATGTGACCTTCATGATCGACAACAAGTATGTGAAAAAGCTGCGCGACATGATGGAAAGTAACGAAACATTTGATCGGGAAGAGATACTCGACAACCTGCGTTATCAACCCGTCGAATTAGGGTGCGTCATGCTTCACAAGCAGTGCACACTGCATGAGCTTTCTCAGCTGAAACCCGGAGATTTTATGCCCATGACCCTATGCAAAAACCTAACAGTCAAGGTCAACGGGCACCCAACTTTTTTTGGCAAACTTCAATCCATAAACTCTGAACTGGGAGTCGAAATCGATGGCTAACGACAAAGAGACACGTAACATTGACAGCTCAATGAGCGACCTAAACCTGCATGATGAATTGCCAGATCTTGATGATTTAGATCTGGATGATCTTGCCGACGACATCGACCTTGGTGCCGACAAAGAGCACGTCAGTAACATCTCTCTGCTCAAGAGTATTCCTGTCGATATCACCGTTGAGGTTGCACGCAAGACATTGATATTAGACGAGCTACTGAACTTAAAGGCAGGCAGTGTTGTGATGTTGGAAAAACATGAAGGAGACCCTGTTGATATCAAAATCAATGGCACCGCATTCGGCACAGGGGAAATCGTATCCAAGAATGGTCAGTATGGCGTGAGATTACTGAGCATCATCAAGAAGCCAAGTAAGTAAAGCCTTTGAGTAACGCAAAGAATACGATGTCTAAACCAATATTCTTCACGCTCGCTTTGACCTTATTTGCGGGCGCATCGCACGCAGAAGGGCTGACGATTCTCAGTGAAACCACCACATCTGACGGCACAGAATACAGCGTTAAATTGCAGATTCTGATCCTGATGACATTACTGAGCTTCGTTCCAGCTTTCGTGATTATGTGTACTAGCTTCACACGAATTGTCATTGTTTTGGCCATTTTAAGGCAAGCGCTTGGCCTACAACAAACACCGCCAAATCAGGTGCTTGTGGGGATTGCCCTGATTTTCACTTTGCTGATCATGAGGCCAGTTTGGACCAAGATTTACGACACCGCTTACATTCCATACTCAAACGACGAAGTGACCTTGATGGAAGCGTTAGCCACCGCAGAAAAGCCACTACGTCGCTACATGCTCGACCAAACACAACGTAAGGCACTCGAACAAGTCTCCAAGATAGCAGGAGAAGCCTCCATAGAGTCAGATCAGGATATTCCCTTCTTAGTTTTACTGCCGGCCTATCTGCTGAGTGAGCTAAAGGCCGCCTTCCAAATCGGCTTTATGTTGTTTTTGCCCTTTCTTGTCATCGACTTAGTGGTGGCGTCTGTCCTGATGTCGATGGGGATGATGATGTTGTCGCCCTTAATTGTCTCTCTGCCTTTTAAACTGCTGGTATTTGTCATCGTCGATGGTTGGGGCTTACTCATGGGTAGTTTAGCCAACAGTTTCTGGATAAGTGGATGAGCCCGGAAGAAGCCGTCACTCTAGTAAGCCAAGCAATCTGGCTGATCATTCTTATGGTGTCGGTTCTTATCGTGCCTAGCCTGGTCGTGGGTTTGGTAGTAGCGATTTTCCAAGCAGTCACTCAAGTCAATGAACAAACCCTTAGCTTCCTTCCTAGGCTGCTCGTGACTCTGCTATGCATCATTCTTGCGGGTCACTGGCTATTACAAGAGATCAACGACCTATTCTTGTTTATCTTTAATACGATACCAAGCAAGGTTGGCTAGCCATGATGCAAATAAGCTTCACTGATATCACCCAATGGCTAGGGGTACTTTGGTGGCCTTTTGTTCGGTTTACTGGGCTTTTTCTGATCGCCCCATTTTTTGGCGATAAAGCGATTCCGGTAAGAGCTAAGCTGCTGTTTGCTTTTATTTTTTCTCTGCTTCTCGCCCCCTTAGTGAAGGAGGTCCCTCCATTTAACCCTTTCAGCATCGACACGCTACTGTTCTCTTTTTACCAGCTCATCTTTGGTTTTTTAATTGGTTTTGCGGTGATGATATTTTTCACCATTTTTTCGATTGCGGGTCAGGCCATTTCCATGCAAATGGGATTAGCTATGGCTGTGATGAACGACCCTGCCAACGGAGTCAGTATTGCCATCATTGGCAGGATCATGTTCATCACTTCCATGCTGCTTTTCCTCTCTTTGGATGGACACTTAGTGGTGCTACTTGTGTTCAAAGAGAGCTTTGAGTATTGGCCTCTCAATTCACCTTTCCCTTTCAACAGCATTGAATACGTATTAAAAATGGTGTCTTGGATGTTTGCGACCGGCTTGTTGGTAGCGGTGCCTGCTATCGTCGTGATGCTACTAAGTAATATTACGTTTGGTCTAATGAACAAAGCGGCGCCGTCTCTTAATGTCTTTGCTCTTGGTTTCCCAATGACCATGCTACTTGGCTTATTCGCATTAATGGCGTCTCTAACCGGTATCGGCGATCACTATTTTGATCTGGTATTAGAGTTGAACCAGCACCTGCACTATATGCTGAGGCTACCTAATGTCTGATCATCAAGATTCCGGAGATAAGAGCGAACAACCCAGTCAACATAAGCTCGCTAAAGCTAGGCGAGAGGGTCAAGTACCGCGCGCTAAAGAGTTCGTTTCTTCCATAACCCTCATCAGCGTCGTCGCTTACTATGTATTGAATGTAGACATGATTAAACAGACTTTCATTGAACTGTTTCTTGTAAGCTTTCAGTTTGATAGCCAAACGGTCAGCCAGCCAATGGCTATCGTCGAGTTAGTAGGCACCGCGCTTTTTTCGATGATCACGCTATTTTTCCCACTGCTGATTTATCAAATGATTGCCGCACTCGTCGGCTCGACGCTGCTTGGAGGGTGGATATTCAGCCCATCTTTACTGATTCCCAAGTGGGAAAAGATAAGTCCACTTAAAGGACTAAAGCGTATATTTTCCTCCCAATCGACCGTCGAACTTTTCAAGAACGTTATTAAGGTCTCTCTTTTCTTTACCCTGCTGTATTGGGTAATATCGAGCTACATCTCAGTGATCACCAACCTCGTCAGCGCCCACTTTGATACCGTGGTACTTTCAGTCGCGACCATTACCATTGAGTACTTGGGCTACCTTCTTTTAATCGTCTTACTGTTTGGCTTGTTTGATTTTCCTTATCAACGACATGAATTTACAAAGCAGATGAAAATGACTAAGCAAGAGGTCAAAGATGAGCACAAAGAACAAGAAGGGCGGCCTGAAGTGAAAGCTCGTATCCGTCAGATACAGACTCAAAATGCCAAGAGAAGTGCCAATGAGCGAGTGCCAAAAGCGAGTGTTGTATTAACCAATCCAACCCGTTACGCCATTGCCCTAATCTATGACTTGAGCCAAGCTGAAGCACCGTTTGTTGTCGCGAAAGGTCAAGATGATGTGGCGTTATACATCAGAGAGCTTGCAGCTAAACATGAAGTTGAAATCGTTGAGAGCCCTGCACTCACTAGGGCGATTTACAATACCACTCAAATCGACCAGATGGTTCCAAACCAACTCTTTGTCGCGATAGCGCACATCCTCACTTATGTTAATCAGCTAAAAGCATGGCGCAAAGGCGAAAGAAACAAACCCACCAGCTTGCCTCAATTCAACATCCCTAAATCTTGGTCCGACCCAGTCGATTAGATCGCGACTTCACCGAGTGAAACACCCAAAGTTGTCGTTTTTGTTCAATACCCGAATCCAATAGTCACTTACACTTCCGGTCATTGAAACAACAGAGATTAACGCGATGTTAGACATCAAAAAGATCACTACACTTAGCGACTTAAGTGAATTAAAAACGACTTACTTTTCAGAATCGACAGCGCCACTCGATGGCATGTGGCATTTTGGCTTTGTACCAATGTCGGACCATTTCGGCTTTTACGAAGGCGACAAGCTTGTCGGTTATTGCGTATTGAATGGTGAAGGCTACTTACTTCAATTCTATCTAGCACCAACCACCAACACCAATATTGCAGACTTGTTTACCTTAATCTTAGAAAACAACAGCTCTGTGGTTGGTGAGGTGAAAGGCGCATTTGTGAGTACGGCTGAACCACAATATCTGTCACTATGCTTGGACAATACTGAGTCCTTCAAAGTCAACGCACTGATGTTCCGCCAGCGTCCAACAGCCGTCGCAAACAGCATTGAAAACATCGAGATGACTCTCGCGACGGAAGAGCAACTCGATCAATTAGTCGAATTTGCTTCATCAGCGATTGGCGCGCCTAAAGAGTGGCTCAGCGGTTACTACAGCAACTTAATTACTCGCCAAGAGCTGTGGGGTTACTGGGAAAATGGCAATATTATCGCAGCCGGTGAGTGTCGTAAGTTCGATGAACACCAAACGCAGTATGCCGACTTAGGCATGATTGTCGCTGAGCAAGAACGGGGCAGAGGCTTAGCAACACGCGTACTGAACTTTCTAACACAACACACCACCAGCCAAGGTTTAGAAGTTATATGCTCGACCGAGAGCAGTAATATCGGTGCGCAAAAAGCAATTAAGCGAGCTGGTTTGTCATCAAAGCATCGCATCTTGCAGTTTGACTTAAACTAATAAAATACTCAGCCTAGCCCTTGCTCTGCTGAGTATGCTCAGGCGCAGGTCCAATACTAGGCATAATCCGTAAGGATAAAACTGTCGCCGACAAGGATATCCACATATAGTTGTGGTGATACTCATCAGAAATAGAAGCTAGAATGATCAATTGGTTACAGTCTCCTCAATCCTCCGTTGTTGCTCAATACATTGATTGTTATTGGCTTATCGAGAAAACGCCAGATGCTCAAACTCATCAGTTTCCGATACTCAACCCTGACCCTTCAGCACATTTGATTCTGTCGCCAAGCGATCAACCATATCACTACACAATAGAGCAACAAGTCCAACAAGGAATTGGTAGTCACCTATTACTGCCCCATCACAAAGCCATAAAACTGGATCACTCAAAGCCGTTTATCCACTTTGGCATCAAGTTCCATGTAGGGGCTCTGTACTCGCTCACTATCCCTGATTGCCCACACCCAAGTTTAGATCGCGTCAACAACATCGACCTTGCTGTTCTACTCAACAATTTTGATGCCGATGTAACGTCACTGATTAAACTTGCTCAAAGCGACTTTAAAGCTTGTTGCCAACAGTTGGATGATTTACTGCTGCCTTGGCTATCGACCGCTAAAACCGATAGACATAGCGAGCTCACTCGAAAAGTGCTGGGGGTGCTTGGTTCAACGCAGATTGCTGAACTTGGTGACAAGCTGTTTTGCTCACAAAGAACACTAGAGCGAAGCTTTAACAAGGTGACTGGCCTAACGTTAAAGCAGTGCCAATCCATGAACAAACTCGAAGCAATGCTCGAATATCTTTATAAGAAAGAGTTGAATGACATAGATTGGCTAGACGTTGCCTTTCAATTTGGGTTTAGCGACCAACCACACCTGATTCGGTACCTGAAGAAGACCATTGGCCTCACACCAAATACCTATGCCAAAGAAGGTGGGTTAACCATAGATGTTTATGGCGGTGTCAGGTCAGAGTAACGAACTGCCTGCGCGCTAGATCTCTGTCTATCGTGTCCCATTCGTAGCAAGTTTTATTGAGTTTAGAATTGCGACTCCATATACTGGAAACACCATCAGACGGAGGGCAATAATGAATAATAAAAACAAACACATAGTTTTAATTCATGGTCTGTATATGCCTGCGTTGATCATGCAATATCTAGATAGAAATTTTAAGAAACACGGCTTTACCACCCATAAGTTCGCCTACAACTCGCTACGTTTCCCTTCTGCCGCTAAACGCCTCAACCGCTTCGTGAATGCACGCTTTGATGAGCACGATGAGGTCTACTTTTTTGGTCACTCACTCGGTGGCTTGTTGATTCGTCACTACTTTAAATTTTACCAACCCGACTTTGCCGACACCTGCATCATTACCGCGGGGACTCCACACAACGGCGCGACTATCGCTAAAACGCTGTCGAATCATGGGCTTGGGTTTATCTTTGGTTCGAGCAAGATGATCTTAAGCGATGGCTTGGGTGATTATGATATTGATGTACCGATTGGCGTGATTACTGGCACCTACGACGCAGGTGTAGGTCGCATTGTATTGGGCAGAAACCCAGGTGATGGCACAGTTACGCTTGAAGACGCGAACCTGCGAGGCGCAACAGACACCTGCGCCCTCAAGCTCAATCACACAGCGCTTGTGTACTCAAAGGAAGTGGTTGCACTCTCAACTCAGTTCATCCAACACAGGGCTTTCAAGAGCGCTTCATAGCTTATTTACGTTAGCTTTCAAACATTTACTCCTGTATCGAGCTCTTGTTTTCTTATTTGTGATAGATAAAAACAAAAATACCACTCTGCGATAAGAGTGGTATTCAAAGATTCATGACTGTGAGTACACGGCTTGTTATAAGCGATTGACTCGTGTTGGTAAGAACACCTCACCCAACATGCATCGCACCGAACCACCACCAATATCTTCAATCGTTTTCACGTTAAATGGTAGTAACTTACCGTGTGTCGAAAGTTGTGCGAGTTGAGTTGGAGAGAACGCATCGTAAGCCGATTGAGACATCGCGATCACTTTGTCGCCATTCACGGTTTCAAGCTGCAGGATGTTGCCACAGAAGCGATTCATCTGATCGATTGAGATAGAGATAACCTGTTTATCTTTCGCGAGTGACTTAACCACAAAACGGCGCTCAAATTCAGGGATCACTTCATCACAGATCACGCAGAAGTTATCACCAATCGCCATCATTACATTGGTATGGTAGATCGGTTGACCAGATGGCAATGCCGTTTGAAACGAAACCACGCGTGAATAACCAATGCGCTTTGCATAGTCTTCTAACACTTCACGGTCACAACGCTGAGAAAGCGCAGCATAGATAGTCTTGTTGATATGGTCGATTACCATCACGCCCGTGCTCTCCAGATAAGAGCCTTGCGCGATATAAGACTCTAGCGACTCAGTGTGGTTAACTATACGACCCGACGCCTCTAGTGCTTCAATAAGCGCATTTGGTTTCACTTCATTCTGACGGTTTTCACAGGCCATTGGGAACGTGAACAAGCTGCCATCGCTACAAGTGCTGAACCAGTTGTTAGGGAATACCGCATCTGGCGTTTCCACACCAAGCTCTGGGTAATCAAACTCTACAACTTGCACACCCTCTTTACGTAATGAAGCCACCATCGCCTTAAATTCGGCCATAGTTTCTAACTTAACCTCAGCTTCAGTGAGGTTAACTCTGTTTTGAAACTCATTATCTTGTGCCGTTTCTTCGTTAAATCGAAATTCTTTTGGCGGCACCATAACAACGCAATTGGCGTTTTGAACATTAGTAATGTGAAGTGATTTTTTGTGTAGGTTTAACATTTCAACCGTCCCTATCTTTTATTTACCTCAGGATTGTAAACAAGTTGTTACGACAAGATTCACTGAAAAGAATAATGATTTGAATATTTATCCCAAACATTTACTGCCAAACCCAGTTTAAACCGTAATTTTTACTGCAAGATAACAGCACATCAGAAAGAACCAACAGTTTGCATATCAATTAGAGGATTTGCTGAATAAATATCCGAGCGCTCTTTTCTGTGTTACCGCGAGTTTTGGTTACAATTTAATCCATTTAGCGTTAGGATTATCACCGTTGCATAACAATCAATTACGTTTGAAATAAGCTTAACTCTTCCCATCTGATCCAATCTAAAATAAGCGTCATACACAATACGTTTTGGACCTTTCGCGATCACTAAAACACGGTGTTAAACCAAGCTCTAGAGCCAAGCGTTTGAGCCAGAGTGAAAACCAAACTCCATCGAATGATTTAGTGCTTATAAGAACGCATGGGCGCTCATAAAATTTCAAACCAAGACTGTGAAAATTTAAATTGAGACTATAAAACAAAGCTGCACGACGATGCCGCTGCATATAGAGACACGAGTTTATAAAGGGAAATCTATGTACAAAAAGTTTGAAGGTTTTACTGAAGCCTTTCCAAAGGGAGAACCGATACAACCTCCTACTGGAATACTGGCATTCTGCCGCCACTACACACGAGGTTTTGAAAAGCCACTGATCTTGCTCGGTATCATGAGCATGACGATTGCGATCATCGAAGTGGCGCTATTTGGTTACATGGGACAACTGGTTGACTGGCTATCAACAAGTAACCCAGAAACCTTCTTAGCTGACAACAAGTCCACTCTTATGGGCCTTGGTGTGCTGCTGTTGGTCGTGATGCCAATCTTGATCAGTGTGTACTCACTGTTGCTTCATCAAACCTTGCTCGGCAACTATCCGATGTCGATTCGCTGGTTAGCACACCGCTATCTGTTAAAACAAAGCTTATCTTTCTATCAAGATGACTTTGCCGGACGTGTTGCCACCAAAGTAATGCAAACATCGCTCGCGGTACGTGAAACCGTGACCAAGATGGTTGATGTGTTTGTTTACGTAACGGTTTACTTCACCGCGATGTTGTTCATGCTTGCCGAGTCGGATTGGCGCTTAATGGCTCCAATGCTGATTTGGCTATTCGTTTACATCGGTATTCAACTGCACTTCGTGCCAAAGCTAAAAGATGTTTCTTCCGAACAAGCGGATGCTCGTTCATTGATGACGGGTCGTATTGTTGATAGCTACACCAACATCGCCACCGTGAAACTGTTCTCACACAGTAAACGTGAAACCGAATATGCCGAAGAAGGCATGGAAGGCTTCCTAGATACCGTGTATCGCCAGATGCGCCTTGTTACTGGCTTCAACATCTGTGTGGAATTCGCTAACTACCTACTGGTATTCAGCATCGCGGGTATCTCTATCTACCTATGGCTCGATAGCGCAATCACTGTGGGTGCCATTGCGATTGCGGTAAGTTTGGCTCTACGTATTAACGGCATGTCGAAATGGATCATGTGGGAGATCGGTGGCCTGTTTGAAAACTTAGGCACCGTGATTGACGGCATTAAAACCATGTCGAAGCCGATCGCTATCGAAGATAAGAAAGATGCGCAGCCACTTAAGGTTCCACAAGGCGGCATCAACTTCGAAAACGTGAGCTTCAACTACGGTGAGAACAAAGGGGTTATCAATAAGCTAAACCTCAACATCAAACCAGGTGAAAAAGTCGGCCTAGTAGGACGTTCTGGCGCAGGTAAATCGACGTTAGTTAACTTGTTACTGCGTTTTCATGATGTCGAAAGCGGCCGTATCCTGATTGATGATCAAGAGATCTCAAGCGTTACTCAAGACTCACTGCGCAGCAATATTGGCATGGTGACACAAGACACCTCACTGCTTCACCGTTCAATCAAAGACAACATTCTTTACGGTCGTCCGGAAGCAACAGATGAAGAGGTGTATGCCGCAACCAAACAAGCGCACGCACATGAGTTTATCGAAACCCTAACCGACCCGTTTGGCAACATTGGTTACGATGCTCAAGTGGGCGAGCGTGGTGTGAAGCTTTCTGGTGGTCAGCGCCAACGTGTAGCAATTTCACGTGTACTTCTGAAAAATGCACCACTGTTGGTTCTTGATGAAGCGACGTCAGCTCTAGATTCAGAGGTAGAGGCTGCAATCCAAGAGAGCTTAATTGAGCTAATGGAAGGTAAGACGGTTATCGCGATTGCACACCGCCTATCCACCATCGCAGCAATGGATCGCCTGATCGTTTTAGATGAAGGTAATATCGTTGAAGAAGGCACGCACCAAGATCTGATTAACCAAAATGGTATCTACGCGCAGTTGTGGAATCACCAGACTGGTGGCTTCATAGCCGATGATCTTGAGCAAGCTAGCAACGATTAATTTGTGTGCTATTTTAAAAGTGCGGCGTATTTCACACCAATTTACTAAATAGCGGCAATTACACATGGCAGAATGTTATGTCGTAATTATATAATGACTTTAACAAACCAAGACGGCTTCGCTTGCGCGTTCTGGAATAAGGCTAGACTTCGGGGGGAGGCTAGCCTTTCTTATGTCCGTAGTTCAGCGATCTTTCCCACCTGTTCCTTCAACTTCATCGATCCTTTTGTTTTTTTCTTGGCGTTTTTTTCTTAAAATGCGCGCAATATTCTTTCTAGAGATCGACCATGAACAAAAGTGTCTTAACTAACGTCATCGCGTTAGCACTGCTTGCTGGCGGCTATGCGACAGCAAATCAATACCTACTTTACGCGGGCCTATTCGCCTTTTCTGGTGCCATCACCAACTGGCTCGCGATTCACATGTTGTTCGAGAAAGTACCCGGCCTATACGGTTCTGGCGTCATTCCAGCACGCTTTGAAGAGTTCAAAGCAGCCATCAAGCAACTGATGATGGAGCAGTTCTTTACTGAAAGTAACATCGACCGCTTCCTAAGCAGCGAAATGAGCGGTGGTCAATCACTGAACCTAGAGCCTGTGATTAAGAAAATCGATTTCAATCCTGCGTTCGATTCACTGGTTAACGTTATCGAGAACTCACAGTTTGGCGGCATGCTAGCAATGTTTGGTGGTACGGAAGCATTAGAACCAATGAAAGCGCCATTTGTTGAGAAGATGCAAGAATCGGTTATCGAAATCAGCAAGAGTGATTCAGTGAAGAATGCCATCAAGGAAGAACTGGAATCACCAGCGATGATGGACGAAATCAAAGAGAACATCGAAGCGATCATCGATCAGCGATTGAATGAACTGACACCGAAGCTGGTAAAAGAGATGGTTCAAACCATGATCAAGAAGCACCTTGGCTGGCTAGTCGTTTGGGGTGGTGTATTCGGTGGTGTGATTGGCTTAATCTCTGCGGCAATTACGCTGTAAGCCGGACAAGTTTATCGGATTACTTTTTATCTGACGCTCAACAAAAAATGGAAGCTCATTAGCTTCCATCTTTTATATCTATCAAAACTGGCTCAAGCCAGGAGGGCACTAATTTAAAGTCGCTAACAGCTCAGGGTTCACACCAAAGCCCTTTTTATGCTCTTCAATCACCACTTCACTGCGCGTCTGAATCACACCAGGCAAGGTACCTAACTTGGTGGCCATAAACGCTTGGTATGCCTTCATGTCTTTCACTCGAACCTTGATCATGGTGTCAAAGTCTCCCGACAACGAATAACACTCTTCCACCTCTGGCATCATTTCTACAGCTTGAGCAAACTTATCAAAAATCGAAAAGCTGGTCTGATCCAAGCGAATATGGATAAACACTTGAACATCGAGCCCCAACTTCTCGGAACACAGCTCTGCGTGGTAACCCGTGATGTAACCCTCTTTTTCTAATCGCTTCAATCTATCAGAGCAAGGGGAGGTCGTTAGGTTAACCTGCTTGGCCAACTCAACCACAGGCAAGCGCCCTTTCATATGCAGAATTCTTAGTATCTCTTTATCGATACGATCAAGCTGATGCTGAGACATAACATTCCTTAAACATTCTAAATTCGGCTCAGTATATTCCATACCTAGAGCAATCGAAGAAAACCCCGCTCACACATTTAAAAACTAAACATACAAGCCACATTTACACCAAATATAAATTCATACAAATAGATAACAATCGTTATAGATCAAACTCTGGCTATTAACAAATTATTATAGAAATGACCCGATAAACAAATAAGTTGAGCCAGAAACGAAAGAAAGGATATATGGCAAAGTGAATAATAGAATTATCAAAGAGAAAGGATGACTCTATTATGAAAACACAAGAACTCGCATATAAACCCTACGGTATCGGCTCATGGACACACGTAACAGTGTCAAAAGATGTGGCTCAAGCACTCGCTAATGAATACTCAAACTACGGATGGGAAGTAAAAATTGATGGCAATGCCATTAACAGCGAGATCGCGCTTAAAGCAGCTTAAATGACAAAAACCTCCCAAAAGGAGGTTTTTTTGATATCAGTTAGTAAGCACTTACCATCAGCTAAGCTAAGCCAACTTGAGGAACTGCATTTCCCGCTTCACAACGGCAGTTGCATGTGCGACAAAAGTGCTGCGTTTCCATATCGTAATATAAATTGCCACTAAATAGCTTTGACGTCCATTGCAACATACGGCCTGAGGTTGTCTCAGGCTCTGATTCACAACGTTTCATTATAGACTTATGTAGTGTTGTTTTTTTACATCCTTTGCAATAGAGATCAGGCATACCTTTGTCCTATAGGTCTTTAGTGGTTACTGACAATTGACACATGATGTCCAATTCGGTTCCACAATTCACCGAGCTAATAACAAAAGTGAGCGCCAAGTTCAAAAAACAGCCACTTTTCTATTTCATTTTTTGACATCACACACCATTGAGTAAGTTGATCTTTCACTTGTCACCGAAGATCCAACCACTTCGATTTACATTGTAAAACCCCACCAACCGCTCGATCACGCCTGATTCCCCCCCGATCTTAAGTACGACAAAGGTCGCACCTCACTAACAAAATACCGATATCGTAGGCTGCTCAAATTGCCGAATCAAAACCCATCACCTATACACCTTTATACGACGCGATTAGAATACTTGGCTATCAATTAAACATGCCTGTTTAGTTCACGCGCTCGCAACCAATGAGGTAGAAATGCTCACCGTTACTCAAATTGCCAAGGCCTACAACATATCTCGTACCACCATTCTCTACTACGAGCGTGCCGGGCTGCTGCTTCCTCACAGTCGCTCCGATAATGGCTATCGTTGGTATGGCAAAAAAGAGCAAGCTCGGTTAGAGAGTATTATCTCTTACCGATCGTTTGGTTTGTCTATACAGGAGATAAGCGCCCTGCTTGATCGCACAGACGATGTGAAACAAGAGCAGACACTAGTGAATCAGTTCAACGCCTTGGAAAAGGAAATTCAGAGCCTGCGTCAACAGCAGAAGGCGATCGTGATGTTACTTGAGCAACCTGAGTTGCTAGAGCAGAAGATGCTGACAAAAGAGCGCTGGGTACGGGTGATGGAGAATGCTGGGTTTGACGAAAAGGATATGAAGAACTGGCACAAGCAGTTTGAAAAGATGGAGCCTACCGCTCACCAAGAGTTTTTGGAGTCATTGAATATCGATGAGCAAGAAGTCGCGAGCATCAGAGAGTGGTCAAAAAAATAGAGCCACCGAAGTGACTCTATTGTTCTTTGTTTATATCTTTTGCTAATTCGCTTGTATTTTTACAATGTAAATTAGTCTAGCTCTACTAGCTTCTTCTCGAACTCAGCGTGTTGCGCTTTCACTTCGTCTTCTGGCTCGCCAGTAATTAGGCTCACGATAACGATAGATAGAGTCGATAGGATGATTCCCGGTACGATTTCGTAAACGTCGAACCAACCGCCAGTGAACTGCTTCCAAAGTACGATTGTCACACCACCAACCACGATACCCGCTAGAGCGCCGTTACGGTTCATACGAGACCAGTAAAGGCTCATCACGATAGCTGGACCAAATGCCGCACCAAAACCAGCCCAAGCGTAAGACACAAGGCCAAGTACAGAGCTGTCTGGCGTCATCGCTAGGAATAGCGCAATAAGAGAGATGATGATTACCGCAAAGCGACCCACACGAACGATCTCTTCAGATGTCGCATCTTTCTTAAGTACTTGCTTGTAAAGGTCTTCTGCCATTGCAGATGAAGATACAAGAAGTTGTGAATCCGCAGTACTCATGATTGCAGCAAGGATAGCCGCCAGTAGAATACCTGCGATTACTGGGTGGAACATAGCGTTAACAAGAAGCATGAAGATCTTCTCACCATCGTCTAGCTTAGGCGCGCCAGAGTTAGTCACGTAGATAAGACCAACCAGACCCACTAGCATTGCACCAACCATAGACAGTGCAGTCCATACCACTGCGATACGACGCGCTGTTGCTAGGTCTTTATTAGTACGTGTTGCTTTGAAACGAGCAAGGATGTGCGGCTGACCGAAGTAACCAAGACCCCACGCCGCTAGCGAGATGATCGCGATAGCAGATAGCGGTTCACCTTTCGCATCATTCCATAGCGTTAGAAGCTCTGGGTTGATGTTGTGAAGATCAGTCGATAGCTGACCAAGACCACCGTTCATCGCTGCAATTGGTACAATCAATAGCGCAGCAGACATCAGTAGACCTTGAACCAAATCCGTCCAAGATACCGCAAGGAAACCACCAAATAGCGTGTAAGAAACCACACATACTGTGCCGATGATTACCGCTGTTGTGTAATCTAGACCGAATACCGTTTCAAACAATTTACCACCCGCTACCAAGCCAGAACTTGTGTAGAAAAGGAAGAATAAAAGGATAAAGAAAGCAGAAATTGTTTGGATCAGCTTAGAATTATCATTGAAACGACGAGATAGGAACTCAGGTAGTGTCAGTGACTCTGTCGTAATGCTGTAAGTACGCAGACGCTTAGCACTGATTAACCAGTTCGCCCAAGTACCAACTAGCAGGCCACCAGCAAGCCAGAATGCTTCAAAACCAGCAGCGTAAGCGTAACCCGGTAGACCAAGTAGTAGCCAACCACTCATGTCTGATGCACCAGCAGAAAGTGCAGCAGGCCATGGGCCTAGCGAACGACCACCAAGGAAGTAGTCTGTCGAGCTAGAAGTACGTTTGTAAGCAATAACACCGATTGCCAGCATCATAATTAGATACGCAATGAACGTCGTCGTTATTGCAAAACTGTTTTCTATCATTTGATAGTCCTCATTTGTAAAAAGCCTTCCATGCCTAATTCAATGCAAGACACTCACCGTAAAGGCAAGCGAGTGCATTGAGTTAGGTATTGAGGCTCCAAGGCACTATGAGTTAAAACCAAAGGTGGTGAAACCAACAATGGAGAAAACAAAAGTGCTTAGAGCCAATGTTACTGAAGGTTAGTGAGCTTCGCTTCCAAGTTCGAGCAAGGTCGCGTTACCGCCCACGGCTGTTATATTTATAGTTCGCGTACGCTCGGTAATGAAACGCAGCGATAGGTGTGGATCGTGAGCAACATGCATTGCTGTCAGATCCGTTTCAGCTACTAAACTGACGATGGCACCGTCACGCTTAGCAAGTTGTAAATTGATAGCTTGAGCCGTTTGTGAGTTACCTACGTAACCTGCGCTACGTACATCGCAAGACAGCAGCTGTTGAGCCGCGTCGTACGAAGCAACCTGCACCAAGTTCGTCGGTAAATTCGCTTGTTTCGCTGCATCAACAATCAAGGTGTTGAATTGCACGTCATCACTGCACAATTGCACGCTGTTACCCGCTAATAGTGCTGCGGTAATCATCGCGGTTGCTGTTTGCAGTGCTGGCTCTTTGTCTTGGCAATCATCAACAATCACCAAAGCCACACCACGTCCTGCAGCATACAGCTCGTTTGTTTCACCAGTCGGGCCAGCCATTAGGTGCTGCTCAGAAAGCAGCGCAGAGGCCTGCTCTAGGTGATAAGTTGCCACTGCCGCCAAAGACGTAGATTGGCTTTCGATCTCTGATTTGAATGCAAGTACCTGAGCACTCTTATGATCAAAATCGGTAAGATTCCATTGTTCCCACGCCAAGAAAGCATCAGAAAAACCTGTCACTTGATGAACCATGATACTGCTCCTTATGCCTTGTCTTGTGATTGAGAGAAATGAACATCAGTAAAGCGGTATAGGTAGTGAGGACCACCCGCTTTAGGGCCAGTACCAGACAAGCCTTGACCACCAAATGGTTGCACACCAACAACAGCGCCGACCTGGTCACGGTTGATGTAACAGTTACCCACACGAACGTGTTTTTCGATCCAACGGTAAGTTGTCTCGTTACGGCTGTGGATGCCCATGGTTAAGCCAAAACCGGTTTGGTTAATTTGGTCTACCACTTGCGCCAGTTCACTCGCTTTGAAGCGAACGATATGCAGCACAGGACCAAACTGCTCTTCTTTCAAACAGCTGATGTCATCGATTTCAAATGCACTTGGTGGAACAAAGTCACCATGTTCACAATCCGCTCCTAGAGAAAGTTGAGCTACTTTCTTCTGGGTCTTGGTCATGTTTTCTAGGTGCGTCATCAACTTCTGCTTCGCATTTTGGTCGATAACTGGGCCCACATCCGTTTTATGAAGATGTGGAATACCAACGCTTAGCTCATCCATCGCACCGTGAATTAGTCCAATCACGCGATCTGCAATGTCTTCTTGAATGTAAAGCACACGTAGCGCAGAACAACGTTGACCTGCTGAAGCAAAGGCAGAACGAATCACATCACGAACCACTTGTTCAGGCAGTGCAGTACTGTCGACAATCATCGCGTTCTGACCACCGGTTTCCGCAATAAACGGCACAGGCTTAGCGTTGCGGCTTGCCAATGACACGTTGATGCGTTGTGCAGTTGGGGTTGACCCCGTGAAGGCAACGCCTGCAATCGCATCGTGGCTAGTTAGCGCACTGCCGATCTCTGCACCACGACCAGGTAGAAGTTGAATCGTGCCAGCAGGGAAACCCGCTTCATTCATCAGTTCAACCGCGCGAGCTGCAATCAAGCTGGTTTGCTCTGCAGGTTTCGCCACAACTGTGTTACCCGCCACTAGTGCTGCAGTAATTTGGCCAAGGAAGATCGCCAATGGGAAGTTCCAAGGACTGATACAAACGAACACACCACGACCTTGTCGCGAAGCGATTCGAGTTAGACCATCAAAGCCTTTTAGCTCAAAACCTTGCAGGTTGTTCGCTTGTTTTGCGTAGTAACGACAGAAGTCGACCGCTTCACGCACTTCATCAATGCTATCGTGAATAGTCTTACCCGCTTCTTGATGACAAATTGCCACCAGCTCTGCAAGGTTCTCTTCCATCAGATCCGCTAGCTTCTCTAGAGCAGCGGCTTTGGTTTCAACCGATGTCGCATTCCAATCAGCAAATGCTGCGTCTGCACCAGTGATCGCTGCGGAAACATGATCAAGGTTTGCAAAAGCCACCTGACCCACGTTAATACGACGATCGTAAGGTGCTGTTACTTGTTCAACATTCTGATCAGCCTTGATCATGCTTTCGGCAAGAGATTCGCCGTTGATCACAGGTCCAGCAGTCCATTGATTGTTCAAAAAGCCTTTTACTTGCTCTTCAAACTGATGCGCTTCGCTCTCGATATCAATGTTCACACCGTATGAGTTCTTACGCTCAGGGAATACCGCTGGCGGCAGAGGAATCTTAGTGTTGTTCAACGTATCGAATGCCAAAAGCATGTCGACTGGATGCTGTGTTAGCTCTGCCACAGGGCAACGAGCATCAACCAAACGGTGTACAAACGAACTGTTTGCACCATTCTCTAACAGACGACGTACTAGGTATGGCAGTAGATCTTTATGGCTACCAACTGGCGCGTAAATACGTACCGACTGTTGGTAAGCTTCCATTGCATGGTTGTAAAGTGAATCACCCATGCCGTGTAAGCGTTGGAATTCAAAGTCTTTATGGTCTGTCATCACTGCAATAGCAGAAACCGTATGAGCATTGTGGCTCGCAAACTGCGGGAAGATATTGCCACGAACACTTGGGCTCAATAGATAACGCGCACACGCTAGGTAAGCAACATCAGTCGCTTCTTTGCGAGTGTAAACAGGGTAGTTATCGAAACCAGCTTGTTGTGACCATTTGATCTCACTATCCCAGTAAGCACCTTTAACTAGGCGAAGTGGGATTAAGTCACCCTGCTCTTTTGCTAGGCGGTTTAGCCAAACTAGAACTGGTAACGCACGCTTTGAATACGCTTGAATAACCAGACCAAACTTACCCCAGCCTTTCACTAGCTCGCTGCGATACAGTTTTTCGAATAACTTAAGCGAAAGCTCTAGGCGATCCGCTTCTTCTGCATCAATCGTGATCGCAACATCAAGCTCAATCGCACGGCGCAGTAACTGCTCTAGCGTATCGCATAGCTCAGTCAGTACGCGGTCTTCGTTCGCCACTTCGTAACGAGGATGAAGTGCAGAAAGCTTGATAGACACAGATGGCGCTGGGCTAGATTTTGAAGAGACATAAGTGTCTCGACCTACGGCTTCAATCGCCATTAGGTAATCTTTAAAGTACTTATTTGCGTCAGCTGTAGTCAGTGCCGCTTCACCTAGCATGTCGTAAGAGTAGGTAAAGCCTTTATCGCGCATAGGCTTACCGTTCTTTTGCGCTTCAGCAATGCTGCGGCCAAGAACAAACTGGTGGCCCATCACTTTCATCGCTTGGTGCATCGCTTTACGAATTACCGGCTCAGAAAGCTTGTTCACTAAACGGTTAACCGCTTGTCCAGCACTCTGCTCGTTCGATGAAAGTCCAACCACCTTGCCTGTTAGCATTAAGCCCCAAGTCGAAGCGTTAACAAAAACTGAATCAGAATTCTTTAGGTGAGACTTCCAATCCGCAACGCTTAGCTTGTCGCGAATCAGTGCATCAGCCGTTGCTGAATCAGGAATACGCATCAAGGCTTCCGCCAGACACATCAGCAAGATGCCCTCTTGAGTATCTAAGCTGTATTCAAGCAACAGTGCATCGATCATCTGGATAGAAGTCTTATCCGCACGGATAGCTTCGATCAAAGAAGTCGTTTTGTCTGTGATTTGCTGCTTTTCAGACTCAGAAGGGGTAGCTAGTGGCAGAAGTTGCTCTAGCCATTGGGTTTCATCCACCATATATAATGGTGAGATAAGCGACCATAGATCATCAAGCGACTGCTCGTTGAATTCTGGCTTTAACACATCAGTAGCTGTAAACATGCGTTTTCCTTAATCTCACACCCGGAATTAGCCCGGGATCTCTACAATGGCTGCAGTGTATTTAGAGTATATAAGGAATACTTGTCAAAAACTCCGAGTTTTTTGCTAAAAACTCGCTTTATTAACAAAACAAACACAATGTCACATATGAAACTTTAATATAATATGCCGTTTCGTTTCACTATTTAACAGAAATTTGCTTTTTGTATTGAGATGGTGACATGCCTTGAAGGCGTGAAAATGTGTGGGTAAAAGAGGATTGACCGGAGAATCCAGCAAGTTCTGCGACCTGACCAAGGCTTAAATTCCCTTGTTCAATAAGACGTCGAGCACGGTCGATTCGCTTACCTAGTACATACTGGTGAGGAGTAATGCCCATTTGCTCTTTAAACAACATATGGAATTGGCTTTCGCCCAAGAACACGCTACCTGCAAGTTGCGCGACTGAAATCTTACTTGCTAAATGTTGCTCGATGTAACGATCAAGCGCTTCAAGATCGAAGCGCGAATCCTTCACTGACGTTTCAAATGCCGAGATGTGCCTTTGCATTAAGGCGATCACCGTGTCATTGCAGGCTCGGCTTAACAACAGATCATCAGGACTCGCCTGCATCTCTTGTACCAGCATATGAATAAGCTTTTGAATTTGCGCATCTAATTGGAAATAGACGTTCGAAGACTCGAGCTGATTAATCTTCTCTAGCATCAGCGGGTCGTCGTCACTGGGCACGGGCATGTTAAGCACCAAAATGTCGGACTGACCGACCACACCACCGAAAGCATGATCAGAGCTCGCTGTCACCACACAACCTTGTCCTGGGCCAACAAGATTCCCCTTACCACTCACTTCAAATTCCGCCTGACCTTTTAAACCAATCACCACCTGAGAATAATGGTGATCGTGGCAATCCATATGCGATGGCAAAGTGATAATCTCAGCAGGACGAGGGCCAGTAAGGCCTAGCGGAGAAAGGTCTAGGTTAGGAAAGGGTAAAGGTTTAGACATGACAGAAAAATACTCGGGTCAACATAGTAAGAATAATACTCTTAAATGCGCATAAGATGAATTTGTAAATGCTCATGACAGTTATTTGCTCGCGAGAATGAAAAGATCATTATCGCGATCATCTTGATCATGCCTCCGGAAAGATGATCAAGAGTGTACAAACTACGGCCTATGTAAAATCAATATTTTCGGTGCTTTTTTATAAATCTCAACCTCACGATTCACTCAACCAAGATGACTCATAAATGAGAAATTAATCATCAGAGCATCACTAAAACATTTGCTTATATAGCTCAAACAATTCGCATAAAACTTATAAAAAGTGTATCCAAAGTACCGAAACGCGGCATTTGAGTAGATTGAAATACAATAAAACGGTATAAAGACGGATACTGTGTTAATTGCTAATAACTAGTGACTCACAACTAGAAAGCAGACACATTATCAATGAGCCAATTTCAATCTATAAGTTGCAGGGACCTATGACTAACTTTCGAATTTCAGCGCTTTTACTTGCGCTATCCCCACTTTGGGTATCTGCATCGGTATCAGCTGAAGAACTGAATCAAGTCGATCCCGTTTCAGCCATCGATGCAAAAATAACAGAGAAAAACTCAGATATTGAGCGTATTTCAGCAACCAAAGTATCGGCGACTGAGAACCTAAAACAACTACAGAACACAAACAGTAAGTTGTTGCGCGAAGGTGAAGAACTTAAGGCAAAACGTAACAGAGCCAAGTCTGTACTAGACAAACAGTACAGTCGTCTACTTGAAGACCCAGAAACGGACCTGGTCTCTTTTCAAAAAAGCTACCAAGATGCATGGGCTGCAGTTAAAGAAAATCAATCGGCTCAGCTAGACAATCAACAAGCGATGAATGAGGGTGAGATTCACCTTTCTCAGATCAAACAGAAGCAAGCTCGAATGAACAATGAGCTGGCAAGCCTGAGAGAGTCAAAAGTTGAAGCTCGCGTAAAACGTATCGCAACAGAACTGCGTGAAAGTGCAGTTTTGGAAACCAGCTACACCACCACATGTGAATCCACAATGACCCTTGGTGAGTGTACAGCTCAAGGTAAATACCTAACGAACCAAAAAGCGGTGCAAACGTTCAAGAGCCAGTTACTTGAGCAGCTCACAGAAAGCACTCTGGCGAAGCAGAACTTGCAAGGCGTTCAGCTGAACATCCACGTTCAGGACAGCCAGCCAATCAAGAGCGGCTTCTCTGGCAACAACTCTTACTTCATGCAGATGCAAGCTCAACTGCAAGCAAAACCTGAAGCGGTTGCCGCATGTAACCTATTGAACGTTTCAACACGCTACTGTTTAACTGGCAGCGATGCGGCTGCAGTTAAAAAGAGCGACAAGAAATGGGCAAACGTAACCGTGCGTTCTGACCAATACAACGACTCTGTGACCATCAACGGTATTAAGTATGGCAGCACACCTCTTGAGGTAGCGCTACCAAGCGGTCGTCATCAAGTAACTATCTCTAAGCAAGGTTACGAGTCATACAACCGCACAGTTACCATCAACGGCAGCGACACTATCTGGGTTAAGCTTCTTCCTAGCAAAGAAAGCTAATTCCCTCAGTAGAAGATCGCCATACCGATTTCACAAAGCTGAATGAACACTCGCCATTTTGTTGATAGTTATAAACTGTTGATCGTTATAAACTTATACGGTCATTATAAACAATAACTGCAGACGAAATGGCGTTGTCGTTTAGAATAGTCGATTAACCTAAATTACGATTGAAGTAGCCCATCATGCGCCAAGGTTTTCCCACTCTATTATTTGCACTTGCTCCCTGCTTAATGACACCTGCTGTTTTCGCTGAAGCAACACCACCAGCAATCACGGCCGCCTCTGTTACTGATCTTGAAAGTTCGCTTTTCGAAAAGCACGCCGAGTTAACGGCTATCGAAAAGAAAGTCGCGGACAAACAAAATCAAGTCGATAACCAAGCACAGCAAACGGCACGTCTTGCTAAACTCTCTGTAGCAGCAGAACAAAAACTTGCAGCGGCCAAAGCAAGCCTAGAGCAAGATTATACGCGCATGATTGATGAGCCAGACTTCGATATCTCGACGGCTCAAAATCACTTCCAAGACGCATGGAAAACCGTGAAAGAAGGCAAACTTGCGGTTTCTGACTCAGAACAGAAGCAGCAAGGTTTGGCTATGGAGCTTGAAGCTATCCAAGCCGAGAAAAGAGCGACAGAAACAGCCATCGCGCAGCTAGAGCAAGACAAGCTAAGAGCAAGAGCCGATCGACTCAGAAACGAGATCACCCAAACACAAGAGCAGACGGTCAGCTTTACCAACCGCTGCAGCAGCGACATGACATTGGCGCAATGTGCTGATCAAACGGTAACACTAGCGCTTCAAAAAGCAGTAAAACAGTTCCAACACAACCTCGTTGATAACACGACAGAGTCGAAAACTGTCAAACAACACTTGGCATCGACATCACTGAATATCCACGTGCTACAACACAAGGTGACTTCCTCTGGTTTCTCAGAAGATAACCGATACAGAGCTGTGATTGCTGCGAATCTAGAAACTCGCCCGGATAAGAATACACCTTGCCGCCTACTTGGTATTCAATCGTCTAACTGTTTCACGCAAACCGATCAACAAGCCAACGACCAACAAAAAGAGGTCGCTTGGGTCAACTTAGTGGTTCGCTCAAATCAGTACAACGACAAAGTGTTAATCAACGGCGTTAACTACGGCAGCACCCCTGTTGAAATCATGTTACCAACCGGCCCACACATGGTGACGATTGAGAAAGAAGGTTACCTTTCTTTCCACCAAGAGCTAAAAATAACTCGCGATCACAACCTAAGAGCGGTATTACAAGCTAAACAAAACACGTTAAACGTCGGTACCAAGTTTGCGGACCCGATGGAAGATAATACTCAGAGCCCTGAAATGATTGTAGTCGGCTCTGGTCGCTACCTGCTGGGTGAGAACAGTGCCAAGCAGGTAACAATAAAACAGCCATTTGCATTAGCCGCGACCCCGACACGTGTGCAAGATTTTAGAGTGTTCGTAAAGAGTACAGGCTACCAGACAGATGCTGAGCTAATGAACACCTGCGACACCTTCACCAATGCCGAGATTACTTCAGTCTCCGACAATGACTGGCAGAAACCGGGCTTCAAACAAGCTGACAACTCTCCAGTAGTTTGTGTCAGTCAGAATGATGCGATAGCCTACACTCGTTGGTTATCTGAGAGCACAGGCTTCACGTATCGCCTTCCTACACCACAAGAGTGGGAGGCCGCAGCAAGAGCAGGCCAAGACACCAACTTCTGGTGGGGTAACGAATTCCGCACAGGTAAAGCGAATACAGGCTGGGCTGGTACACCTTGGTCAAACGTCAGTACGTCTCCTGTTAAATCATTCATGCCAACACCAACGGGCTTCTACGACATGGTCGGCAATGTATGGGAGTGGACAACCGTTCAAAAGGGCCTAGCCAAAGGTGGCGCGTGGAGCTTCTCTCCTGAAGAGGCCAAAGCATTTAACGAGCTATACGTTGCGCCTTCAACAGCAGCCAACTACCTCGGCTTTAGAGTGTTACGAGAGCTGTAAGCTCTCGATAGCTCGCCCATTACTTTAAAATATTTACTCTAGGCTCTCATTTATCGCATTGAATCGTGTTTATAGGGGAATTCCCCCCTTATGCATAGGTACGCCTAGGAGTAAATTCGTCGATAGAGTAGTAAGTCACTCTGGGTATCTAACTGATGCCTCAGCTTAATTTACCTGACCCTCGTAAATTAAGCTGAAAATCTTCTACATGTCGACAAGGCATAACTTGTCTTTGGCCAGCCCCTCTTCAGGCTGGCTTTTTTTTGCCTATTGAACACGCAGTTCGCCGACCTATCATCCGTGAATCACGCAGTTATTCAGCACTTTGATTAACGAAAACTCACCCAGCCTTTTCTACACGTACTCCAACCTGTAATTGCCATTGCAGAGCAATAGTAAACTGATATCATTGCAACATCGCAACACACGAGAGAAAACCTTGCCAGAACCACTAAACCCCATACATCGTTCTTTATTCGAACAACTTCCAGGCTGCTGGGGCTGTAAAAATACTGACTCTGTTTTCGTATACGCAAACCTCGCTTACAACCAATTGATCGGTTTGAAGCCGGGCGAGAGTTGTACCGGCTTGACGGACTTCGATATGCCGAGCCAAACCATCGAATGCGCACAAGACTTTAGAGCGCAAGACAAGCATGTAATGGAAACGCGCTCGACGCTTAAAATCCTTGATATTCACCCCTACCCGGATGGACGCTGGCACGCCCATATCTTCACCAAAACGCCTTGGCTTGATGACAACGACAACGTGCAAGGCACTATCTTCTATGGGCAAGAACTCACAGACACAGCGATTTTAGAAGTGGGTCACTGGGTGTGTCAGGCAACTTGCGCCAAAGACAATCAAGCATCAATCGCAGGCTCAACTCCGCGAGTGTCTAAACTGCAAAAGAAACTGACCTCACGTGAATCAGAGGTACTGTTCTTACTGCTTTTCGGTAAGAAGCCTCAATACATTGCATTGACATTGAACATCTCAATCAAGACGGTCGAGGGGCATGTCGCTAGACTAAAGCAAAAGTTCGATGCACGTAGTAAGAGTCAGTTAATCGAGTATGCATTGGATTCAGGATTAGGCTCTGTGATTCCTGAAACCTTACTCAAGAAACAGATCTCAGTGGTTCTACACAGCGACTGATTAACGACTCACAGCGCCCATAGAGATAAAAAGACAGACAAAAAAATACCGTTGATGTGGATGAACACAAGATCAACGGTATCTTCCTAATTTTACTGTCTTTACTGCTGAGTCCAACAAACTCAAACTATGGCGCTAGGCGATCAATGTCCCAGCTGTTGTCTTGGCGTGAGAACAAGAAGCGATCATGCAGACGGTGCTCACCACCTTGCCAAAATTCAATGCTATCGACGCGCACTCGGAAACCACCCCAGAAAGAAGGAACCGGAATCTCGCCTTTCGCAAACTTCTGTTTAAGCTCTAGATATTTGCCTTCTAAGATGCCACGTGCAGAGATACGGCTACTTTGCTTACTTGCGATAGCTGCCAATTGGCTCTCTTTTGGACGAGACGAGAAGTACTTCATGTTTTCCATCGCCGTCAGCTTTTCAGCGGTACCAGTAATATGAACTTGTCGCTCTAACGGATGCCAAGGGAAGTGCAAACTGATCTTGCTGCTATGCTCAAGTTGCTGCGCTTTGCGGCTACCTAGGTTGGTGTAAAAAACGAAACCATCTTTATCAACATTCTTCAGCAAAACAATACGTTGGAATGGCTGTCCATTTTCATCAACCGTCGCCACTGTCATTGCCGTCGGATCCATCAACTTAGCTTCAATCGCTTGCTCTAACCAAAGGTTAAATTGGTCAATTGGGTCTGCGGCTAAGTCTTTACGTCTCAATCCACCCTGAGCGTATTCACGACGAATGTCTGTCAGTTCCATTTGGTTGCTCCTTTTAATTTTTTTGTGATTCTGCTCTGTAATCCTTTGAAACACAAGTCTAAGCCTTGGTTTTGTCTCATTGAAGGTGCTCTGTGTTAACGAGATCTCGGTACGCTAACCGTCATATTGATAGTCTATATGTAAACTGATTGTAACTTGAGTTTCTCGTGTCTAAAAAACTGTCTAACCTGATCACGCCTTTTGTATTTTTCTCATTGATACTGGGAACGGCAGGGCTAACTGCTACTCACTTTTTGGCCGGTCAATACCAAGAGCAAGTTGTCACACAACAACTCAATGAAGCGGCGAACAAAGCCAACCTCCAGATCGATTCTGAATTGGATAAGTTCAAACAAATACCTGACTTGCTCAGCCACGACCCACGCCTGCTGTCTTACTTTGATGAATCACCAAAGAGCGACAAAATCTCCACAGCTGAACTCAACACCTTGTTATTCGAGTGGTCGGGGCAAAGCCAAGCCGATACCATCTATATCCACGATCCGAGCGGCACAGTGGTTGCATCAAGTAACTATCGAAAGCCTCGAACTTTCGTTGGCGAAAACTTCGCGTTTCGCCCC
This sequence comes from Vibrio sp. 99K-1, assembly GCF_013114585.1. Classification (NCBI taxonomy): domain Bacteria; kingdom Pseudomonadati; phylum Pseudomonadota; class Gammaproteobacteria; order Vibrionales; family Vibrionaceae; genus Vibrio; species Vibrio sp. 99K-1. Next base: position 190,135 of record NZ_VTXF01000004.1, read on the forward strand.
TACTTTGCCTCTGCAATAAAAGGCCATAAAACCCAATATGTCGCACTCGGCGCTCGCTCTGATGTGCGAGGCTATTTCTTATCTTCACCACTTTATATCGACGATGACATCGTAGGCGTTATCACGGTGAAAGTAAGCTTAGAAAACCTAGAAAACATTCTAACTAGCGACGACTTTGAGATTGTGGTACTTGATTCCAACCAAGTGGTGTTTCTCTCTAGTCAGGTACCTTGGCTTTATCACTCATTACTACCATTAACGGATCAACAGCAGCAAGATATCGCAGCGCAACGCCAATACGGTCAAAACAAAATTTCGATCATTGATGCGTTTAACTCTTCGAGCCAAACAACCGATGCAAGCAAAGCGCTCACTGCAAACCAGTTATTTAAACTTGGAAATTTTAACCTGTACCCTGCCGCTACCAGTGACAACCAGTACCAAGTTGTGGCTATCAAGGACACAAGATCCGAACTGCTCAAGGTGCTGCAGATCGACGTTATCTTCATTGTGATTTACAGCTTAGTCATGCTGATTGCTTGGTCGTGGCGCCAAACCTACCTCGCGAAAGTGGCACTGACTGAACTCAATCAGAACCTAGAGCAAACCGTAGATAAGCGAACTCAATATCTAAAGCAATCCAATCAACAACTTCAACAGACACTCTTTCAATATCAAGAGTCTCAATTGAAGTTAAAACAGACAGAGCGAGAGCTAACGCAAACCGCTAAGTTAGCCGTGCTGGGTGAGCTGTCAGCCAGTATTAATCATGAAATCAATCAACCACTTGCTGCGCTTAGAACCTATAGCGAAAACAGCGTCAAGCTGCTTGAGATGGGACGCTCAGACTTAGTAAAAAGCAATCTGGATAAAATGATCGCGCTAAACACTTCGATTACCGAGATCATTGCACGCCTTAAGGTATTTACGCGCAAGGTAACCAAGCAAGAACATCATGTGGCGAATCTGCATCAAGCGATCAACAATGCCACCAGCATTCTCAGTGCGCTGATGATCAAACAAGGCATCACCCTAAGATTAAGTACCGTGGCAGATGACATTAACATCGCGATTCACCCAACCGAGCTTGAGCAAGTGTTGGTTAACCTGATGCACAATGCGACACAAGCGCTTTCGCAACAAGCCACACAACAAGTAGTACTTCAAAACGACTTGGAAACTCAAGAAGGGAAGCAACCGACCATTCCTCAAATCGGCGTAGAGTGGCAGCTTAATAATGATGCCTGCCAACTGATCATTTGGGATAACGGGATTGGTATCGCCAGCGACAAACTGGAACATTTGTTCGACCCGTTTTTTACCACTAAGCCTGAAGGATTAGGGCTCGGACTTTCGATATCGAAGCGAATCATTGAAGCCTATCACGGCACGATCAGCGCAAGCCAGCTCGAGCCTTCAGGCATGGTATTCTCTCTGAATATTCCACTGTACCAAAACAAAGGCTAAAGGATTGTTATTAATAGCTTTCTTCAACATTAAGGACTCAACACTTGCACTCTATGCCTAAACTCTACTTTGTCGATGATGAACCCGCAATTCGCGACTCAGTAGAACAAGCCATGCTCATTGAAGGTATCGACATTGTCTGCTTACCTAATGCGATTGAGGCTCTCAAGCAGATTAATATCACGCAAGCAGGCATTGTGATCACCGATATTCACATGCCAGTGATGGATGGCATTCAATTTACGCAAAAGCTGTTGAGTCAAAATCCGAATTTTCAAATCATCGTACTGACTGGACACGGCGATGTGCAAACCGCCGTTTCGGCGATGAAGTCCGGTGCTTATGATTTTCTAGAAAAACCATTCGTGGTTGATGCCCTGCTTACCGCAGTAAGAAAAGCAGCAGATAAGCTCGCCTTGGTTGAAGAAAACAACCTGCTTAGAAAAGAGCTCGCGATGCAGAATCAGGTTGGCCCAAAACTGATTGGTCAGTCTCAATCAATGCAGACATTACGCCGCGAATTAATCACCTTAGATTGCAAACAGAACCCGCTATTACTGTTTGTTGGCGACATAGGCACTGGCAAACGCATCACTGCGCAGTACACCCACGATTTACACAGCCAACCAACAGCGGAGCTTTGTCCGATTGCTGCATTTAATTTACCGCGCAATGACGAATCGACATTTCACCAATTCGTGGTTCAATTATTCCAAAAGCATCAAGGTGGAACGCTCTATATTCATGAAACAGAAGCATTAACTTCACAACAATGGCAGTGGTTAGCGGCTCTAAAACCGACTCTACTTCGTGAAAACTCATGCAAGACCAATGCAACTTGTATCATTATCGCAACTACAGTAGTACCGACTACAATTACAAATGAGCTGCGTCGATTTAATCTATTACCATTAGCACAAAGAACGGAAGATATCGGGTCTTTGTTCAAACACTTTGCGCGAGGTGCAGCAAGTCGTTATCAGTTGCCTCCGCCGGTAATCACAGAGAAAGAGATTCAACGCTTGATAACCACTCACTGGGGCGAAAACATTCGCCAGCTTCGTCAACATGCCGAGCTGCGCGTGCTAACTCAGGTGAAGCAACCAGCACTCGACAATCAAGAGTCAGGTCAAGCAGACAGTCCAGAACAAGCGGATGACGGTTCGCTAGACGTCAATATTGAAGAACAACAACAGTCATTAAGCCAACGTACCGACAGCTTTGAACAAATCCTCTTGATAGAAGCACTGCATCGTCATCAAGGGCGCTTAAAAGACGTACAACAAGAGCTGCAAGTGTCGAGGAAAACCCTCTATGACAAGCTAAGAAAGCACCAACTCGACAAAACAGATTTCAAAAACAGATAAGAGTTAAAAAATATATAAATTCAAATATTTAAAGGAGCAATTTCTTAACATTTATCAAAAGTAAGAATACACTCAATAGGCTTGCACTTTTATTCAGCAAACAAGGACTGTTATGAGCCAGAAGAATTTCAGCAAATTGAACGAAACCGAACTTGAGTACGTCGACGATAAAACCGCGGCACTACTACTCAATACGCCGACCAGTGCGCGTATCATGTTGTGGATGATCGTTCTGTTCTTTATTGCTGCTATTGGGTGGTCCGCTTGGGCGGAGATCGACAAGGTTACTGTCGGGCAGGGCAAAGTGATCCCCTCTTCCCAGATCCAAGTGGTGCAAAACCTCGAGGGGGGCTTAGTTAAAGAGATCTTAGTTAAAGAAGGACAACAGGTTCAAAAAGGCCAACAACTGCTATTGATCGACGACACTCGATTCCGCTCTGACTTCCGTGAACGTGAACAGCAAGTTGCCAACTTAACTGCCAACGTATTGATGCTTTCCGCCTCGTTAACCAGCGTAGTAATCAATGAAGACTTTAACGAAAAAGAGTGGAAGAAAAGTGTCACTCTCGATTATGGAAAGCTCGCTTTCCCACCTAAGTTCTACGAGGTTCAACCTGATCTGGTCAATCGTCAAAAAGCAGAGTACCGCCAAGATTTAAACAACCTTAAAAACCAACTTTCCGTTTTTGATCAACAAGTTGAACAGAAACAACAAGACCTTGTCGAGATCAAAGCGCGTGTGCGAAACCTAAAGCAGAGTTACCAATTTGCTCGCCAAGAACTGGACATCACCAAACCGCTTGCCGACGAAGGCGTGGTACCAAGAATTGAATTGCTTAAGCTGCAACGACAAGTCAACGATACTCGCCGAGAAATGACCTCAAGTGAGCTTAAAATCCCTCTGCTACGCTCTGCAATCAAAGAAGCCATGCTCAGCCGTATCGATGCGGCACTCAACTTCCGCTCTGAACAGCAAGAAAAGCTCAACCAAGCACAAGATAAACTCTCGGCACTGACTGAATCTGCGGTTGGCCTCGAAGACAGAGTAAACCGTACAGTTGTCGTTTCTCCAGTAACCGGCACCGTTAAAACGTTAGGTATCAATACCGTGGGTGGCGTAATCCAGCCAGGTATGGACATCGTTGAGATTGTACCGACCGAAGACTCCTTGCTGGTTGAAGCAAAAATTGCCCCACAAGACATCGCATTCCTGCGCCCAGAACTGACCGCCATTGTTAAGTTCAGTGCTTATGATTTCACTAAATATGGTGGCTTAGAAGGTGTGTTGGAACACATCAGCGCCGATACGACACAAGATGAAGAAGGCAACAGCTTTTACATCGTGCGTGTACGTACCGAGAAACATAATTTTGGACAAAACGAAGAGCTGCCAATCATTCCAGGTATGACAGCCTCGGTCGATATCATCACGGGTAAAAGAACCGTACTTGAGTACATGTTGAAACCTATCCTCAGTGCACAAAACAACGCACTGAAAGAGTAAGGACGTTTGATGGTTAACAATGCCTTTCAATACATAGTGAACCAACAAGAGCTGAGGCTATGAAGTCTCGAATATCGCTGTTACTGCTCGTCCTCACCTCTTTTACTTCTGTCGCTCTCAATAAGAACGACCAAAGGTGGATCGATGCGGTCACGCAGACCTACGGTGAGAGAGCCGGAAAACGTGTGGCAACCTGGCGTTCAAATATGACGTCATACGATGGTTTAAGCGAAAAAGAGAAACTCACGTCAGTTAATCAGTTCTTCAATCAGATGTACTTTGTCGACGACAGCATTCTGTGGGGAAAAAACGACTACTGGGCGACCCCGCTGGAATTTTTAGGCAGTAACGCAGGCGACTGTGAAGACTTCACCATTGCCAAATACTTCTCTCTGCTTGAACTAGGCGTTCCAGATAAGAAATTGCGATTAGTGTACGTAAAAGCACTAGAGCTAAACCAATTCCACATGGTGTTGGCTTACTACTCCACACCGAGTGCAGAGCCACTAATTTTGGATAACTTAAACCCTGAGATAAAGCGCGGTTCTAAGCGCCCTGACCTACGACCAATTTACAGTTTCAACGGTAAAAACCTTTGGTTAATCAAGTCGGCAGCAGGCAGCGGCAAGCTAGCAGGGAAATCTTCAAGATTGAGCTTATGGAACGACTTACGTTCCCGTGAGCGCTCTCTAAAATTAAACAAACCCATTATCAATTACGATGAGTAGGTACAATGACTTTATATAAACAGCTTGTGGTCGGGATGGTTGCGGTGTTCATATTACTGATGACGTCAGTCTTTATGATCGAATTCAATACTACTCGTGGATACTTAGAGGAGCAGCAACGCTCTGAAGTAAGTAATACCATTAATACTGTTGGACTGGCTCTTGCCCCTTACCTTGAAGAAAAGGACAAGGTATCGGTAGAGTCTGTTATCAACGCTCTGTTTGATGGCAGTTCTTACTCGGTCGTACGATTAATTTTTCTCGACAGCGGTGAAGACATCATCCGTTCATACCCTGTAAAGCCTTCGGGCGTGCCCCATTGGTTTACCAATCTCAACCTATTTGAACCCGTTCATGATCGCCGAGTGATCACCAGCGGCTGGATGCAACTTGCTGAGGTAGAGATCGTCAGCCATCCAGGCCCGGCCTATGATCAACTGTGGCAAGCCTTTACCCGCTTATTAAGCATCTTTGGTGTGATCTTCTTACTCGGCTTGATCTCGATTTCATGGATCCTTAAGCGAGCACTACGCCCACTATCGATGATCATCACCAAAATGGATCAGATCGCTAAGAACCAATTCGGTGAGCCATTAACACGTCCTAAAACAAAGGATCTGATCTTGGTGGTTGATGGTATCAATCACATGTCGACTCAAGTTGAACAAGCCTTTAAAAACCAAGCGAAAGAAGCTCAGAAACTGCGCGAAAGAGCGTACATTGACCCGGTTTCTCAGCTGGGTAATCGCGCTTACTACATGTCGCAATTAAATCAGTGGTTAGAAGAGTCGAGTTTAGGTGGTCTTGCAGTACTGAAAGCGGAATTTATCAGTGAAGAGTACGACGAGAAAGGTTACCAAGAAGGTGATGCGTTAGTTCATCAATTGGCAGAACAACTGCAAGCTTCCATCTCATCGCCAGATATCACCATCGCACGTATTTCTAGTGACGAGTTTGGTTTCATTATGCCAAACATTGATGAAAGCGAACTTAAACTAGTCGCAGGCAGCATCGTCAACTGTATTCAAAGCCTAGGTTCAGATCCTACAGGCATGGCAAATCCACACATTGCATTGGGTGTAACGTACAGCAACAAACGTAAAACCAGCACCGAAATCATGTCACTGGTCGATAACGCGCTGTCTAGTGCTAAAGCGAACCGTGAACTCGCTTACGGCTACGTCACTGCTGACGACCATGGCGCAGTAATGGGTAAACAACAATGGCGTATGTTGGTTGAAGAGGCGATCATCAATGACCTTGTGACATTCCGCCTACAAGCTGCAAACAATGCGTTTGGCAAAACCTATCACCAAGAGGTGTTCTCTGCGATTGAGAAAGATGGCATTCGTTACGGTGCCAACCAGTACCTATACGCACTAGAACAGCTTGAAATGAGCCACATTCTCGACCAATACGTTATCGAGAAGATGATTGAGAAGCTAACAGCACAAGAGGTGACCAGCCCAATCGCAATCAATATCTCACCAAGCAGTATTTCTCAACCAAGCTTTATCCGTTGGATTGGTAAAACGCTTGAGCAAAACGCTTCAGTCGCTCACCTGCTGCACTTTGAGATCCCAGAAAACTGTTTCATCAACGTTCCGCACTACACGGCACTATTGTGTAACACCATTCGTAATGCTGAAGCGATGTTTGGTGTCGATAACTACGGACGTAACTTCCAATCACTGGACTACATCAACGAGTACCGTCCTAGCTACGTGAAACTGGATTACCTGTTCACGCATAACTTGGACGATGAGAAGCAGAAATTCACGCTCACATCGATTTCACGAACGGCTCATAACCTTGGTGTCACCACCATCGCATCTCGAATCGAAACTCAGACTCAGTTAGATATCTTGTCTGATAACTACGTAGAAGTGTTCCAAGGCTTCATTGTTGATAAATAGTTGTAAGGGTTATATCGCATGCAAGATCCACTATTGAACTCATTGATCTACGTTAGCCGATATTACGGGTTAGCGAACTCGCCTGAGGCGTTGGTCAATGGGTTGCCACTATCAGACGGAAAGCTAACCCCTTTCCTGTTCCCACGTTCGGCAGAACGTGCGGGGCTAGTGGCAAAAGAAAACCGTTCCGACTTAGATAACATCCCACACCTAATTTTGCCGGCGGTATTATTGCTAAAGCAGGGCGAAGCGTGTGTGCTCAACAGCATCGACCTTGAAAAACAAGAAGCTGAAATCATCACTGCTGAGAGTGGAATGGTGCCAATCATCATTCCTGTTGCCGAACTTAAAGAGCAGTTCATTGGCCGCTACTTCTTAGTGAAAAAGCAGTTCCGCTATGACGAGCGTTCACCAGAAGTTCTGAAAACACGCAAAGGTCACTGGTTTTGGAGCACCATTTGGGAATCGAAAAACATCTATCGTGATGTTTTGATCGCATCAATTCTTATCAACATTTTCGCGATTGCTGCACCGATGTTTACGCGTTTGGTGTACGACAAAGTAGTACCCAACCTCGCATTTGAAACCTTGTGGGTATTAGCGAGCGGTATCTTCGTAGTCTTCCTGTTCGATCTACTCTTAAAATTGATGCGTAGTTACTTCATCGACGTCGCAGGAAAAAAATCAGATATCCTGATTTCATCTAAATTGTTCAGTAAGGTACTTGGCATTCGTATGGAAGCAAAACCAGCTTCAGTTGGTGCCTTCGCGAAGAACTTGCAAGAGTTTGAGTCAATTCGAGAATTCTTTACCTCGGCGACGATCGGCTCTCTGATCGACTTACCCTTCGCCATCATGTTCCTCGCCTTAATCTGGTTAATGGCGGGTAACTTAGTGTTCGTTCCAGTCGCGGGCGTTGTGATTCTGATCATCTACGCGTTGCTGATTCAAGGTCCATTGCGTCGCACCATTGAAGAAGGTTCACGCCTAGCCTCTCAGAAATACGCAAACTTGATTGAAAGTTTGGCGGGCCTAGAAACCGTTAAACTATTCAGCGCACAGAGCCAGTTCCAATTCCGTTGGGAAGAAGCCGTTGCTCACATGGCGAACTGGAATATTAAAAGCCGACGCATTACCGACAGCATCCAAAACACCGCAGGCTTTGTTCAGCAGAGTACCAATGTAGGGATGATCATTTTTGGTGTGTATCTAATTGCTGAAGGCGAACTGACAATGGGTGGTTTGATCGCTGCAACCATGTTGAGCGGCCGTGCGATTGGTCCTCTTGTTCAATTGTCGCTGCTTTCTACACGTTACAACCAAGCCAAATCTTCAATGACGCTGATTGAGCAAGTGATGTCGATGCCTGATGAGCAGGAGGAAGGTAAGCGCTACATTCACCGACCAATCATCCAAGGTCATATTGCGCTAGATAAAGTGACTTTCCACTACCCTGATTCCCCCGTCGCTTCAGTGCGAGATCTCAGCCTGACCATCACACCTGGCGAGAAGGTGGCGATCATCGGTCGTATTGGTTCAGGTAAAACAACCCTAGAACGCCTGATTATGGGCCTGTACAAGCCCACAGAAGGCCATGTACGCATTGATGATACCGATATGGATCAACTTCACCATGTCGACGTACGACGCAATATAGGCTGTGTACCGCAAGACAGTAACCTATTCTATGGTTCAGTCAGAGATAACATTACTCTAGGCCGCCCTTTGGTGGACGATCGTGATGTGATGGATGCAGCGAACCGTGCCGGTGTGACAGCCTTTACTCAGCAAGATCCTGCCGGTCTAGAGCGCCAAGTGGGTGAAGGTGGTGGTTTGCTTTCTGGTGGTCAACGCCAGTCAATTGCCATTGCGAGAGCCTTTCTAGGACGCCCGCCAGTATTGTTAATGGATGAACCGACCAGTGCTATGGATAACCGTTCAGAGATGCACATCAAACACCAACTAAACCAATTGCTACCAAGCGAGACGTTAATTCTGATTACACACAAAACGTCGATGTTGGACATTGTCGATCGAGTGATCGTAATGGAGAAAGGCTGCATAATAGCTGATGGTCCGAAAGCGAAGGTTCTGTCCGATCTAAAACAAGGTCGCGTAAGAGCAGTTAGCTAAAGCCTGTCATCAACACAATCACCAAAGGGGAGCGAATGCTCCCCTTTTTTATTCCCTTAAACCGTGACAAAAGGGGAACAAAGTAACTGAACATTTTCTTATTTTCTCGAAGTTAAGTTGAGTAAAATACCAGGCTATCCATTAACAAAGGGCTCTTGGTGTCTAATCTCAACCTGCTTAGGTATTATCAGCGAATCGCACCCATGGGTGTCGGTAGCGAAATGAAAACCACAGTTCAGGAAGTGGCTGATTTACTGTGTACTTCTCCTCGACATGCTCGCAACCTGTTATCACAAATGCAAGAACTAGCGTGGTTAACCTGGCTACCTAAAGCCGGCCGAAACCAACGATCTTCGCTACTGTTAAATATCGAATTAGGCGCACTCAAAGAGAGCCTTGCTCTAGAGAGAATCCAACAAGGCAAGTATGAGAAAGCTTTGGCTATTGTTGATGAAGACGAAGCAACGTTTGGCCGCCTGCTGAAAACCACGTCAGGGGCTTCTGTTCAGGAAGGCCGTGTCAGTATCCAACTCACATACAAGCGCATGTTCGAGCGCATTGTGCCACACCAATTACACCGCTGTAGCGAGCGCTTCTTCTTGCGTCAGGTGTATTGCTGCTTGGTATCCAGCCATGACAATGGCGTTATCAAACCAGAACTCGCTCACCACTGGCGCTATGACGAAGCGAGCTATCAATGGACATTCCACCTTCGTCCCGGGCTTACGTTCCACAACGACGAGCCAATTGACGCTGATACCATTGTGAGCCTCTTTGCTAAACTCTGTGCCCTTCCCTATTATCAAAAAGAGCTCGCGCATGTCAGCGATATCAGCGCCCCACATCCACTGAAAGTGGTATTTACACTAAGCAAGCCAGATCAAGGGTTTGCAGGCCTTATATCCGGAGTCAAATACGGTATTCAGCCGCCGAGCCAAGTGAACATGGCAAACAATAATTCGGTGATTGGTAGTGGGCCATTTTCGGTGATCGAACACGATAAAAATAAACTTAAGTTGCAAGCGTTCGATGGCTACTATTCGTGTCGCATGTTAGTCGACTTAGTCACGATTTGGAGTGTCAACGACGAAAAAATGGAGAACCCGTCGCTATCCAGTAATGCACCGATCCAAGTATCTGAAACGACAAGCGGTATTGAAGTCTCAATACAAACACCCAATGCGACTCACTCAAGTCAACACAGTCGCACTGAAGACGGCTGCTTGTTCGCGTTATTCAACCATCATGCAAAGCATCCGTTAACACGTGCCCAACGCTGTTGTATTACGGAATTGATCCAACCGCAGCGACTGCTCGAAGTATTCCAGAAAGAGAAGATTCATTACGGCAGTGTCGTTGCCAACAACTTATTACCTGTTTGGAACCCCGTTTTACGCCCATTTGGTGAATTCAGCGCGCTACCAAAAACCATTACCATTGCTGGATACAACTACACAGCGCTGCGCCGATGCGCTCGGGCTATTTCTTCAGTACTTGCCGAGCACAACTGTGTGGTTGAAATGGTGATGTACTCCTATCGGGAGTTGAGTGAAAAAGCGAACAGCGGCACACTCGATGAGACACTGATCTTAACGAATATCAATTTAGACGATAACCGTCATGCTTCAGCGTTTTCTAATTTCTACTGCAATAACGTGCTGTACCACACTCTAGGAGAGACAAATGCCAACTGGCTTGATCAACAATTAGAAAATCTAAGAGCGAGCACTCCGTTAGAAGATTACCTAACAGCGCTAGAACCGATCGCCTCAACGTTAGTCAGTGAGTACTGGATTGCCCCAATGTTTCATCACACGCAAACATTACGCTTTCAAGGTGTCTTAGAAGATGTCGCACTCACTAATTGGGGATGGCCAGATATTCGTTCGGTGTGGTCTTCTGATTAAAGAGCTGTTGCGATGAGGATGTTTTTATAGAGGCGCCGCACACTGACGCCCTTTATAGTGAAATGTCTTCTTGTTCCATCTTAAAGGAACATTGAATCTCGTATTGATTGAAGGAAAACACACTTCCCCCATGGGTGCGCTTGGTCGTCACAGTTTCATCACCAAACTGCACGGTGACTCGTGTATAAACCTTTTCGTGTGCTTCGACTGTACACTCCGCAAGGTTCGTTTCAAATTCCGCTTCCAGAGTATCCAGCTTTTGTTTAGTGCTTTCTATGGCGTGATTGTTCTTCTCGCGCTGCTGCTCTATTTGTAACGCTTGTTCTTCGCTTCGCTCTGCTTTAGGTAGTTTCTTAAACTCGAGCTCTTGGCGAATCACGTCCATAGTCTGTTCTTGAGCGTGTTTGTAGATTTCCTTGAGCTCAGCAATCTTCTGTCGGTATCCATCATAACGAGCAAAACCATGAACCTTAGTAGCAGTATCCCCCTCAACGCCCAAGAAAACGCACTCCACCTTACCACCGACTTTCGCTTCACCGCCACTGAGTGTGCCGTGCTTCTTGAGAGAGTCCATCACGATAAGGTTGTTACCACAGCGAATTTCATTACTCATACTGTGTACACCAAGGCGAATATCGCTCGCTGTCTGTAACTCGGCGTTTTGGGCATAGCTTGCCGTGATAGAGCCTTTGCTAAATACCTTACAGCTTTTCGGCTCTCCCTCTTTGGTTGTGTGGCCGATAATACCTTTCGCAACTTTAATATCACCTTGAGCCTGAACTTCTGCTGATTCAATAAAGCCGCCGACGGTAATGCTGCCCGTGGCTTTCACAACCATTCCTGGTTCAATGTTGCCAGAGACAAACACATTACCTTTAAACTTTACGTGCCCAGTCGTGACATCGACATTACTGACACACAGAGCATCATCGACTTCGATGGTGCGATCTTTAATGATGGGTAAACCAGGGTGGGAAGCGAGTAATAGATTGGGATCGTCTGGAGAAATGTAAGTGCCTTTGCCAGGCTTGATTAAACTGTCTTGTCCAGGGGTTGGTGGGATGACTCGACCTTGGACCGTAAAGCCAGCGACGCCTTTGGTCGCGGGAGTACGCTTCATCAGTTGATCATTCAATCCAACGGTGATGGTTTCTCCCAAATCCCGCATATCAATCTTGCCTTCGTCTTTACTACGGGGCTTAAGAACTTGGCGTGTAATGTCTTCTACAAGTGCTGCAAACTTAGCGTCCTTGCCCCTGACCGGCTGAGTACCTTTGGCGACAGGTTGAGTAAACTTTTCACCAGGCCTAAGTTTACTGCTCATCATCAAGACTTTTCTTAGAGCTAACTTGTTAATCCCTTTCGTGATATGGGCCTGAGCAAGGCAATGAATGATGTCACTACCACGCAGTGGGTTTCCGCGGTATGGACCTGTGACAACAAGACTCGCTAACATCTCGTCATCTGATAATTGCACCTCTACACTGGCATCACGAACTTCAGCAAGCAGAACCCCTTCGTAAGCTTCCCCTTTACCTTCTTTAGCAAGAGAGACAAAACGCAGCACTTCTTCTTCTAAAAGAAAATAGCTTGATGCGTCTATCGCTTCCAAGGCTGGTGGCAGTGTCTTATTGTCAAAGCTTGCGTCGACCACAAACCCTGACGGCAGACGTGCCATCACTTGTTGCTTATCTTCCGACAGTGTAACGATGTTATCCCACATTCGAATTGAGTATCCCTAATGACTCAGTTGTTATTCAGTCTATATAAATCAATCTGAGCTTAGAATCGTCACATTATAATAATCAGCGTCACATCACTTACTTTCGTTATTGCAAAGATGACTCATAATTAAGACTTACCCATTTTATGATTTGCCTCACCTTTACCGATAAAAAGCATTATTCTCTGAACGTTGTAATTTGGAGTTTTACGCTTCGCTAACGTGGCGACTTGCCTTAGCTCGACAAGAAACGGAGACAATGAAATCGGAAATGGGCTTTGTGGCTTGAAGGTAAGAAGGTAAGAAGCAGTTTACAGTGTAAATTCAACCTTCTAATTTACACTGTAAATCTCGTTTGAAATCGGCTGTCGCTATTTACACTGTAAATTAGCGAGTAAGGCTTCGACATCTTTTCGAAATTGAGCCTCTGCTTGCTTACGCCCAATAAAGTTAAACTGTTCAACACAGCTCCCCCACCCTTTCTGTTGAACGACTTTAGCAAGCAACAAATCAGAAACGAAAGAATAAGCAAAATTCGTAGAATCGAGGGGGACTACCTGAGCTTGACGTGCATTACTAATAAGCACCAACTTCAACACGCTGTAGCCGATGCTGTCGTAACTATTGCCTCCATCAACATAGTTCTTGATAAGTTGGGCTTCAAGCTCGCAGATTGATTCACAATAAGTTGGCAGCAGTGCACGCACCATATCGACTTCAAGAGAGGCTAGTGAACCCGAAACGACAAAACAAAAGCTGCGCTCAAAATGTTGCAGAAGTTGGCTGACCCAACTTTCAGAATTGGCATTAAGAGGCTTAACCATTAGCACAGAGTGACAACCACTTGCCTGATCACGCTGATGGCCAATATGTACTGGAGCAAAATCGTTGTTACGCCAGAATGCAATCAAATCACTGGTCGCGCCGAAACTCGTCGCTAAGTAGTCGGCTTGTTCGATGTGTTGCGACAACTTATCCAACATCCAACTGCCAATACCAAAACCTTGATGACGTGTTGATACAGCAATACGCATCACTCTGATACAGTGGTTCGTTGCTGCTTGTGTGGCTCCAAGTTGATTAGCTAACAACACAGGAGCAAGATGACCTTGTGGTCTGCGTTTTCCAATTTGAATCTGGGAAATCAATTCACTGTCTAACCCACCCTCTTGCGTGACCAACATACAACCCAAACACTCTTCTTGCTGCCACACGGCGTACAATTGAATCGCAGAGTTGCTTAGGAACTGAATCAGGTCATTTGGAGATGTTTGATAATGAGCATCAACCAGCAGAGAGAAACATTGATGGAGCTTACTTGGGTTAGCTAAACAATCTTGCTTGGATAACTCGACCAAACTTAGTGAGTTGAGTTTCTCATTAGAAAGCACTTCAACTTTGTGCTCTGCCGTATCAATTGATGAGGCTGCACCAAGTAAGAAACAATCAAACAACCAAGCTTCAAGCGGGTCGTTATTATTCCAACGGATAGGCTGTTCAAGTCTGTATCCTTTCCAGCCTGGGCGATGCTTAGAAAGCCATGCTTCGAATTTGATTCCGAAACCTCGACCGCTCCCTTCATAGCCATGAACCGTGGTTGAAAAAACCATACGGTGATAACTATCAACCATAGACTTCAACATTGGAATGGGAATCGCCGCTGCTTCATCAACCAACAACAGATCGCAATCAGGCTTGGATTTTAGTAATTCGTCTGGCGCGACAAATCTAAGGCTGCCACCTTGGTAGCAAACATGAGTGGCATTAAGAACTTCACAACCGTCGAGTCTTTGCTGCGCATGCGCAAAAACAGGCTCAATGGCCTTAACAGATGGAGCTGTCACAACAATGTTGAATCCTGGACGTTCAGCCAAAAGCTGCGCTGCTGCAATACCTAACGTCGAGCTTTTACCACGGCCTCTGTCTGCAGTTAAAATCAAAGGACGCTTTCGATGACCAGACACCACTTTCTTGACCGACTCAACAGCAATATTCTGCTGCTCAAATCGATTTAGACGGGTTGCTTCAATGCGTTTTTGCGGAAGCGAATCATAACTGCACTTCAATCCCGACGCTTCATCGCTTTGGGAAACTGAGATGAGTTTATCAAAATGAGTTTTGAGCCAACATTCACCAAACGCCGATTCTTCGGTGTGTTCAGGATCTTTTATGTTTGGTGGCAGCACCAACAATAATCCACCTCCCACTAACGAACCAAGCGCAGCGCTAAAACCGTTTGCATCAAACTGCTCTCTAAAATCACACACCAACACTTGGCATTCGCGACCGAGAAGTTGCTGACCTTTCTTTACTGGTGCATGCATTACCCCTTCAAACGGAGTGCCACCGATTTGGAAAACACTTTGTGTGTTTGCGCCAATTAGATAGGTAGAGATAGCGGAATTTTGCCATGTCGCACTGCCATTAAACACCACGCCGTAACGGTGGTCATTATGTTGGGCGATATCGGAAAGTGTATACAGAAACGTGTTGGTTAGGCTTGTCATAATTTGTGTCCAGATTCATCTAAACACAGTTTATCACAGCCAAATAAAAAGCCGCATAAAGCGGCTTTAGAGAAGTTTGGAAAGAAATTTACTTAGTCGAGTTTCGATTGCACGAAAGCTAGGATTTCTTGCATCGTTGCATCGTCAACTTTCTTCAGGTTTAGCGCTAGATTTGAGCCCTTGCGGCTGTATGAAGCACGACCTTTGATAAGCTCAACTTTAGGTGATGCTTTTTTCGCTGGCGCAGGAGCCAGTTCAAGAATCCAACCTTCTAGTGTTTCCGTTACGTCTTTAGTTAAACGAGTTACACCTTGTGCTTCGCTGCGCTGCCACACAAAGCCTTCAGACGCATCACACTTAGTCAGTAGTGATTGTTGTTGGTCGTCAGTCAGGCCGCTGAATTGTTTATGCAGTTTAACAATTGTTGGGCGACCAAGATCACTCACATTTGGGTAAGCTTGCAGTAATTCCAGTGGTAAAGCGGCTGCTTTCAATGCACCACTTACTAGCGCCTCACTGCATTGGAACATTTTTGCTAGCGCTTTTTGGTCTTCAGCTTCGCCTTTATCAAGCTTGGCTTGCATCTCTTTCCCCTTCTCGTACAGAGAAAGTGGTTTATGAGCATTTGCAACGTCAGATAAGAACTTAGCGTGTTCGCCGTTAATGTTTTCAGCAACATAGATAAGGAACTCTTTGTCAGCCAAAATACACGACATACGACGACGGCTACCATCAAGAACTTCAATCTTACCGTCTTTGTTTTTACGACCAACTGCTGGATATTGCTGACCGCGTTCTTTCAATGTTGTCAGAACATCAGAAAGAGCATGTTCGTTTAGGAAAGATTGCTCACGAGCATTCTCTTCAAAAACAACGGTGCGAGTTGCTACTTCAGAAGCAGGAATTCGAACCAATTCAAATGAAACTAAATCTTCGCCAGCAACAGAAAGCTCGATCACTTGAGCCTGTTCTTTAGCAGCCGTTTGCGCTTCTTGAGGCGTAGCAACACGACGTTTGTTCGCCTTACCAAATAGCTTTGCATTTAAGTCAGATGTTTTAATTGCCATTCTTGTTATCCCTGATTAAGTGAAGGCCAGTTGCTATGTAATACTCGCTCTAATTCTAGAGCACTTTTTTGTACCGCGTCTTGAGCGACAGCCAGAGTCTTCTTACCACCTTCAAAATCACTCACAGTAAGGTCGAAAACCGTGCTGTAAGTATCTGCGCAAGTCTCGAATGCGCGGCTTCTTGGAATGGTTGCCATCATGACTTGGTCATTCAACAGGTAGTTCATTTCAGTCAGTACTGATACCTGTTTCTTGTTGTCGTCTTCAAACATGGTTGGCATCAGACGAACAAATTCAAGCCCTTTCCAATCGTCCGGGAACATTTCGTAGACGGTTGGTAAGTGCTGGAAGAAGTTAACCGTTGAAGCCCAGTCCAAACGCTTCGCCGCACATGGAATCAACAGTGCGTTAGACGCGTACATTGCGTTCCATACAAGTGGGTCTACGTGAGGGCCAGTATCAATCATAATCACATCAAAATCGTCCGCGATTTTATCGATAAGCTTCTCTTTTAAAAGACGAACAATGTCTAAAGACTGATCTTGAGAAAGGCTTTGCCACGCTTCAGCATTAAACATTGCATCTTCTGGGAACGCAGAAATCGTCTTTAGGTTTGGATATTGTGTTGGCAACAATACATTTTTGCGCAGAAATTCTTGGTCAACCTCTTGGCCTTCAGGCACGTTGTCCAGCATGATATCAACAGCAGAATAAATGCTATCGTGCTCAGCACCACTAATTTGTGGGTTTAGGAACAAACGCAGTGAGCCTTGTGGATCTAAATCGATCAGACAGATGCGGTAACGCTTATCAAGATTCAAAGATAAACATGCCGCTAAATGAACCGCTGTCATTGATTTACCCGTACCACCCTTTTGGTTCTGTACATTGATAATCCATGGCTTATTGCCCGCATGCTGTTTACGTTGGTGGAACTTTGGCACTTCAGCCGCGTCCATTAGCATGTGAGCTTCGGTCAATGAAATCGAGTAATGGTTGGCATTATTCTTCGTAAACTGATGGCCTTCCGCCTCAAGCTTAGTGATAGCTTCATCCAATTTACGACGAGTTAAACCAGAACGAGTCTCCATCATAGCCTTAGACATAGGCGGAAAATGCTCATCACTTCGCTCTTCCAAAATAATCTCAATTCGGTCAGCCTGAACTTGTTGAGTTTGTTCGGCTAGCTGATAGAGCTTATCAATCGTTTGTTCTCTTTTCATTGCCAGTTTCCGTAATGATTAACTAAGTACAAATTGTACAGCGATTAACAATAAAAACAACAAAAACATGAACATACATTTATGAGTAAAATCACATAAAATAGACTGAATTTTTACAGTTTGATGAAATAGTATCTAAAACGAATACAAATTTGACCATTTTCATAGTGTATAACGAGCCTAATTTCCCCTTAGATTTTAAATGTTACAGCATCACTTATTTACAATGTAAATGCGAATATGAAGAAAAACCTTCGGAACGATTGAAATACAACCATAGATTACGGTAGATGTGATTTGTATTCGAATATTGATTATGGAACAGGTGATGAACATACACGCTCAATAACAGAGTTGATTGATGCTAGATAAATAACTCGTAGACCTACAATTTAGTCGTCAGTTGGCCAAACGAACAATCGTGTCGCCGACGACGACGGAAGAATGATCATGGGTTTCATCACATATACTTGGATTGATAACTGCATATTATGAAGCATGATCAAGGCTTATGGTCCCCAATATTGATCCACTAAAATGCGCGCTCCAAATGATCAATCTCCGGAAAAATGATCAAGTAGATATCGTTCCGGAAGCATATATTTTCAGGGCTAACTTACGGACGAATGCTTTTGGAATGGGGATTCAAGGCTCATAAGGCTTAAACACTAGGAAATTCAATCGACACGAGCTGAGAATACGTAAACATGACAATTTCATGATCATGCTTCCTATATTTAACGGGTTCTCTTTCCGAAGCTCCAAATCAGTAATGAGTAATCAATATTGAGTGGATTTTGTACGAAAGGGGGTAGGAACGATAAAAATACTGACTTACTTGATCATCGTTCCGATACATTGATAATCAAAAATATCCACATTGCCAGCAAATAAGTACTTCGAAGCAAAGTAGACAAAGATCGGCTGTGGATAAGCTGTATAACCATAATGATCATGCTTTCGAATCAATAATGATCATGCTTACAATGACTTAATGATCATCGTTCTGATGTTCTGTGATCATGCTTTCTCAAGTTTAATGATCATACTTTCGGTATCTTTATGATCATGCTTTCCAAGTCGATTTATTTTAATGCTTTAAATTCATAAACTTAAAAGCAAACTTACAGCCAGATCATTAGATCACTTAATCATTTAAGATCATATTAATCAAAAAGATCAGTTATTTAAAAGCCAATAAATTCTCTTTATTTATGATCATTCTTTCTTTATCATTCAGGAACTATAGTGAAATTACGGTTAGTGTGATACGGATCAAAAATGAAACCAGAAGAGAAATTGTTAATTAAGGCACGAAGCCACAAAGATGGTCATTTATTTGAGGTATCTGAAACAGCCGTTGAATGGATAGAACAATATCAACACTTCAAAGGTGTCACCAAAAGCATAGTTGAGCTTCTTAACCTAATTTCACTTCGTGGGTTTAGTAGCAAAGACGGGTACGTTTCCACCACTGAGATTATTGAATCAACTGATGGTCAAGTCACTCGTGCGGCCTTACAGCAAAGGCTGAGAGCAGCAGTCAATATCGGATTGTTCAAACAAATCCCCGTTCGCTTTGAAGAAGGCCTTGCTGGTAAAACCATGTTGCATCGCTTTGTGAACCCAAACCAATTGATATCGGTACTGGGTGCCACCAGCTTAGTAACAGAAAGCGTGAAGCAAAATGAAAAGCAAAAGCGCTCTAAAGCCCTAGCTCAAACCAAAGTAAACAAGCGCTTACTGAATGAACATGGACTGAATACCCCACCAACGATGAAAGATGAAGCGGATCAATTCATTGTTTCGCCAACCAATTGGGCGGGGATTATTGATCAAGCGTTAGCGCCACCTAGAACTCGTAAGAGCTACCAGAAATCCATGGTTTCGATCTCTGGCACTCGAGCGGTGATCGAGACACGATCTTCTAAAAACATCATGACTGTTGACGATCTGATGACGCTATTCGCGTTATTCACGCTCACCGTTCAATATCATGATCATCACCAAGATGATTACCATCTAGACGCGAAACACACACCGAACAAAACACCACTCTACATCACTGATATTTTGTCTTTGCGTGGCAAGAAAGACAGCGGCCCTGCACGTGATTCGATCCGCGACAGTATTGATCGTATTGAATTCACTGATTTCCAACTGCATGAGCTTACAGGCCGCTGGCTTAGTGAGAACATGCCAGAAGGCTTTAAGAGTGATCGTTTCCGATTCTTAGCTAGAACCATTACCGCATCGGAAGAAGCGCCTACAGAAGGCTCTGACGGCGAAATTCGCATTAAACCGAACCTATACATCTTGGTTTGGGAACCTTCGTTCTACGAAGAGCTGCTGACGCGTGATTATTTCTTCCTATTTCCGCCAGAAATTCTGAAGCAACATACCTTGGTCTTCCAAATGTATTCGTACTTTAGAAGCCGCATGGCACGTCGTCATTCAGATTGTATGTTGCTCAGTGAGCTCAACCAGAAATTGGCGCGTAACATTGATTGGCGTCGGTTCTCGATGGATCTGATCCGTGAACTCAGAAAGTTGGGCGAAGTAGGGGAGCATGAAGATACTTTCCTGGTTAACCTTTGGGGTTATCACTTGACGATCACCGCGTTGATCGAAAAAGGCAAAACGACGGATTATCAAGTAGATATCAAATGTAATGTGGAAGAAGTATTACGATATTCAAGAGCGCGCACTACCAACGCCGGTAAGCGTAATATGGCGCCGACGCTACCGAACCCGCTTCGTAACGAAATGGTGTCCAAGCAGAAGCTGGAAGAGCTGTCTGAAATCATTGATGGTGAGTTCGAGCCAATCCAACGTAAAGCACCATCACCAAGAGGCAAGTTAGGACGTCGCGTTAAACAACGTAAGCACTCTGTAGAGATTAACGCTGATGAGATCATGATAACGCTCTCTAAATATACCTCTGCAGAGGCTCTAGAACGCAGTATAACGGCTTTATCTGCTATGACAGGGCACTCACATGCCTCAATCAAAGAAGAGTGTTCAGAGCTTATTGAGAAGCTTGATTGGCTAAGAGTAGGGGATGAGATCATTCCTTACGAAACACTAAGTAAGTTAATTGAGCTGTATAACGATCGCGATAGTAATAGTAATCGCCACCTTTCGATTGAACGTCTTATCTCAGGCTTAGCGGTGCGTCGTAAGGTCTGTAAGCAAGTTCACGAAGGGCATTTGGATGAAAATGTGTTCCTAGCGTTGGATGAAATGGCGATAGGTCATTAATTCTGTGCCAGTTTTCAGTGCTATGAATGGGTCTTTGAAACACATTAGGTGTTGATAAGAACCGCACCTAACGCTGACAAAGTGATGACAAAGTAGCGCACTCGGTTGATTATTATTTATCCCGAATAGACAACCTTTTGTCCTTTCTTATGATTAATAGATTGGCTCATATTTTGTTACATCATACTGAATAGATTTTTGCGAGTTCCCCCAAGGGACTCGCTTTTTTTTGTCTAAAATCCGCCTAACTATTAAAAATCAAAAGCTTAAGATATTCCTTACCGAAGCATGATCAAGGCTAGATCATGCTTTCATGGATCCAACTCATCGCTACCGATGAAAACTTTTATGAAAAAGTATCAGATCAATAACTCGGTGATCAGTGAATCTGATGTTTTACATTACCTTGATCATCGTTTCGGGGATGGCTGGCCATAAAGCGGACATGTGACTCGATCAACTTCTCTGATTCTGCTTGCCAGCGCGGCTCCTGCTGCTGATTGGCAAACTCTAGAGCCAGCACACACAGGTGCTGAACCCGCTGAGTACACCACTCTTGCAAGTCTGGCTCTGCTTTAGGGTCACACGACACTGCTTGCAGCTTGCCGTAAGCAAACATTAGATATTGGTAAGCCTTTTCTTGATGGTGTGCATTTTCGTTCGGCTGTCGATAGAAGGTAAAGATTCTCAGGCAGCCATCTAACCAACATGCGATGCCTTTGCTTTGTTCATCCGTGATCAACGGCCCCCAGAGTGCATCTGGAGGCGTTAAGATCAAAGGTTCTAACCGTTCCACTTGATCATGCTTTCGGGCTTTGTACCAATCTCCGATCCGCTCTAACCAAGTGTCTAGTTCATTCATGCAACATTATCCCATTGTTTTACAAAGTGATTATCAGCAACTTGCTTAACGTTATGCTGTATTTCACTGCTTTGCTCTCGAATACGATCAGCGTCTATTGAATAGTTTGGTTCATTTTTAACGAGTTCGCCAAACGGTAGATCAGGATCTGGCACCGCAGAGATCAATAGCTTGGTGTATGGGTGTTGAGGATTGGTCAAGATCGACTGAGTGGATCCCCATTCGACGATCTGTCCTTTGTACATAACTGCTGTCTCTTCTGCGATGTAATGTGCGGTGGCGAGATCATGGGTGATGTACAAAAAGCCAATCCCGAGCTCTTTCTTCATTCTTTGCATTAGGTTAAGTACGCCAAGTCGAATCGAAACATCCAGCATGGAGGTGGGCTCGTCGGCAAGAATGACCTCAGCGCCAACAGCCAGTGCTCTTGCTAGGTTAACTCTTTGTCTTTGGCCTCCACTGAGCTCGTGAGGGTACTTAGCCAATGTTTCAATGGGTAACTCCACCAGCGTTAATAACTCTTCCAGTCGCTCTGCTAGCGCTTGTTTGTTGGCGACTTGCTTATGAATCTTGAGAGGGCGTGTTAAGTGGTGCTCTATAGTATGTGTCGGATTCAACGAGCCAAACGGGTCTTGGAACACCATTTGTACTCGGCTGCGGTAGTCCAAGATGTCTTTGCGGCTGTTGAGGGTTGAGATGTCTTTGCCATTGAAAAGGATCTTGCCCTCTGTCGGTGGGTAAACTTTGGTCATCAGCCTCGCACAGGTACTCTTTCCGCAGCCTGATTCGCCAACGAGTGCTAGCGTTCTTCCTGGGTATAAATCAAAACTCACGCCATGTAGGGCTCTAAATATCTCCTCTTTGCCAAATCCACCACCTACGGTGAACTCTTTAACGAGGTTTTTTACTTGCATAATTGGTTGTGACATTGAGGCTCCTAGCACGCTGTGGCGTGAGCATGTTCGTGAATATTAGGGAATGAACTCCACAGCTTTTGGGTGTAGGAGTGCTGAGGGTTATTGCGAATCTCATAGGCTTGATTGACTTCAACTATCTTGCCATGACGCATAATGGCAATGCGGTCACACAGCTGGCTCATCAGGGCTAAATCGTGGGTGATAAACAGGATTGAGAAGCCGAATTCTTCTCTGAGTTGATGTATTTGTTGCAATATTTCTCGTTGAACGACGACATCCAAAGCCGTAGTTGGCTCATCCATGATGATCAGTTTGGGATTGAGCGCGAGAGCAATCGCAATCACTAATCGTTGACGCATACCGCCGCTAAATTGATGAGGGTATTCGGTCAGGCGATGGCGAGGAATATTCACTAGGTCGAGCAGCTTTTCTGCGCGGTCCTTGGCTTGTTCATCACTCATTCCTTTGTGGTGGCGTAGTACGTCAGCAAATTGTTCTTCGATAGTTAATACAGGGTTGAGTGAGTTCATGGCACTCTGGAACACCATGGCGATCTCACTCCAGCGTAATGTATTAAGCTGGCTGTCAGATAGTCTCAGTAGGTCTTGTCCATCAAAAAGTATTTGACCGCCAGAGATGAATGCGGGCGGCTTGTGAAGTCGGTTAATAGCAAATGCGATGGTGCTCTTGCCACAACCTGACTCGCCGGCCAGGCCAAAGATTTCTCCTTGCCCTATGCTAAAGCTGACGGACTTTACGGCATTGAAGTCACTGTCGTCGGTGATGTAGTCGACACATAGATTCTTCACTTCAAGAAGCGGTGTATCTGGTTTTTCCATAGACATGATTGATACTCAGTTATGATATTGATAACCATTATCATTAGCATGTGTTGGATTTAGTGAAAGCGATCAGCGCAAAAACAATGAAGTGCCTCGAAATTTATCTTGGAGAATTTCAGGAATTTTCAGGGTAAAACAAGAAATGAGAGGGAGGAAAGTGAGAGTTGGATCAAACCACATTTCTTATGGGGAATCTTTTAAATGTAATGGCAGAAAATGGCTTTGGCAAAGTTTAAATGAGCTATTTATTAATTAGCTTTGTGAAGCGTCGGAATCATCACATTTCAGTGCAGAATTTCTTAACAAGCGAAATAGCATTTGCTACAGATTACCTGTCCATTACATGGTGCTTTTCGGAGGAAAACATGTCCATTAATTCTATCAACCATGATGAAATGACAAATATTGCAAACAAGTGGGATGCTGAAGAAGAAGTATCTTTCAAACCAGAAAAGAAAATGAAGTCCGCTGAAGCTCGTCGTCGTATCGAGGCTCTAAGAGAAATTAGAGAAAGCGGTTTGAGTCTGGAAGAAGCGAGGGAGCTGGGTCTTATTCACTAATATCCCCAATTGCATTTAAGAGGGTGGCTCAGTGCCACCCTTTGATTTATAAGTACTTTATTTACTGCCTACCCCATTCAAGCTGGTTTCCTAACTTTGTTTGGTCGCTATTCAATCGTATTACTCCTCTCTGTAACTCTCTTTCTACGTATAAAAACAGGCTGACGGCATACTCTTGAACTAAGTTGTTTGACAGCAATATGTGACGCCACTAATTTTAAAGGCAAAGCAAAAATATGCGATGTCATTGGTAAGGAGAAGGCTATGTCGAATTCTGTGGCTCAAGCTGAAGAAGTCTTGTTTTATGAACCAGAAGATCCGAATGGATATTTGTCTAATTTTGCCGCTTGTCCTATCAAAGTGGATGGTCAAGTTTGGGCAACCAGTGAACATTACTATCAGGCGATGAAGTTTGTTTCACCAGCACTTAGAAACATGATTCTTGAAGCCTGCACACCCGCAGAAGCATTTTCATTAAGCCGTCAATATGAAGACCAAGTTCGAGACGATTGGTACGAGGTTCGTGTTGAGGTGATGCGTTTCATTGTCACCGAAAAGTTTAAACAGAACCCACAATTTGCTCTGTTCCTGACGGGAACTGGTGACTCAGTGATCAAAGAGCACTCACATAAAGACCCTTTTTGGGGGGATGGGGGAGACGGAAGTGGTGAGAACCATTTGGGTGAGATTCTAATGGCAGTACGCCAACAACTTCGTACCCAACAACTGCACTTGATCACATCACATTAAGCACACATTAAAAAGGCCGCTCTGGTTAGCTTGTATGCTAAAAACAGAGCGGCCTTTTGTATTTCTGTAGTTCCGGTATCCGAAGTCGCTAGAGTGCGCTAACGAGCCACAGATTGACGCTAGTACTATAAGTAACTTTGGACGATGTCATCGAGCTGCCCATCGTCTTTCATTTGGTCTAGGCGTTGGTTAATAAAAGTCTCGAGCTTAGGATCCATTTCTGGGTCGAAAGCTAAATGAATAGGGTAGTTGTTGATGATGGAACCAAAATCCTGCATTTGGTAATCATCAATGCTTAGCTTCTGTTCGTTGAGGTTGTATTTGATTCGTGATTCCATTTCGACAAACACAGTATCACCAGGTGCTCGGTTCAGGACACGAAACGCTGCGGTGTAATCTTTTACTCGGATCTCATTGAGCTTACCTTGTTGGATGTAAGGCTCTAAGTTTGGATATTCAAATCCCACCAGCAATACCACAGCCTTGCCATCTAAATCGTCAATCGTATTGAACTCGAACGGCTTTTTACCGCTACTCAGCAATACGTGTTTTACATTGTAAATTGGCTCTTCAGATAGGTTGACTGATTGGATGTTCCCCCAGCTAGGGCTGCCGTAAGTTACCCAATTTGGGTTCTCTCTCGCATCTAGCTTGTCAATCATTCGATTAAAAGGGTAGGTATGGTAGTTAATCTCGTACTGGCTATCGTCAAACACTGCTTCAACAATATCAGAAACGATTCCTCTGTGGGATGACCCGTCAGTTTCTATCTGAAAAGGTTGCGCTTGGCTCGCAATAATGTAGTAGTGAAGAGGCTCGCTTGAGAAAGCATAACTGCTTGAAAACAAACTGACTATGGATGCAACGATAAGATGTTTTTTCATAACCTTCCCTAGTTATTTGATGAATGACTACTACTATACTAGTTGAGTAATTGTAGTTTACTAAGATAACAACATTGGTAATTTTTATATGGTGAAAAAAGGAAAACGCTATATTGGACTCTCTCGACAGTTGATCGGGGCCATCATTGCTATCAGTACCTTATTCACAGTTATAGTGACAGGTCTGGGGCTGTATGTGGAGTACCAAAATCGAGTTTCTTTTATTAGTTCTCAGATCGAACAGGTTAAAGCAGGCTACCTTTCTGGCTTGACGTCAAGTCTATGGGTTGAAGATCGTGCTCAGTTGTTTGTGCAAGCAGAGGGCATCTCCCGCCTTCCTTCGGTCAGTTATCTCCTTATCGAAAGCCCTGATGAAAAAATCTTAGAGCTTGGCAGCCCAACGACAGGGCAGTCATATTCTCAGTCATGGGAAATGGTGTATCAGATGGGGGGCAAAGACTTCCCACTGGCCACCCTCACGGTGCAATCCGATTTAAGTATGATCCTCAATGACTTCGAAGAACGAGTACTGTTGCTACTCGCTTTTGAAGCCGTGAAAATCTTTTTGCTGTCATTGGTCTCTTTGGCCATTGTTTATCGCTTGGTTGTCAAACGCTTAATGACCATGTCCTCTCAGATAAACGAGCAGCAAGTTGAAGACAATAAACCACGTTTTTTAACGCCAACCGACTCTACTTATAAAGATGAAATATCGACGTTGGAAAACAGCTACAACCAATCAATTGAACGCATTCGTCAACAGTATCAAGAGTTGATTAAAGCCAAAGAGACGGCTGAAGTTGCTAACCACAACAAGAGTGAATTTTTGGCTAACATGAGCCACGAAATCCGCACTCCAATGAATGGAATTATCGGACTTTCGTCTCTGCTCTCAGAAATGGATATGCCGAAAGAGCAAAAAGAGTACGTCAACATGCTCAATACCTCTTCGTTAACTCTTCTAGACCTTATTAACGACATCTTGGATTATTCGAAAATTGAAGCGGGACGTTTAGAACTGCAACAAGAACCAATGAAAATGATGGGTATTGCAGCCGATGTTGAATCGACCTTCAGAGTGAAAGCCGAACAAAAAGGTTTACGATTCCAATTGGAGATAGACCCTAAGATCCCAACCATGGTGATCGGAGATGGAACCCAGCTCAGACAGGTACTGAATAACTTAGTCGGCAACGCCATCAAATTTACCGAGCGAGGTCATGTGACGCTTTCTCTTCGCTTAGAAAAAGTGATCGAGCCTGAGCAGAAGTTGAGAGTTCGATTTGAAGTTGCTGACAGCGGTATTGGTATCGCAGAAGATAAACAAAAATCGGTATTCGATAAGTTTCAGCAGGCCGACGGCAGCACCACTCGTATTTACGGCGGCACAGGATTGGGCCTGACCATATGCGATAAGATAGTGTCCTTAATGGGCAGCAAGCTTGAGCTAACCAGTATCGAAGGCAAGGGCAGTACCTTTTACTTTGTGGCTGACTTTGATCCGTGTTTGGAGCTCGACGAGAGTAATATCGATTTCAATAAGGTCTCGGTGTTGCTGGTAGATGATAGCCAACTTAACATGCGTATCACCTCGACACAGCTACAGTCTTTTGGTGTGTCCTCTACATGCTGTGAAACCGCAACCCAAGCGCTAGAGCTCGTTTCAGAGTCTGTCGAAAACGCTTCGCCTTACGACTTAGTGTTGATTGATAAAGTGATGCCTTCTATTGACGGGTTCCAGCTTGCAAGAAACCTGATAGAGCGCTTGGGCAAAGCCTGCCCTAAGCTAGTTATGATCTCTGCCGACCCTCGTAAGCAAGACGAAATGCATGCCAAACAAGTGGGTTTTATTGCCTACATTGCTCGCCCATATCAAGATAACCAGCTTAAGTGGACCATCAGTGAGGTATTAGCGAGATCGGCGGACACCTCGACCTTCACCTATCCAAACCGAGGTGAAGTCGCGTTTAAGGACAATGAGCCTGTACCAACCACTAAACCAGCGGTAGTGGCGAAAGAGAGCGTTAAGGCTGAAGAGTCTAAGCCTCAATCTGAAACTGGGTTGTTTAGCGGTAAAGTACTGGTAGTTGAAGACTCTAGAGTCAATCAGCAAGTTGCCAAGATGATGCTTAAGAAGCTTGGTTTTGAAGTGGATATTGCCGACAACGGTAAAGTCGGAGTCGATAAGTTTAAGCACAACGAATATCAAATGATCTTCATGGATTGTCAGATGCCAGTGCTCGATGGTTTTGAAGCGACAAAACAAATTAGAGCACTCGAAGAAGGGACGTCGAAACATATTCCTATTGTGGCGCTGACAGCTAACGTAGTGCAGAGAGATAAGCACTTATGTTTTGATGTGGGTATGGATGAGTTTTTACCTAAACCCGTGAATCAAGGTAAATTGAGAGAGATTGTCGCGAGTTTTTTGTCTGATAAAAGCGAACTAACAGGTGAAGGTGAACAGAAGATTGTTTAGTCCGCGCGCCATTAAATCTCATCGTGAGAACCCAAAACTCCGACCTAATCAGTCGGAGTTTTTGTATATGTGGGGTTATTCTTTCAACGGATGCGGCACTAGCCAATACTATCGATGTGAATCACTACTGAGTCTGGTCGCCAGTATTCCAATTCGCAGTCCATTAGCTCGCCATCTTGCTTGTAGTTCACACGGCAGATCTTCAGCACTGGCTGGCCCTCAGCCAAGTTTAGCGCCTTAGCGACATAGGCTGGGGCTGAAGTGGGAATGACATCAAAGCGCGAACGTTTGGTCTCATAGCCATACTTCTCTCTATAAATGCCTGTCAGCGACATGGTGAGGTTTTCCGACAATATTTTTTCGAACAGGGGCGCTTTCAATACGTTTTCAACGAACAGTACCGCTCTGCCATCAATAAAGCGTAATCGCTCGATCACGTGTATTGGCGTTATCTGTTCTATTTCTAATGCTTTGGCGTAATCGCCTGCCGCCATCTCTGTGCGAGTGCTCAGTAGCCGTGTTTCTGCGATACGGTCTTGCTCGCGAATCATTTGATGAAAGTGAGAGCGAGACAATGGGTTGTAGCGAATACGCTCGGGCGACACATACCATCCTCGGCGCTCCTCTCGGTATATCAGACCTTCAGTTTCTAACGACACCAATGCATCTTTGAGTGTGATTCGTGTGGTGGAAAACAGTTCGCTGAGCTCTCGTTCGGATGGCAGTTTTTGCCCCTCGGTGAAGATACCCGATTGAAGTTGTTCTCTAATGCTCGCCTTAATTCTACCTAGCTGTGTCCCTGATTGTGCTGTTGCCAATGTTCTCATTACTGATCTAGTCCATAAGTTCGTATGCTCAATAAGGTAAACCATGGAGTTAACAGGAATGTGACAGTAAACAAAGGCTTACTGTCATATGAGTGAAATATAACTGCCACGAAAATGCACCCTAACTGTCAAATAAGTTGCGCGAAAGCGTCATATTCTGGCGATAGCATACAAAACGAACTTACTGACCTAGTCCAGAGGGATAGAGACAATGAAAACTTTGCTTAGCCGTTCAACTGTATCGCCAGCCAAACTGATTGGTTCACCTGCAAAATTAATCGGCGCAACGCTAATAACGGCAACACTTTCAATGCCAGCGATGGCGAAGGATGCTGATCTTGAGTCACTGATTGAGGCCGCTCAAAAAGAGGGTGCGGTTTACAGTGTGGGCATGCCAGACAGTTGGGCAAACTGGAAAGGCACATGGGCTGATCTGAAAGCGAGCTACGGTTTGAAGCATCAAGATACAGACATGAGCTCGGCACAAGAGATCTCGAAATTTGAAGCAGAGAAAAGAAACGCAACCGCAGATATCGGTGATGTTGGTTTCGCCTTTGCACGTGTTGCGGTGAAGAAAGACGTAACACAGCCATACAAGCCAACCACTTGGAATGACATTCCTGACTGGGCGAAAGATAAAGATGGTCACTGGGCTCTGGCTTATACGGGCACTATCTCGTTCATCTCAAACAACAACCTTGTTGAAGATGCACCAAAATCTTGGAGCGACCTACTTGAAGGCGACTACAAAGTCACTGTTGGTGACGTAGGCGTAGCAGCGCAAGCAAACAACGCGATTCTCGCGGCGGCATTTGCTAATGGCGGTGATGAGTCGAACTTAAAACCGGCGATTAAATTCTTTGGTGAGCTAGCGAAGCAAGGCCGCCTATCTTACACCGATCCAAGCATTGCGAACCTTGAAAAAGGTGAAGTGGAAGTAGCGATCATGTGGGATTTCAATGCACTGAACTACCGTGACAAGATTGACCGTGAGCGCTTTACTGTAAATATCCCACAAGATGGTTCAGTGATCTCTGGTTACACCACCATCATCAATAAATACGCAAAGAACCCGAATGCAGCGAAGCTAGCTCGTGAATACATCTTCAGCGACCAAGGCCAGATCAACCTAGCAGAAGGTTACGCACGCCCAATCCGTAGCAACGTGACGCTACCTCAATCAGTACAAGACAAGCTGATCTCGAACGAGCAATACAGCAACGTTCATCCCGTCACTAACTTCTCAGCATGGGAAAAATCAGCACGTCGTCTGCCGCGCCAATGGCAAGAAAGCGTCTTGATTCACCAGCAGTAATCCATATTCAAAACAAGCAACAGAGAATAGACCATGAGTAATAAGGTTATCCTTGTTGTTCTAGATGGACTGAATTATCAGGTAGCCCGTGATTGCATGGGCTACCTGAACGGTCTTCTAGAACTGAGTGATATGCATGAAAAGCAGGGCGATTTGCAGAATAAAAAGATCACTTCGCAGAGCACGCAGAAAAACAAGCTGCGCGCGACGCTTTACCCAATGCAGTGCGAGATGCCATCCATGTCACGCCCACTGTATGAGTGCATTTTAACTGGGGTTCACCCTGTTGAGAGTGGCATTGTTAACAACCAAATCGTGCGTTTATCGAATCACGAGTCGATCTTTAGCTTGGCTAAGTCACAGGGCAAAGTAACGGCTGCCGCGGCGTACCATTGGGTGAGCGAGTTGTATAACCGAGCGCCTTTTGACGCTGTGCGTGACCGTTTTACCAACGATGAAACCATGAACATTCAACACGGTTGTTTCTACCATTGGGACCACTACCCAGATGAAGCCTTGTTCTTGGATGCTGAGCACTTGCGTGTCACTCATCAGCCGGACTTCTTACTGATTCACCCAATGAACATTGACGACATGGGTCACAAGCACGGGTTGGACTCTCGCCAATACCGCAATAGTGCACGTGGCGCGGATATCTACCTATCGAACTACCTTGAGAAATGGGTTGACGATGGTTATCAGGTGATCATCACCAGTGACCACGGCATGAACAATGACTTATCGCACGGTGGCATTCTGCCTGAAGAACGTGAAGTGCCATTCTTTGTGATTGGCGATAAGTTCACACACCAAGCCTGTTCAGTGAAACAGACTGATATTTGCGGCAGTGTGTGTCAGCTACTCAACCTTGAACACGATAAATCTTACACTCAGGAATTGTTGGCCCTATGAGCAGTTCTGTAATCACGCAGAGCGATGGTTCTGCGCTTAAACCTCAAACCAAATCTTGGTTCAAACGCTTCAAGCCCGCTTTGTGGCTTGCGCCTTTCGCACTGTTTTTCTACTTGTTCCAACTGGCCCCTATGGTCTGGGTGCTGATCAACAGCTTCTTCTACGACGATGAGCTTTCTCTCGAAAACTACTCTGAAATATTCGACTCTGCTTTTATGATGCAGGCCTTTGGCAACAGTTTATGGTTGTCTATTTGGTCGAGTATTGTCGGCTTGGCGATTGCGACTCTGCTCGTTTCTTCATTGCGTCGCGTTGATTCTAAAATCCGCGATGCGGTGATTGCTTTCACTAATATGAGCAGCAACTTCTCTGGCGTACCTTTGTCGTTCGCCTTCATCATCATCTTAGGCACTAACGGTGCAATCACCTTATTGCTCAAGCAGTACGGATTGCTTGGGGACTTCGACTTGTACGGCAAGTGGGGCTTACTGGCGATTTACATCTACTTCCAGATTCCACTGGCGGTGTTGTTGCTGTATCCAGCGTTTGATGCCCTTAGTGATGACTGGCAAGCCGCCTCGGCACTGCTTGGTGCGAAAACCTGGCAATACTGGACCAAAGTTGCGCTTCCTGTGCTGTCTCCGGCCTTATTTGGCACCTTCATCATCTTGATTGCTAATGCGATTGGCGCGTATGCAAGCGTGTATGCGTTGACCTCGGGTAACTACAACGTGATTACGATTCGTATAGCGAGCTTGGTATCGGGCGATTTGTTCCTAGAACCTAATCTAGCTGCGGCGATCTCCGTGATTCTGATGGCGATGCTGGCCTTCATCACAGTGATTAACCAATGGCTGATCAGCAAAAGCTACGCAGGGAAGAGAAAGTAATGAATACTGTAAATACTCACTTTCATAAAACGGTTGTCTATTCGATCGTTGGTATCATGATGATCCCGATCTTAGCGACCTTCATCTACTCGATCTCTTCACGTTGGGGCGCGACAATCCTGCCTGACGGTTTTACTCTGGATTGGTACATCAATCTGCTGACGGATCCTCGCTTCTTACAAGCCTTCGGCCGTTCACTGTTTATTTGTGTGGCAGCATTGTCATTAAGTGTGGTGTTGATTCTGCCTGCGATTTTCGTGGTGTTTTACTATTTCCCGAAACTCGACAAGGTCATGAATATCATGATCTTATTACCGTTCGCGGTGCCACCAGTGGTGTCGTCGGTGGGTTTGCTTCAGCTGTATGCCGATAGCGAAATCTCACTGATAGGCACACCATGGATTCTGATCGGTACTTACTTCACCATCGCGCTGCCATTTATGTATCGCGCGATTGCCAACAGCTTTGAAGCGATCAACCTGCACGACTTGATGGACGCGGCTCATCTGCTCGGCGCAAGCACCACCAAGGCGTTCTTGTTGATTATTCTGCCAAACCTTAAGAAAGGGTTAATGGCGTCACTGTTCTTATCGTTCTCGTTCCTACTAGGCGAGTTCGTGTTTGCCAACATCTTGGTGGGGACACGTTACGAGACATTGCAAATCTACCTATACAACATGCGTCAAACCAGTGGTCACTTCACGTCAGCCCTTGTGATGACGTACTTTCTGTTTATTTTCTTACTGACTTGGTTGGCAAGTCGTTTCAGCCAGGGAACCAAATAATGAGCTATGTAAATGCGAAAAACCTCACCAAGCGTTTTGGTGAAAACACAGTATTTGAAGACATTGAATTCTCCATCGAGAAGGGGGAGTTCATCACGCTACTTGGCCCGAGTGGCTGCGGTAAATCAACGTTGCTACGTAGCTTAGCAGGTCTAAATCCGGTCGATGGTGGCGAGATTTGGGTGAATGGTGAAGAGATCACT
The DNA here is from genome assembly GCF_013114585.1 of Vibrio sp. 99K-1. Lineage (NCBI taxonomy): Bacteria > Pseudomonadati > Pseudomonadota > Gammaproteobacteria > Vibrionales > Vibrionaceae > Vibrio > Vibrio sp. 99K-1. Next base: position 223,164 of record NZ_VTXF01000004.1, read on the forward strand.
CATCAAGTACCGCAAGAGCGTGGCATCGGCATGGTGTTTCAATCTTATGCGTTGTTCCCGAATATGACGGTTGAGGGCAACATTGCGTTTGGCCTTAAGATGAAAAAGCTTGCCGCTGACGAGATAAAGCGCGAAGTCGCGAAAGTGATTGGGCTGGTGGATTTAACGGGCAAAGAGAAGTTCTACCCGCATCAGTTATCGGGCGGTCAGCGTCAGCGTGTGGCTTTGGCAAGAGCCTTGGTGGTCAAGCCGCGTATTCTATTGCTCGATGAGCCACTTTCAGCTCTGGATGCGAAGATTCGTAAACATCTGCGCCAACAGATCCGAGACATTCAAAAAGAGATGAACCTGACCACGATCTTCGTGACTCACGATCAAGAAGAAGCGATGATCATGTCTGACCGTATCTTCTTGATGAATAAAGGCGAGATCGTGCAAGCGGGAACACCTGAAGAGATCTACACTCAACCAGCCAATGAGTTTGTGGCAGGGTTCATGGGACACTACAACTTGGTACAAGCGAACAAGGCTAAGCAGCTGTTTAATATTGAAACCGAGTGGAAAGTGGCGATTCGACCTGAATCTATCTACGTTAAAGAGCAAGGCCGACAATATGGCGAACATATCTCTGCGCCGAAAACCGGCACCATTCGTAACCACCAGCTGTTGGGCAACGTGATTCGCTACCAAGTGGATGTCGATGAGTGCGAGCTAACGGTCGACCTACTTAACCGTTCTTCTGAACGACTATTGGCAAATGGCAGCCAACTTGAACTCCTGTTTAACCTTAACGAAATTCAACCTGTGAGAGCCTAAGATGTTCAAACCTTTGTATGTATTCGATATGGACGAAACGCTGATCAACGCTGATGCAGCGATGCTCTGGAATGAATTCTTGGTTGAAAAGGGCATAGCTACAGCGCCGAACTTTATTGAAGAAGACCAGCGCTTAATGGGCTTGTATTCGGAAGGTCAGCTGAACATGGAAGACTACCTTGCGTTTGCTATGGAGCCATTGGCTGACATGCCAACTGAACAAGTCAGCGCTTTGGTTGAAGAGTGTGTTGAGCAGCATATTTTACCTAAGCAGTTCAAACAGTCTAAACCCTTGATAGAGCAGCTCGAGCGTGACGATATCGACATGTTGATCATCTCAGCCAGCGTCACTTTCCTAGTAGAAGCAGTGGGTCGTAAGATTGGTATCGAGAACGCACTCGGTATCGATTTGGTCGAAAACCAAGGCCGCTTTACGTCTCAAATATTAGGCGTGCCAAGCTATCGAGAAGGTAAAGTTACCCGTTTGAAAGAGTGGTTAGACAATCAAGAAACTAACTACTCAGACATTCACTTTTATACAGATTCAATCAACGACTTACCTTTGTGTGAACACGCTGATTTTGCGTACCTAGTGAATCCATGCCCGCGTTTGAAAGCATTGGCCGATCAACCGAATTGGTCGATTTTAAACTGGGATTAACGTGAATCCTATATTCGAATTAGCTTCGTTTTAGAACTTATCAAGCCGCTGACTACAGCGGCTTTTTGTTTGCCAGTGAATGAGATTTGGTGGAATTCTCTAATTTGTACTTTCCATTGAAAATCTCATATGTAACAACTTAATAACATCTCTTGCTTGATTGTAAATCAAACCACCATCTTTCAATCCCTTGATAGCGCTCACTTTCTTGTTACTAGAGATTGTGTGTAACAAATATTTTACAATTTGACGGGTTTTTAGCGTGATTGCCCATTTCTCTCCATCCATTCCAATCTGTCAGCTTGTGAGCCAAATTTAATTAAGGACAAAAAACACACAACCATTTCATAAAAAACGTAACACAAGACCGATAGGTACAAGGAGAAAGTTCATGGTGGAGTCATACAACCCGCTTGGTACGGATGGATTCGAGTTTGTTGAATACACAGCTGTCGACCACAAGGGAATTGAGCAACTTAAAGCGCTGTTTGTGTCACTTGGTTTTGCCGAGATCGCTAAGCACCGTTCAAAAGAGGCTTGGCTTTATCGACAAGGTGACATCAACTTTATCGTCAATGAACAACCACACAGCCAAGCTGAAGCGTTCGCTAAAGTTCACGGCCCATCGGTGTGTGGCATGGCGTTTCGTGTTAACGATGCAACCACGGCAATGACGCAGGCGTCTAGCGGTGGTGGTGAAGAGTACAAGACCGAAATCGGGCCAATGGAGCTGAGCATTCCTGCTATTTACGGTATTGGTGAAAGTTTGCTTTATTTCGTAGACCGTTACGGCAAGCAGAGCATCTATGATGTTGATTTCCGATTCTATGACGATGCGGAAGAGCGCATGGCAAAAGCTGATGTAGGCCTCTACGAGATCGACCACCTTACGCACAACGTGAAACAAGGCAATATGGATCTGTGGTCTGGTTTTTATGAGCGTATCGGTAACTTCCGCGAGATTCGTTACTTTGATATCGAAGGTAAGCTGACAGGCCTTGTGAGCCGCGCAATGACATCCCCATGCGGCAAAATCCGCATTCCTATCAATGAGTCTTCAGATGATAAATCACAAATTGAAGAGTTCATCCGCGAATACAACGGTGAAGGCATTCAACACATCGCGCTTGCTACGGATGACATCTACAAAACAGTGAAAACCCTGCGTGATCGCGGCATGGACTTTATGCCAACCCCAGATACTTATTACGAGAAAGTTGACGAGCGTGTGAAAGGTCACGGTGAAGACACCGATCTGCTGCGCGATTTACGCGTTCTGATTGATGGCGCGCCGACCAAAGACGGCATCTTGCTGCAAATTTTCACGCAGACAGTAATCGGGCCTGTGTTCTTTGAAATCATTCAGCGTAAAGGCAACGAAGGCTTTGGTGAAGGTAACTTCAAGGCGCTGTTTGAATCGATTGAAGAGGACCAGATTCGTCGAGGAGTATTAGACGATGCATAAATGGATCTCGTTTCCTCATCGGGAGGGGGTGTGTTCTAAACAAGCGCATGCCGACTTCCCCGAAGAGGCAATCTATGAGCGAGAGGCGGGCCGAAGTGGTTTCTTCGGCCCTGCCGCTCACTTCCATCACCAACATGCGCCAACAGGTTGGTCTGAGTGGGAGGGCGACTTACGCCCTCGCGCTTTTGATTTTACGCTGGTGGAAAAAGCCAGCCAGATAACCCCTTGGGCTGTGCCTCATCTTTTGCACAACGCGGACTGCAAAATTCGCGTATGGCGCATGGATGAGAAGATGGATTTCTTGGTACGTAACTCCGATGGCGATGAGCTACTGTTCATTCACCAAGGCAGGGCTGATCTCTATTGCGACTATGGTCATTTAGAGGTGAATGAAGGGGATTACGTGATGATCCCGCGCTCAACCAGTTGGCGCTTGGAGCCAAGTGAGCCGATGTTCATCTTGATGATTGAGAACACCGACGCCGCTTATTCCTTGCCAGAGAAGGGCATGGTCGGCAATCACGCGGTGTTTGATCCAGCGGTTCTTGAAATCCCGTCGATCAACGATCAATTCCGTGCTCAGTACTCCGAAGATCAAACTCAAGTTCAGGTGAAACGCCACGACAAAGTCAGCGTGATCACTTATCCGTTCAATCCTTTAGACGCGATTGGCTGGCATGGTGATTTGGCTGTGGTGAAAGTGAACTGGCGCGATATCAGACCGCTGATGTCACATCGCTACCATTTGCCACCCTCTGCACACACGACCTTTGTTGGCGCAGGTTTTGTGGTGTGTACCTTTGTGCCGCGCCCGATTGAGAGCGACCCCGGTGCGCTGAAAGTGCCGTTTTACCACAACAATGATGATTACGACGAAGTACTTTTCTATCACGCTGGAGACTTCTTTAGTCGCGACAATATTGAAGCGGGCATGGTGACTTTCCACCCTGCGGGCTTCACTCATGGGCCTCACCCGAAAGCCTTTAAGGCTGGGCAAGCGTATAAGAAAAAGTTCACCGACGAAGTGGCTGTGATGATCGATACCCGCCATGCACTGCAGTTTTCCGATGAACTCGATAGCGTTGAGAACAAAGAATATGTCTACAGTTGGCAAGAGAAGTAAGGGGCAACAAGGATGAAATTAGCAACCAAGAAAAATGGTACTCGCGATGGTCTGTTGATGGTCGTGAGTAGAGATCTCAAACAGTGTGTGCCAGCGACGGAGATTTTTCACGCGATGCATCTGGCGCCAACAATGCAAGTCGCCTTGGATAACTGGGACAGTGTGGCATCTCAGTTAGAGGAGCTATACAACTCACTCAACACTGGCCATGTGACAGGCAGTGAAGTGTTTGCACCTCAATATTGTGAATCGCCTCTGCCACGTGCTTATCAATGGGCAGATGGCAGCGCGTATGTAAACCACGTTGAGCTGGTGCGTAAGGCTCGTGGCGCTGAAATGCCAGAAAGCTTCTGGGTTGACCCGCTCATGTATCAGGGTGGCTCAGATGCCTTTATTGGCCCTCGTGACAACATTGAATTTGCCAGTGACGAGTGGGGTATCGATTTCGAGGGTGAAGTCGCGGTGGTTACCGGAGATGTGCCAATGGGTGCCAGTGCCAAGCAAGCGCATGATGCGATTCGCTTATTGATGCTAGTGAATGATGTGTCGCTGCGTGGTTTGATTCCTGCTGAGCTCGCCAAGGGCTTTGGTTTCTTCCAGTCTAAGCCGTCTTCAGCGTTCTCTCCGGTTGCCGTTACACCCGATGAGCTAGGTGAACAGTGGAAAGGGAGTAAGGTGCACCTGCCACTGACTTCAACCTACAACGATACGCCTTTTGGTTGTCCAAATGCTGGTGTGGACATGACTTTCAATTTCGCGGAGTTGGTTGTGCATGCTGCGAAGACTCGTCCACTGTCGGCTGGTGCGATCATTGGCTCTGGCACGGTATCGAATAAGCAAGGCACTGATCACGGCACCTCAATTGCGGAAGGTGGAGTGGGCTACTCCTGCATTGCTGAAGTACGCATGATAGAGACGATTCGTGATGGTAAGCCGTCGACTCAATTCATGTCGTTTGGTGATTCGATTCGCCTAGAGATGTTCGATGCCGATGGTGACTCGATCTTTGGCGCGATTGACCAAAAAGTCAGTCAATATCGACCACGCTAGTGATATCAACAAGAGTAAAACTACAGAGAGGCACGTTATGAACGAGGGCTCTTTATGAACAAGAAGATCACACTCTATGGTTATTGGCGCTCTTCGGCAGCCTATCGAGTGCGTATTGGGTTGAACCTAAAGCAGCTTAGCTATGAGTCGAAATCGGTGCATTTGGTGCGTAACGGCGGCGAGCAGCATGATCCACAATATCGCGAGCTCAATGCCAATGAACTAGTGCCAGTGCTGGTGGATGGTGACGTTAAGCTCAATCAGTCGCTGACGATATTGCAATACTTAGACGAAAGCTATTTGTGTGAGCGCTACCCAGATACCTTGTTGATCCCTGAGCAATCACCACTGCGCTATCAAGCGTTGGCGATGGCTCAGGATATTGCGATGGAAATTCACCCTCTCAATAACCTGCGCGTGTTGCAGTATTTGGAGCGAGAATTGTCGTGCGAGCAAGAGGCGAAAATGGAATGGCTTCACTATTGGATGAGCCAAGGGTTCCGTGCACTAGAAGAGAAACTGGCGAAGCTCAGAAAAGCGCATGGCGACTCAGTGTATAGCCTCATGGACTCGCCTTGTATCGTCGATATTTGCTTAGTGCCGCAAGTCTACAATGCACTGCGTTTTGGCGTTGATATGTCGCCTTATCCGCTGATTAACTCGATTGTTGCAGCGTGTAACAAGTTACCTGCGTTCATCGAAGCAATGCCAGAGAATCAGGCGGATGCGAACGGATAGCCATAGATTAAAATTTAATAGTCTCTAAGATTAAGGAAGCCCTCCACGATGTTCATTCGTGGAGGGCTTTTTTGTTTCAAGTTTAAAGCGAAATCACACGCTTGATCTCATCGAGCACATCCGCATTGGCTATCGCGCCGAGGTTCTCAACGGGTTTACCATTCACGATCTGTTTCACGGCCAGCTCAACTAGTTTTCCTGAGCGTGTTTTTGGTACGTCGCTGATAGTAAAAATTTGGCTTGGTACATGCCTAGGTGAACAAGAGGATTTGAGCTTGTGCTTAATGGCGGCCAATAGCGTTTCATTGAGAACCACACCTTGCTGCAGTTGAACGAACAACCAAATCTGCTCATTGCGGTCGATATCTTTACCGACGGCGATGGAATCTATGATGCCCTCAATGGTGTTCACTTGTTGGTAGATCTCAGCAGTACCAATACGCACACCTCCAGGGTTGAGCGTAGTGTCACCTCGCCCGTAGAACAGATAACCGCCATGCACGCTCTGTGCGACCTCGTCACCGTGATGCCATACATTGTCGAATCTATCCCAATAAGTGCTGTGGTAGCGCTCTCCGGTGTCATTCCAGAAGCCAACTGGGAAGTTTGGGAGGGAATTCGTGCACACCAGTTCACCACGTTCGTGATCGACTTTATGGCCCGTTGAATTGAATACCTTGATGTCGACGCCAAGCCCTGCCTGTTGGCACTCACCGCGATACACCGGCGAGATAGGATTACCTAACACAAAGCATCCGCAAATATCCGTGCCGCCAGAAATGGATGCTAAATGCAGATCTTGCTTGATGTGTTTGTAAACGAAATCAAACTGCTCTGGGTAAAGCACTGACCCAGTTGAACACAGTGTCCTCAAATGAGGCAGAGAGTGGCTGTCGATAGGCGAGACTTCAGCCTTCTCAATCGCTTCTAGATACTTGGCTGAGGTACCAAACAGCGACACATCGGCGCGCTGTGCCAAGTCCCACAGCACATTAGGTTGCGGGTAAACAGGGCTGCCATCAAAGCTCACCAAACAAGCTCCGCTGGCGAGTGCAGAGACGTGCCAGTTCCACATCATCCAACCACATGTGGTGTAGTAGAAAACGCGATCGTTCTGCTTAACATCGCTGTGCAGTTGATGCTCTTTTAAGTGGTTGATGATGGTGCCGCCAACAGAGTGCACTATACACTTTGGCTTACCTGTGGTTCCGGAAGAGTAGAGCACAAACAGCGGATCATTGAAGCCGATACGCACAAATCGAACAGGCTGTGGCTGGTAATGATTGATGATGTTGTTCCAGCTTTGTAGCGATACGTCATGCTCAAAATCATTCTTTTTTAAATAGCCGATCTGACACACCTGTTTTAGCTCGCTGAGATGTTCAATGATGGCGCTGTTCTTGTCTGCCATATCAAATGTTTTACCATTGAAGGTGTAACCATCGCAGGTGAATAGCACTTTGGGCTTCACTTGGCCGAATCGCTCAATCACACTCTCAACGCCAAAATCAGGCGAGGTTGACGTCCAAATCGCCCCTAAGCTGGTGGTCGCGAGCATGGCGATCACGGTTTGTGGCAGGTAGGGCGTATACGCAGCAACCACATCACCTTGCCTTACGCCGCTATCAACAAGCCATTGCTGAACGTTGGACACAGCCTCACATAGGGCTTTCCACGTGTAGCTCTGCTGCTCACCACGCTCATTCTCAAACCAAATTGCGTGCTCGTCAGGCATGGTTTGCGCCAAGCGCAGCAAGTTCTCGGCGTAGTTTACTTGCGCATTCGGAAACCAAGCTGCATCACGATTGGATTTAGGTTGCTGCCAGCGGCTCTCACCTTGCGTTTTGATGTCATCCCCTTGCGAGCCAACCACTCCACAAAACTGCCACACGTTTTGCCAAAACGACTCAGGCTGATCCACCGACCATTGATGGAGTTCGGCGTAGCTTTGTATGCCTCTATCTAGGTTTAAATCAGACAGATTAAGGTTGTCGATAAATCGGGTTAAGTTGGCATCAGCGATACGCTGATCGCTTGGCTGCCAAACTGGCTTGTTGCTTTCGTACATTCCTTTACCTTTAACAAAAACTTAACGATTTCAGTCTGGTATGAAGGTTTTACAAAGTCAAAAGATCAGGGAAATAATGCTTTGATATATTTATGTAAATAAAATGTTACGTTAAGGGCTATTTCGAAAAATAGCGTAAATTTGGCGCTTACAATGAGTGGGGATAGGCTTAAAGGGAGACATTCGAAAGGAGGTACGTAATGACTCAATATCATTCTAAGCCCGTGAGCCAAGAGGGATGGGTTGAGTGGAGCCTCGAAGAAGACGCCATTTGGCACGACTTGGTGAAAAGGCAACTGGACGTCATTGATGATCGCGCATGTGAAGCTTATTTGCATGGATTGACGCTGCTTGATCTGCCATTAGACAGAGTTCCTCAACTCCCTGAGATAAACAAAGTTCTAAAGGAAACAACAGGTTGGCAAGTACAGCCCGTACCTGCGTTGATCGATTTCGACCGTTTCTTTGATTTGCTCGCCAATAAGCGATTCCCTGTAGCAACATTTTTGAGAACGCGAGACGAGTTTGATTACCTACAAGAACCAGATTTCTTTCATGAAATTTTTGGTCACTGTGCCATGCTCACTAACCCTGATTTTGCCGCTTTCACTGAGCAATATGGAAAGCTAGGCCAAGCAGCCACCTCTAAACAGCGAGGTTACCTTGCCCGTTTGTATTGGTTTACGGTTGAGTTCGGTTTAGTAAAAGAGGGCGATAGATTGAAAATCTACGGCGGCGGTATTCTTTCTTCTCCAGCAGAAACTAACTATGCGCTGGAAGGAGATATGGCCGTTCGTGAGCGTTTCGATTTACAAACGGTGCTAAGAACCCCTTATCGCATCGACATCATGCAACCGAAATATTATGTGATTAATGATCTGGCTGAGCTATTTCAAATCAGTCAAGAAAACCTGTTACAGCAAGCTGATCTCGCAATTGAAGCGGGGTTACTACCACCACTTTTTGAACCCAAGGAACCGACACATGTTGAATGAATTAAAATGCGAAGCCTGCAGTATTGACGCGATTGCCCTGAGTAAAGATGAGCAGCAGTCTCTTTTGTTGGAGTTGTCTGACTGGCAAATCATCGAAAGAGACGGCATTCCGCAGCTTGAGAAGGTGTACAAATTTAAAAACTACAAGCAAGCATGGGCATTCAGCAACAAAGTGTCAGAGTTGGCAGAAGAAGAGTTCCATCATCCTTCTATCTTGTTGGAGTGGGGCAAAGTTACCGTCACTTGGTGGAGCCACTCAATCAAAGGCCTGCACAAAAATGACTTCATCTGCGCCTCACGCTGCGATGTGTTCTCGGTGAGTGAATAGTCCTTCTGGGCTGGAGAAGTACTTCTCCAGCCTCAATGATTTGAATACCCCTTTATTCGACTCACTTTGTGATTTGAATAATGACCTTAAACACCTCATAATGTGATTTGAATAAGTGATACTTTCGCATCATGGGGCGTAATATGTGGATTTGGCAGCAAGATAATTGGCCAAACTTTGTTTGGGATAATCAGAGAATAGGCGTGAGGTTAAGAGAAGTTCGGCTTAATCAGGGCATTTTATTGGGCAAGATTACCTCTCAATCTGCAGACCAAACGCAAACAATGCTCGATACTTTGCTAGCGAACATTGTCCACTCCAGTGCGATAGAAGGAGAAAAGCTGAATGCCTTCTCTGTTCGTTCTTCTTTAGCCAACAAACTTGGCGTGAGTGAAGAGCGACCTTTTCCTACGACAGAACAAACCGATGGCCTAGCTGAAATTATGTTGGATGCGGTGCAGAACCTAACAGAGCCACTAGCGCTTGATAGGATCTTACATTGGCACGATAGACTGTTTCCTCAAGGCTACACCATGTTTAACCCTGTAGTTGGAGGTCAGCTACGAGGTGACGCTCCGATGCAAGTGGTATCAGGAAGAATTGACCGTCCAACCGTGCACTTTGAAGCGCCTAGCCGAGACATTCTTGATGTTGAGCTAGATACATTTATCACATGGTTTAATGATTCACTTACCGACGCTACACTCGATCCCTTACTTAGAGCTGCTATAACCCACCTCTGGTTTATCACTTTACACCCGTTGGATGACGGTAATGGGCGTATTACGCGATTGTTGACTGACTTGGCTTTAGCACAAGCAGAGAAGCAATCGGTACGCTTCTATGCGATGTCGGTGGGGATACTTGCTAATCGCAAACATTACTACGAGATATTGGAGAAAACCCAGAAAGGGGGACTCGATATCAGCGATTGGTTGATGTGGTTTTTAGATACATTAGACGAGACGTTTACAGGCGTTTTCGCTGAGATCGATCAAACCGTTTATAAAACCAACTATTGGCGAAGCATCGACCAAACGAAGCTTACAACAGAGCAAGTAAAAGTGCTGAATAGGATGCTCGATGGTGATTTCTCAGAAGGTATCAATGCCAGCCAATATCAGAAAGTAGCAAAGGTGAGCAGTGCCACTGCAACACGTCATTTGACCGCTTTGATTGAGCATGGCTGCTTAGTTAAATCTGGTTCTGGAGGCCGAAGCACCCGCTATCTGTTGCCGAAGTAGGGTTTATACACTCATACTCATTTCTATACTTAAAACCTGCCAATGTTCTAACCGAATACTGGCAATCTTTTTGGTTCTAGAGTGTGGTGTATCTGTGGTTTAGATCTAGGAGGAAGGTACAGATAGCTCCATTGTTTTTAGACCAGATTTAACTGAAATTACAGTACTTTTTTGCAATCTGTAAGGTCTTGATGCGAGAGTCAATATCTTCTAATTGCCTAGGAGACGATACAAAGTCGTTAAAGTCGCTAACCGTTTTGAATCTGAAAGGGTTGCTCAAGTATAATTTGATACAATTTTCAAAAACATTCATCAGCTCAAAACACTTGATACTGTAATCGTTGCCGTTAATCCCAGCATGCATTGCTCTGTTTCGAACTTCCCTAGAAGCTTTCATTTTCTCTACAGTCAACTCTTTATCTATATAGAAAGAGCTTATCCTTTTAGATAGCTCACTTGTATTGTCCGCTGATAGCAATACTTCGAAGACAGACCAAAGTTTAGTGAAACGAAACTCCCCATCATTTATGTCCAGAGCTTCAATGTATAAAATCAAGCACTTTTTAATGTGCTCTTGAATATTGCTATTTCTATATCGTTTTAAAAAGGTGTCTAATAAATCGTCTAAAGGCCTAACATCGATTTGACGAGTTGTTGATGGCTCATACTCTTTTTCATACCAAAACGCTGATTTTTCATTAGGTTTAAAATCAACAGAGTGTAGCGTGTGAAATCTACCAGTTTTTATTTTTGAGGAAGATGGGTACCTGTCTTCATGTTTCCATGCCAGGAACGATATGGATTTAACTAAACTGAGTTGCACTAATGCTCGATAAACAGAAAGTATGTTTAGTGCCTTTGTTATCGCAGCTTGTTCATTATGGGCATCTACAGTAATGATTACATAAGTATGTTGAGATACTTCTTGTTTCTCGTATAAGTTTTTATACTCTTTTGTGTTATCAAAAACCACATCACGTTTGCGTTTTGCTGCTTTAGGAAGTTCATTATAGAACTTCAGATTACACTCATTAATCGTCCTAGATTTTAGAATCCCACCTTTCAACGTCATGCTAACAGAGGTAATTATTTTGAACTTTTGTTTGTTCATTAGGATTTTTGCACATTCTTTTTCGTAGTTATGGAATGCTTTTTTATAAGTCGCTTCTTGTGTTTTACACTCCTTATCTTTCAAGGCTGAAATATACGCATTGCGAAAAAAATGAATCTTATCTGAAGCTGTCAATGAGGTGTGTTTTTTATCATATGAAAGGATGTTATCAATTAGGATATCTGAGTTCATTTCCCAACTATACTGGCCTTGCCCATTTTTTTTGATTGTTGTAGAAAGCTCCTTTAATAATAAACGTGTTTTCTTTATCTGTGACTCGTAATTCATTGAAATATCCACCCAAATATAGTTTCAACATTCTATACGTATCCTAATTACTCAACAATATCCATATAGCAAAGCTTAACTTAAATGACCCTGCCACTTTCGACCAAGCGCACTTTTCCTAAACTAGCTTGACCTACATCAGCACTTGCTTGGTTTCTTGTCTCATAAATCCTTTCTGTTACTCATAGTATTGGTTTTATGAGGCTGCTCTATGATATATTTCTCGGCCAAGTGTATTACAGACGAAGGCGACTAATGTCTATCAACCTTTCACTCCTTCCACCCAGCGAGAAAAACAAAATCGAACTGGATAAGCAGGCATCGTTTCTAGTATGGAAATTGAAGCAGGCTAAATGTGGCCCTGAAGCCATTGTTGAAGAAGCAATGAAGCTCGGTGACCCAGATGAAAAGGCGTGGTTTGAACAGTCTGTAGAAAAATACAAACGAGTAATGGGCGTCGCATAACCGCAGACAAACCTTGCTCGGCAAAGCTGTAGAATTGAAATGACACAGTAATTTGCTAGAATTTGCCCCGTTAATTGAATCAGAGAGAAGATCCCGATGGGAAGAAGTTTTGAAGTGCGCAAAGCCTCAATGGCTAAAACTGCTGGCGCAAAAATTAAAGTTTATTCCAAATACGGTAAAGAAATTTACATGTGTGCGAAGAATGGTGGCTCAGATCCAGACATGAACCTGTCGCTTAAGCACCTTATTGCTAAAGCGAAGAAAGACCAAGTTCCTGCACACGTTATCGACAAAGCGATCGACAAAGCAAACGGCGGCGGTGGTGAAGACTACGCTCCAGCTCGTTACGAAGGCTTTGGCCCAGGCGGCACAAGCGTAATCGTTGACTGTCTAACTGACAACGGCAACCGTACTTTCCAAGACGTTCGCCAATGTTTCGTTAAAACTGGCGCGAAAATCGGTGTTGAAGGTTCTGTTTCTCACATGTTCGCTCACCAAGCTGTATTCCAGTTCAAAGGTGAAGATGACGAGATCATCCTAGAAACACTAATGATGGACGACGTAGACGTAACAGACGTTGAGCTAGAAGATGGTGTAATCACTGTATTCGCTCCAACAACTGAGTTCTTCAAAACGAAGACTGCACTAACTAACGCGTTCCCTGAGCTAGTTCTAGATGTTGAGGAAATCACTTTCGTTCCTCAAACTACGACGCCGGTAGCGGAAGAAGATTCTGAGAAGTTCCAGAAGTTCTTAGACATGCTTGACGACTGTGATGATGTTCAGCAGGTTTACCACAACGCTGAGCTGTAATTTTTACAGTGACAACAGTTAATAAAAAACCGAGCCTAGTGCTCGGTTTTTTTATGCTTTTAGTATTGATCAAGCCTTGATCATCGTTCCGTATTTTTGCCACCAAAGAGCCCGTTAATACAGCACTGATTAGCAAAGCGTGCGCGGTCGACAAATCCACTCAGATAGCTTTCGAATCAAAGGGAGCACTGTAAGGTTCAGCACAATGGCACACGGCCAAGCAAGAAAGAAGCTTTGTAACCAGATTGGCGGCCAATCGTGGCTGAATCCCATTTTATAGCCAGAAATTAACCCAGACATGATGGTTGCCATGGTGAGTGAGGATAAAATCGCGGTTACCCAAAATTGTTTTTTGCTCATCTATGTTTCTCCCGTGATTTTCTGTAACTGATGAGATAAGGTTACAACTATCCATTAATGAGAAAAATAGGCATAAATAGAAGTATGAATTCCATATTCGGAAACATTGACGATCTATTCCTGTTTTGTACTGTGGTTGAAGAGGGCTCGTTGCTGTCGGCATCGAAGCGGCTTCAACTGCCTGTGTCGACCATGTCACGCCGGTTAACCGCTTTAGAAGAGCGTTTGAGTATCCGCTTGCTAGAAAAGAAGGGAAGGGAGCTTGTAGCGACGAAAGATGGCGAGGCGGCCTTTGCAGCGCTGAGCAGTGGTATGGAGTCCCTTCATCAAGGCTTTAGTAGCCTGCTTGAAGAGCGCGACGCTATTCAAGGCAAGATAAAACTCGCCGTGCCTCATAATTTCTATAGTGGTTTTCTTCGCCCGACTGTCGAGCAATACCTTACTCAATATCCAAATGTGCAGCTCAATCTGATTTTGAGCCAGCAGCAAGTTGTGCCTCAAACCGATCGCGATTTGTTGATCACATTTCAGATTTCCGACATGGACGGCATGATCGCTCGACCATTGTTTAAAGCGAAACATGGCTTTTTTGCAAGCCAAGCCTATTTAGATTCGCGTGGACCGATCGTTAAACCGGAAGATCTTGAACATCAAGACTGGATTAACGTTGACGATGTGTTTGATATGCCGCTCTACAAAGCGGGTCACTTGGAACAGATGGTGACGATCAAACCCAAGTTTATTGTGAACGATATTCATGCGGTCGCGGCGGCAGCGCAAAAGGGGCTGGGTATCGCTTCGCTGCCTTTTCGTCATGTGTATCCGGAAATGAATCTGGTTCAAGTGCTCCCTGAGTACCATCGGGGTGATCGCCAAGCGTATTTAGTGTACAAAGAAAGAAAATATCAGCCGAAGGCTTTAACTCTGCTTATTGAGGCGTTAATTAAAAGCGTTCAGTCGTTCCATAGCGATGAGCTGAGTTAAACAAAAGGAGAAAGAAATGAAAGTAAGTTTTATCGGGTTAGGCGTTATGGGTTTCCCAATGGCAGGGCATCTAGTCAAAGCCGGTTTCGAGGTAACGGTATTTAACCGTACTCACAGCAAAGCATTGGACTGGGCTGAAAAACACCAAGGTAAAGCCGCTGAGAGCGTTGCTGAGTGTGTGGCAGAAGCTGATGTTGTGCTGGTTTGCGTGGGTAACGATGATGACGTACGCAGCATGACAACCAGCGAAACAGGTGCATTGGCCGCGATGAAGCCAAACGCGATTCTTGTTGATCACACTACAACGTCTGCAATCCTTGCCGAAGAACTTGAAGTTGCAGCGAAAGAAGCGGGTATTCGCTTTATGGATGCACCAGTATCTGGTGGTCAAGCAGGCGCAGAAAACGGTGTGCTAACTATCATGTGTGGTGGTGAGCAAGAGCTATTCAACGACCTTCAACCTGTATTTGAAGCTTACGGTAAATCGTCAGTTCTGATGGGTAAAGTAGGCCAAGGCCAACGCGCGAAAATGGTTAACCAGATCTGCATCGCGGGTGTGTTGAACGGCTTATCTGAAGGCTTAGTGCTTGCTGAGAAATCAGGCTTGGATATCCCAACTCTGGTTGATTGCCTTAAAAACGGCGCTGCTGGTTCGTGGCAGATGGAAAACCGCGCTACGACAATGGCGCAAGACAAGTTTGATTTCGGCTTCGCCATTGACTGGATGATCAAAGACTTAGGTTTCTGCCTAGATGAAGCTGAGCGCCAAGGCATTCAACTTCCATTGACGGAGAAGACCAACAACGCATACAAGGCTCTGTCTGCACAAGGTGAAGGCCGCATGGATACCTCTGTATTGATGAAAGCTGTGGTTGAAGAGACAAAGAAGTAGAAAGATAGAAACTTCGTTTAGATAACTAAAAATAGCCGCTAATCAGTGGCTATTTTTTTGCCCACCCACACTCGAACTTTACACCTCTTGGAATCCCATACCTACTGATAGATAGGCGATGCCTGTGAATTATGCTATATTCCCCCAAAATATAGGTGGAATTAATATGAAAGAACTTAATCCAACGGCAGAAAAGATCGTCGATTTAGCTGAAAGTTATATGCAAAGCCGAGGTTTTAATGGCTTCAGTTTTCGCGACATTCAAAATGAGCTTGGGATAAAGACTGCGAGTATCCATTATCATTTCAAAACGAAACAAGACCTGGCTCAAACGGTATTTGAACGTTACCTTGTTAATTACGAAGTAGCGTTAAAGCGGATCGAGAGTCAAGACATCTCTGCAGAAGGTAAAATTGAAGCGTTAGCCGACATTTTTGTTGACGTACGCGAGAACAACAAACTGTGTCTATGTGGTATGTATGCTTCTGACTTCTATTTTTTGGCGGATGGTTTGGAAAGCCTATTGTCTAAATTTGTTCAAATCAATGAAGACTTTATTCGTAAAAGCATAGAGCAGGGGATTGCGAGTGGACATTTCCGTTCTGGATTAGAAGCGACTCAAGCTGCGAGGCTAATTTTTGTCGCCTTGGAGGGGGGGATTTTACTGTCTCAATTCAAGGACACAGACTATATTCGTTCGGTGAAAGCCAGCTGTTTAAACATTCTGAAGGCGTCATAGTTTATCGCTCAGATTGATACGGCGCGGTATAGCAATCGGCTTTGTAGGAGACATTGTCATCGCGCTGTAGATATGTTGGACGTAGTGCAACCCAAAAGAGATTGTAGTTTTGAAAGCGAGGCTTAGCCCTCGCTTTTTTTATGTCTAAAAACTGATCATTGGACAAAATTCGTAATGGATCTGACTCACTAAATGGTGTTGTAGACACTTTTCATGAGACGTATGCTCATTTCTATAAAATAATTTTATTATATATATATCTGATAAATAATGATTTTTGTTGGTTTAAACTTTATCTACCTATCAGTAGGTAGATAAAGTTGTTGACGCGAAACCGATCCGATCTTAAAGTACACCCACTGACGAGGAGATGGTCTCTACTACTCCTCCATTTTTTTGAATAATTAACCTATCTACTAGTAGGTAGGTTTTGAATTAAGGATTTCATTATGTTTAATACATCTTCTATTGCACTAATTGTTGGCGGTTCTTCTGGTATGGGTAAAGCAACAGCAGAGCGACTGCTTAAGTCTGGTGTGCCTGTAATTATTCTCTCTCATGACAAACAGAATCTTGCTGAAGCAAAATTGGATCTGGAATCAACCACGAATGGTCATGTTGAAACTGCTCAGGTTGATTTATACGATCCTTCTGCTGTTCAAAGCTTTATTGAACAGTTAAATGCAGAAAAACGTCACATTGGCTACTTGGTGAATGCGGCTGGTTTCTTCAAACCTGTCGATTTCCTTGAGCATTCTGAGCAAGATTACGACCTTCAGTTAGATATGAACCGTGCTTTCTTCTTCATTACACAAGCCGTTGCGAAAAATATGAAACAACACGGTGGTGGCGCAATTGTAAACATCGGTTCTATGTGGGCACATCAAGCAATTAAAGCAACGCCTTCTTCAGCTTACTCTATGCAGAAAGCGGCACTACATGCACTGACAAAAAACCTGGCCATTGAACTAGGCGACCACGGTGTACGTGTAAACGCTGTGGCTCCAGCAGTCGTGATGTCGACAATTTATAAGTCATTCATCGCTGAAGATGAGATTGAATCTGCACTACAAGGCTTTAACGATTTCCACCCAATCGGTCGAATTGGTTCTACAGACGATGTTGCTGACGCGATTGAATATCTACTATCGAATAAGTCTTCTTGGGTAACGGGCACGATTCTAAATGTCGATGGCGGCGTGATGGCGGGTCGAAACTAAATTACTTGTCGCCTTCCACGCGGTGTGGGAGGCGCTACATGAATATTAATCACTATAAACAAGAAATAATTAAAGGATTTAACATGAGTAATGCACCATTAAATGGCCTTAACTTAGAAGACCTATCAGCTTATACGAAAGTTATTACTGATGATGCAACACAAGCGGTATCTGAATACGGCATTGTTGCTGAATGGAAAGGTGGTGTTCATAGCGAAATTCGCACGTTGAACCAAAAGGTAGGTGGAACAGAAATCGTTAAAGATTTTACTTTCGACGTGGGGGAACCAGAAGAGCTTCTTGGCAATAACGCATACCCTACGCCACAAGATTACCTGTTGGGTGGCATGGCTGGCTGTATGATGGTTGGTTTTGTTGCAGGCGCCAGTGCCCGCGGCATTCGTTTAGAGTCTGTAAAGTTGACCATCAAAGGTGCTTTGGATCTTCGTGGGTTCTTGAATGTAGCAGAAGAAGCTCCGGTTGGCTTCGAAGAGATCCAATTTCAGTTTGAAGTTCAAGGTGATGGTACTCAAGCTGATTACGATGAAGTTATTGCTGGGGTCCAACAATTCTCTCCGAATTACCGAACAATCAGTGATGCCGTTAAAGTATCAGCGATTGTGGCTTAATTAAACGATTTTATTTAATTAGCTAAAAATATAGAAACCTTTTTTAATTTATGCACTGCCACTGCTTTGAGCCTATATTTTAATATAGGCTCTTTTTTATTCTAAACCCTCTAAAT
>NZ_VTXF01000031.1:0-71504 GCF_013114585.1 Vibrio sp. 99K-1
CCATCTAAATATTGCTTAGCAATGATACATTTTAGCTCTCGGCTATATTTGGACATAAAAAGACCCCCAATAATTGGTGTCCAACTATTGGGGGTCAGTTCACACTCGGGCTTTTTCATTACAGATATTCAGAGTTACTGAACGAACAATACATCAGCTATTGATTGGCGTTCGCCTGTTTATCTGCAACCCATCCAGCCGTTAGCGCCTTGCCTTTACGCAGCCTACGCACCCACATTCTGCTAGGGTGGATGGCTTCCAGCACATCAGCTGGTAGAGGTAGTGGATCGCCACAGATTTGTGATGCTAACACTTCTGCAAGTAATGGAGCTGAGCTTAACCCTCGTGAGCCTAAACCGATAAAACAGAATAGGTTAGGGAAGCTTGTCACCGTTTGAACATCATCTACCGAGTCACGTTGTGGGTTAAAGTTATGCAGATTCTGATATTGCTCTTTAATGGCTTCAAAGTCGCCAACGTTACCGACAAACGGAAGGTGATCGCGGCTTACGCTACGAATGCCTTGGCGCGCTAGGTTGCCACTGGTATCGACCTCTTTTGTCCACTCTTGGTCTGGCAGTGATCCGTGCAGGCGCTCACCATTGTGCTGTTGAACCTCAATGTCAAACTCTTGGTCGATGTTGGTTTTGTCGTAGTTTGCGCCAATGCAATGGTGCCCATTGTTTGGGTTTTGTGGTGTTAAGTAACCATCAAAGCACAACACGGTTTTGAGTTTGTTGAGGTTTTCCGTGGTCGGAATGTGGCTCACTTGACCTTTAACTGGAGTCAGAGGCACAGGTTGAGTCTGCTCAAACTGAGTGAACTTGTGGCCGTTCGCAACAACTACTTGGTCATGTTTAGTTTGAATCTCACCTCGTGGTGTCTCAATAGTGAGTTGCCATTGTTGTTCAGCTTCGAGCCACTCTAACTGAGTCACTTGGTGTTGATAGTGTGTACTTACTTTATTGGTTTCTTCTAATTGACCAATAAGGCGTTGAGTAAGCTGAAGTGGGCTTAACCACCCACCCAGAGGAAAGTAGACACTCTCTTTATCAACTGGCAAACCGACCTTTTCATTTGCTTGCTCTGGTGATAAACGCTGAATCAGATCGGTGTGGAAATTACCTTCCAACATGCGATTGAGCTTCTTAGTCGAGCCTTCATCCCACATCAAAATGTTCACACCACACCAGTTATGATCAAATTCAATAGACTTTGCCGCTTGATTGATGAACTGACGTGCAAACAACAATCCAGGGCCGAATATACGCGAAACGTTTGAGGTCGCCTCACTTAATAGCGGGTAAATTGCACCTTGGTTATTACCAGAGGCGTTACCAGCAGCTTGTGGATGTTCACAATAAAGGGTGATGTTCTTGCCGCGGCGGCTTAGCGTTTTGGCTAATGCAGCACTGGCAACACCACCACCGATGATCGCGATGTCTTGTGAGTCGCTGTGCTCTGATAAGCCATACCAAGGTTTGATATTGGTATGGGCATGTTTTTCGCCAAGTCGGCCTGCAATCATTTCGCGCTTAGTACCAAAGCCTTTGACCTTCTTCATCTCAAAGCCAGCTTCAATTAACCCACGACGCACGAAACCGGCCGCGGTAAAAGTCGCACAGCTACAATCTTGTTTGGCTAGCTTTGCCATGCCATTGAATAGGTTTTGGTTCCACATCTCTGGGTTTTTGCTTGGGGCGAATCCATCTAGGAACCATGCATCCACCAAACCTTTCTTTGGCGTAGGCACGCTTGGCATACAGTCTTTGATATCACCGAACCATAAATCCAATGTGATTGTGCCATCGCCCAATACAATGCGGTGACATTCAGGCAGAGCGATAGGGTAATGTTCTTGGAGTTGCGTCGCATACTCGGCTAATTCAGGCCACGCTTGGTGCGCTTTGATGAGATCCTCTTTGTTTAAAGGATATTTCTCAAAACTGATGAAATGTAACTCTTTGGTAATAGCTTGAGGGTTATCTTTAAGGAAAGCATCGAACCATTGCCAAACCGCAAGAAAGTTGAGGCCTGTACCAAAGCCAGTTTCAGCGATCACAAAACGGCGCTGATCATGTTCAAGCCAACGCTCTGGAAGGTGGTTTTGCTTTAAAAAAACGTAACGAGTCTCTTCCAAACCATTCACGTTGGAGAAGTAAACGTCGTCAAATTGGTCTGAAACTGGCGTGCCAGACTCATTCCATTCCAGCTCAGCATTAGTAATTGAAGTCATAAAATCTATCATTTTGTGATTTGAAGCGATATGTTGGTAGGGATTGTACGAATTTCTAGGAAAGCTGACCACTTTTGTTGGGCTTCTTAGTTATCATCTAGCTGAATTTAGAATTATAGGAATGTCACATGAAACGAGTCGTAATCACCGGTATGGGTATTGTTTCAAGTATCGGTAACAACGTCGAAGAAGTTTTAGCATCACTGAAAGAGGGTAAATCTGGTATTACCGCTTCAGAGCAGTTCAAGGAAAACGGCTTACGCTCTCAAGTTTGGGGTAACCTTAAAATGAACCCTGCTGACCATATTGACCGCAAAAAGATGCGCTTTATGGGTGATGCAGCGGCATTCGCTTATCTTTCAATGGAGCAAGCAATTGCAGACGCTGGCCTAACAGAAGAGCAAGTATCTAATGACCGCACCGGTATCGTTGCGGGTTCTGGTGGTGCTTCTTCTCTTAACCAAGTAAACGCAGTAGACATCATCCGTGAGAAAGGCGTTAAGCGTGTTGGTCCATACATGGTTCCACGTACAATGGCTTCAACGGTTTCTGCTTGTCTAGCAACTCCTTTCAAAATCCGTGGTGTGAACTACTCTATGAGTTCTGCATGTGCAACATCGGCACACTGTATTGGTCACGCAATGGAGCTTATCCAACTAGGTAAGCAAGACGTAGTATTCGCTGGTGGCGGTGAAGAACTAGATTGGTCTCTGACTATGATGTTCGACGCAATGGGCGCACTTTCTACTAAGTACAACGACACTCCTGAGCTGGCTTCTCGTACTTACGATGCAGACCGTGATGGTTTCGTTATCTCTGGTGGCGGCGGCATGCTAGTAATCGAAGAGCTTGAGCACGCAGTTGCTCGTGGCGCGAAAATCTACGGTGAGATCGTAGGCTACGGCGCAACTTCAGATGGCTACGACATGGTTGCTCCTTCTGGTGAAGGCGCGGTTCGTTGTATGAAGATGGCAATGCAAAACGTTGATGGCGTTGACTACGTGAACACTCACGGTACTTCAACTCCAGTTGGTGACGTGAAAGAGCTAGGTGCTATCCAAGAAGTATTTGGTGGCAACAGCCCAGCAATCTCAGCAACTAAAGCGATGACAGGTCATGCTCTAGGTGCAGCTGGCGTACACGAAGCGATTTACTCAACGCTAATGCTAGACAACGGCTTCATCGCTCCAAGCATTAACGTTTCTAACCTAGACGAAGCAGCTGCTGGCCTAGACATTGTAACTGAAGCTCGTGAGCAAGAGCTAACAACAGTTATGTCTAACAGCTTTGGTTTCGGCGGTACAAACGCAACGCTAGTAATCAAAAAATACCAAGCTTAATTAGGCTTGAGTTAGATAGACAAAGGTTAATTGTTAACGGGTGACGCGAGTGCAGTTTCAACACGCACAGGTAACCCATTAACCATGACCCACAGAACAAAGCTTTCTAAACATAGGTTTAGAAATGGAAAGGTTTCCAGAGCTTGATCAGTAGTGGCTTTGGTCAGTACTGGTCGAACAGACGCAGACTCTGTCTCCTGGAGAGCGAGATAGGATCCTTTTGTTCTGGATGTTTGCCCGATTGTTAATTCAATCGGGCATTTTTCGTTTTAGGCTTGAGTAGTAAAAGCTGCGTAGGGCAATCAATCCTTATCTCAACAAGCCTTTATTCATAACGTATTCCATTTGCTACTCGACACCGTGTGTGGAATTTTGCACAATCATTTCAATTCACATTAAGGTCGATAGACCCCAACAAAAGTACTCGCCAAATGAAAATCTTAATCGACGAAAACATGCCTTATGCAGAAGCGCTTTTTAGCCAGCTAGGTGAAGTGACAATGAAGTCTGGTCGCACATTAACTGCGGACGATCTGGTTGACGTAGACGCACTGATGATTCGCTCTGTCACCAAGGTGAACGAAGAATTAATCAGCAAAGCCAATAAACTGAAGTTTGTCGGTACCGCGACGGCAGGTATGGATCACGTCGACCAAGAATTGATGAAAGAGCGTGGCATTTTCTTTACCGCGGCACCGGGCTGTAACAAGGTAGGTGTGGCTGAATACGCGTTCAGTGCAATGATGGTTCTTGCGCAGCAACAAGGCTTCTCTGTATTTGATAAAACAGTCGGTATTATTGGTTGTGGTCAAGTGGGCAGCTACTTAGCAAAATGCCTTGAAGGTATTGGTATTAAAGTTCTACTGAACGACCCTCTAAAACAGCAAGAGGGTGACACTCGTGAGTTTACAGAACTAGAAACGCTGCTTAAGCAATCTGACGTTATCACGCTGCATACGCCAATCACTAAAACGGGTGAATTCCCAACGCATCACTTAATCAATGAGCAAGTGCTAAATAACTTGCGTGCGGATCAAATCCTGATAAATGCGGCTCGCGGCCCTGTCGTGGATAACCAAGCGCTAAAAGCTCGTCTGCAAAAAGCTGATGGCTTCACGGCCGTCCTTGATGTATTTGAGTTTGAACCTGAAGTCGACATGGAGCTGCTTCCTTTACTCGCTTTTGCAACACCTCACGTAGCGGGCTACGGTCTAGAGGGCAAAGCACGCGGTACGACGATGATCTTTAACAGCTATTGTGAGTTCTTAGGCAGTGAACAACGCGCTTACGCGAGCGATCTATTGCCGACAGCGCCTGTGCCTCAAATGAAATTAGATAGAGCTTGGGACGAAGCAACACTGCACAATTTGACTCAGTTGATCTATGATGTGCGCAAAGACGATGCCTTATTCCGTCGCAATATCGCTACGCCAGGTTCTTTTGACAAGATGCGTAAAGAATATTGGGACCGCAGAGAGTACAGTGCAGTCGAGTTAACAGGTGATGATTCTTGTAATCTAGCACCGTTAGCTAAACTCGGTTTTATGGTAAAGCCAACTTTATAAAAGAGAGAAACAATGAGCCAAGAATTTAATATTGCTATTTTAGGTGCGACTGGTGCGGTTGGTGAAACCATTCTTGAAGTACTTAAAGAGCGTAAATTCCCTATCGGTGAACTGCACTTACTAGCAAGTGAACGTAGTGAAGGTAAAACTTACCGCTTTAATGGTAAGACGATACAAGTGCAGAACGTTGCAGACTTCGATTGGTCTCAAGTTCATATCGCATTTTTCTCTGCTGGTGGCGACCTTTCTGAACAATGGGCTCCAGTTGCTGCGGATGAAGGTGTGGTCGTTATCGATAACACATCTAAGTTCCGCTACGAATACGATGTTCCACTGGTTGTGCCTGAAGTGAACCCAGAAGCAATTGCTGAGTTCCGCAACCGCAATATCATTGCGAACCCAAACTGTTCAACGATTCAAATGCTGGTTGCGCTTAAGCCAATTCACGATGAAGTCGGCCTAGAACGTATCAACGTATCTACTTACCAATCGGTTTCTGGTGCAGGTAAAACGGGTATCGATGAGCTTGCTGGTCAAACCGCTAAGCTTCTCAACGGCATGCCAGCTGAAAACTCAGCATTCCCACAGCAGATCGCGTTCAACTGTATCCCTCAAATTGATGAGTTCACGGAAAACGGCTACACGCGTGAAGAGATGAAGATGGTTTGGGAAACACAAAAGATCTTTAACGACTCTTCAATCACGGTGAACCCAACGTGTGTTCGTGTACCTGTGTTCTACGGTCATGCAGAATCTTTACACGTAGAAACTCGCTCACCAATCGGTGCAGACCAAGTGGTTCAACTACTAGAAAACACAGAAGGTGTTGAAGTTTTCCATGGTATGGAATTCCCAACACAAGTACGTGACGCTGGCGGTAAAGACCATGTAATGGTGGGTCGTATTCGTAACGACATCAGCCATCACAGCGGCATCAACATGTGGGTTGTTGCGGATAACGTTCGTAAGGGCGCTGCAACAAACGCAGTACAAATCGCTGAAGTTCTGATTCGCGATTACTTCTAAGCTTCACCGCTTTGATAAACAAGCCTCACTCTTTAGTGGGGCTTTTTTAATCGATTAAAAATATTGTTAGTCAAATTGTGTGAAATTGCTGCGAATATTGTCGCTGCAACACATTTTTTGTTTTCATCTCTATAGTTTTACGTCATTTATCCGATATATTTAATAGATCATCACTTTATCCGAATTTAAGCACCTAGCTGAGCCTTTTATGTTTCAAATTTTCAAGCAGTGGTTAATACCTTTTGCCGTTATCATTGCGACTCAGATTTCCGTTGTTCGTGCAGATTCCATTCGAGTTGTAGGGCCTAATGGTCAGATACAATCAGCGCCTACGTTTTCAGAACCTCTTCAAAGAGCTCAATCGAATAGCGCAGAGCCTTCTCGTTTCTATGGCCCGACTCGTGGCAATGAAACGCTATGGTCTATCGCGTCAAGATTGCGTCCAGATAACTCTGTCTCCGTCCAACAAACCTTGTTGGCA
The DNA here is from genome assembly GCF_013114585.1 of Vibrio sp. 99K-1. Lineage (NCBI taxonomy): Bacteria > Pseudomonadati > Pseudomonadota > Gammaproteobacteria > Vibrionales > Vibrionaceae > Vibrio > Vibrio sp. 99K-1. Next base: position 6,649 of record NZ_VTXF01000031.1, read on the forward strand.
ATTTACCGACTGAACCCACAAGCGTTTGAAAACCAGAATATCCATAGCTTGCTGCCAGCTAGTCATTTACGTGTCCCTTCTTTAGAGCAAGCTCGTGCAAGCTCTACGCAGCAAGCCATCAACATCATGAACTCGCACTTGGCCAAGCTGGATGATCCGGCCGCTAAGCCTGCAGTCAAACCAAAAGCAGCTCAAACCTCCAATCAATCGAATGCAGGTTCGAAAAGTTCGGTTGCTACTAAACCAGCCCCTGCTGCTGAAACAGTACAAAAATCAGTGGCTGCTACTTCTCCTGTTAAAGACATGAACAAACTCGAGAAGCAGTTAGAGTTATCTGAAACAGAGCTGTTGTCACTGGAAGAGAAGAATCACCAACTTAGATTAATGCTATCGGATGTGCAGTCCGAGGTGGATGTTCTTAAGACAGAACTAAGTGACGAAGACCGTATTCGCAGTGAAGTTGAAAAGTTACTTGCTGAAGAGCGTAGAAAGAACGCTGAAATCGAAAAAATGGCGCCAAGTGCGATTGACCAGTTGCTGTCTAATGGTTGGCTAGTGGCTGCACTTGCGATCATTCCAGGCCTTTTACTTGGTCTTATCATTGTGATCTTGCTAGGGCGCCGTTCTAAAAATGAAGAGCAGCAACAACCAACGCAAGACCAGCCTATTCAGCCAGAGCCAAGCAGCGCTGCTCCAATGATGTTGGGCGATGAGATCGATGACCTAGACAATGAGTTGTCTCTCGATGATGAGCTGTTTGGTACGGAAGATGACGCAAATAAGCTGTTTGATGATCAAGCACTGGCTGATGAAGACGATGTGTTTGCGGGTCTAGATGAGTCAGACCTTGATTTCAACCTTGATGGTGAAGACGATGACCCGTTTGCCAGCATTGGTGAGAACGGCGATTTAGACACTAACTTCGATGATCTAGATTTAGACAGCAGCAACGGCATCAGTGTTAATGGTGAAGAGAAAGCGCTTGGCCTAGAAGAGATGGAACGTGCGCTTGATAAGACGGCAGAAAGTGCACTTGATTCTGATGATGGTGACTTTGACCTGTCGGACGACAACTCAATGTCTGCTGATGACATTGAAGCTCTGCTATCTCAAGAGTCTCAGACAGAAGACCTAGGCTCCAACGAACTGGACCAATCGATGCTTGATGATCTGTTCGCGTTGGATGACGAAGACGACGACAGCTTCGACATTGACGCACTGATCTCAGAAGAGCAAAGTGATTCGACGCCGAGTACAGAGACGTCTGCAAGCGATGATTTTGATATCGATGCACTTATTTCTGAGCAACAAACCTCTCAACTAGAGCCAACAAGTGTTGAAGATGATATTGATGACATCTTTGCGCAAGTGGCTGCCCAGAATGAACAGAACGATCCTTTCAACCTAGATAGCGACGATGACAGTGCCAAAGATCTAAACAGCGGTTTGGCGTCTGACGACGATATCGAAAACATCTTAGCTCAGTTTGACCAGCCAGTAGAAAGCGAAGAGGAGCAGGAGAGTGTTGACCTGCTTGACGAGCAATTAGCTGGTGATGATGTTGATTTAAGTAACTCGACAGACTTACTTGATGAGATGTTAGAGAGCGACTCTGATGAAGATTCTGAAGGGGAACCTCTAGGTTTTGATGCTCTGTCTGAGTTGGAAGAACTGTCAGGCTTATCGACCGACGATGAACTTAACATTTCTGAAGACAGCACTGACATGTTGGATGAGTTGCTAAGTGATTCTGATGATGACTTCGAACTCGATGCAGAGAGCACTGACCTACTTGATGATTTCCTTGACGATGACGTTGATGATGCCAAGTTCACACTTGAAAGTGATGAAACCTTGGACGAATTGTTGGGTAGTGAGCTATCTGACGATGAGAATGGTGAACAAGCGACAGAGTCTCTTGACCCGTTCGACGAGCTACTGACGAGCGGTATTGAAGATGAGATTGAACCCGAAGTTCAAGCCTTTGATAAAGAGCTAGAAGCTGCATTTGATTTTGACAAGCAGAGTGATGAAGTCAGTAGCCTTGCTGACGCTGATGTTGAATCATTACTTGCAGAGCCTTCTACTGCCCCAGAGTTTTTGGAATCTCCAGAAGCAGAGTTGGAGCAACCGGCAAGTACTGAACAAGCCCCGAGTTTGGAAGACATCGAACTTAACGATGAGCTAGCAAGTACAGAAGCGATAGAAAATAGCACAGAGCCTGAGCTTAAGGATGAAGCTGCCGCATTTAATCGTGATGACTTTATTGATGATATGTTTGGTGTCGCGCCTGCAACGGATGCTTTGTTGGATGACGCATTGGAAACCACCGATGAAGCGCTTATCGATGAGCTAATGACGCCAGAACTTGACCAAGTGGTTGAAGAAGCTTCTGAACAACAAGCTCAATCTGACGTGATTGAACCCGCGGTCGGAGATACAAAACCAGAGGTCGAAAGCGATGAGTTAGATATCGACTCGTTACTCTCTGAAAATACCAGTGTTGATGAATTTGAGCAGGAACATCCTGAGCTAGAGCCTTCACCGGAACTGGGTAGCTCAGAAGAAATCGCAACCAGCTTTGAGAGTGAAGCTACGTCTCCTGCGTCATTGGGTGACATTTCTGACGATGATGAAGATACAGTTGAAGACTGGCTAGCTGAAGCGATCAACGATGTAGAATCACCATCGAACATTGACTCTGATTTTGATTTTGAACCTAAGATTCAAGGTAGCGAAGAGTTTGATAATGTTGTTGAATCCTTGCCAGAGCCAGAGCCAGAGCCAGAGCCAGAGCCAGAGCCAGAGCCAGAGCCAGAGCCAGAGCCAGAGCCAGAGCCAGAGCCAGTTCGTGCTGCGAATATGCCAGAGATCATTCCAAATGAATTCGGTGTACCACAAGACGACGATTGGCTGATTGACGAAGACACCTTTGAAGCAGTGGCTGAAACTGCTGAAGAACCAACGCCAGAGTCTCAACCTGAAACGGCCCTGCAGCCAGAGCCAGTAGAGCAACAGAGCGAAGATGAATTCTCGTTTGATGACTTCGAGCTTCCAGAGTTTGGTGAAGAAGATGCACTAGCTGAAGCCGAGACAGAGGCTATCGTTGAAGCGCAAGCTGAGCCACAACCTGAAGCAGCAACACAGCCAGAAGCCGCGGAGCAACAGAGCGAAGACGAGTTCTCGTTTGATGATTTTGAGCTTCCAGAATTTAATGAAGAAGACGCGTTGGCGGAAGCTGAGGCTGAAACTACCACTGAACTGCAAGCTGAGCCTCAACCTGAAGTAGCCTCACAGCCAGAAGTTGTAGAACAACAGAGCGAAGACGAGTTCTCGTTCGATGACTTCGAGCTTCCAGAATTTAATCAAGAAGACGCGTTAGCGGAAGCTGAGGCAGAAGTTAGCACAGAAGCACAAGCTGAGCCGCAACCTGAAACAGCACCACAACCAGAAGCTACAGAGCAACCAAGTGAAGACGAATTCTCGTTTGACGACTTTGAGCTACCAGAGTTTGGTGAGGAAGACGCACTTGCAGAGGCTGTTAGTGAACCTGATGAAGCTCAGTTAGAGCAGGATTTATCGGATGGCAGTGAGAAGTTTGAGTTCGATGATCTTGACCTTCCAGAATACGATGAAGAAAGCGCTAAAGCGGACTCTGTTTTAGACGATATTGAGCAGAGCAGTGCTGAGCCTGTGGCAGAAGAGCAAGGGGTACAGTTTGACGAGTTCGATTTGCCTGAATACGGTGAAGATGAAGCGATCTCTGATGCGTTTGCAGAAAAGCCTACGCCATTAACTGCCTTTAGTCCGCAGGGAGAAGAGCAAGACGCACTGCATGACCTGTTCTCGAACCCACAAAGTTTTGCTGGTGCGGATGATTTCTCGGGTGTCAATGAAGCAGATTTAGCTGGATTCCCAGAAGCGAACGAATCAACAAGCGCACCTTTAGCACCTAGCACTGAGGTGAATGAAGTTGAAGACGAGCCGTTAGAAGGCTTCGATAACTTTGATGAAACTAATTTGGCTGAATTGCTTTCAGAAGATGTTCAAGACACAGTCGACAACATGTTCGAGAAGCCATTAGATGCGACATCGATTGATAGCGCTGGGTTAGATATTGATGCAATGCTTGAAGTGGGCGGTGAAGATTGGAAAGGTTTTAATCTTGCACCAGAACAGCAATCGAGCATGCAAGATGGTGTGCCGGATGATCAACAAGAGATCTGGGCGTCTGCAGAACAGCAAGCTGAACCTAAGATCAAAGAAGAGAACTGGGCGCAGCAAGATAACCTGACCGAATCATCGAATAGTCGTGATAAGCAATACATGACCATCGATGAGTTGATGGCTCAAGTTGAGCAAGAAGGTGAAGATGCTATTAACCCAGACGAAGAAGAGCTGAAGCTGGATGTTGGTCTTAACGAATTCCCTGATGTGATTGGCGATATAGGAAACTATGATGTTGATAGTAACGCTGAAGCCGCTGGTAAGCTTGATCTCGCCAAAATCTACATTGAGATGAGTGACTCTCAAGGCGCGATTAAGCTTCTAGAAGAAGCGATAGTCGACGGAAGCGACGATATTCGTCGCGAAGCTAAGAATCTTATCGATACGTTAAACGGCCGATAAATTGAGCGAGATATAAAGGGTAGCATTGGCTACCCTTTATTTTTGGCGGGTCGTGCTTTTAATATTGTAGATTTAGTCCCATCCTATTTGGGATAGCACTCATTTCCGTATATACTTCTCGCCCATTTTCAAAGAGAACAAGAACATGAAAATTGCTTTAGGTATTGAATATAACGGTACCCACTACTTTGGTTGGCAACGCCAACGAGACGTGAAAAGTGTCCAAGAAGAATTGGAAAAGGCTCTTTCGGTTGTCGCAAATCACCCAGTAGAAGTTCAATGTGCAGGACGAACGGATGCCGGTGTTCACGGTACGGGACAAGTCGTTCACTTTGAAACCAATGTCGACCGCAAAATGGTGGCATGGACAATGGGTGCAAACGCCAACATGCCTAAAGACATCGCTGTTCGTTGGGCAACAGAAGTGAATGAAGATTTTCATGCTCGCTTCTCTGCAACGGCACGTCGCTACCGCTATATCATTTTCAATCATGCACTGCGTCCTGGAATCTTAAATTCAGGCGTGAGCCATTATCATGGTCACCTTGACGAGAAAAAGATGCATGAGGCAGGTCAGTACTTGCTGGGTGAAAATGATTTTACGTCGTTTAGAGCAACGCACTGCCAGTCTCATAGCCCGTGGCGAAATATGATTCACTTGAACGTGACTCGTCATGGCCATTACATCGTGATTGATATTAAGGCGAATGCGTTTGTGCACCATATGGTGAGAAACATTACGGGTAGCCTAATTGCCGTTGGTAAAGGTGAGCAGAAGCCAGAGTGGATCAAGTGGTTACTTGAAGCGAAAGACCGTAAGTTGGCTGGAGCAACTGCTAAAGCCGAAGGTCTCTATTTAGTTGATGTGGATTATCCAGAAGAATTCGGTCTTCCAAGAGAGCCAATTGGTCCTCTGTTTCTTCCAGATAATTTGAACTAAATGTGGGACTTAGGTTCAAAAAATATTGCGAAATCGTGCGTAAAATAGCTCAAGAAAATAGGTACAACCAGTTTTTTATCTACACTTGCTGTTTTATGTGCTTTAATCTCCTCGCATAATTCCCAAATTTATTTCTTTCGCAATCAAGCGGAAGAATCGAAACAAAAGGTCTTCCATGAGTTGGCTTGAAAAGATTTTAGAAAAAAGCAACATCGTAACATCTCGTAAAGCGTCTATCCCTGAGGGTGTTTGGACTAAATGTACTTCTTGTGAGCAGGTGCTTTACCATGCTGAGCTAGAGCGTAACCTAGAAGTATGTCCAAAATGTGACCATCACATGCGCATGAAAGCACGTCGCCGCCTAGAAACATTCCTAGACAAAGGTGAGCGTGTTGAACTTGGTACTGATCTTGAGCCGCAAGACAAACTGAAGTTCAAAGACTCTAAGCGTTATAAAGAGCGTATCTCTGCTGCTCAAAAGAACAGTGGTGAAACTGACGCACTTGTAGCAATGAAAGGTGAACTACTAGGTCTACCAATCGTAGCGTGTGCGTTTGAATTCTCATTCATGGGCGGTTCAATGGGCTCTGTAGTAGGTGCTCGTTTTGTTCGTGCTGTAGATGCTGCTATTGAAAACAACTGTGGTTTAGTTTGTTTCTCTGCAAGTGGTGGTGCGCGTATGCAAGAGGCATTAATGTCTCTAATGCAAATGGCAAAAACCAGTGCTGCACTTGAGCGTCTATCTGCGAAAGGCCTGCCGTTTATTTCAGTAATGACTGACCCAACAATGGGCGGTGTTTCTGCAAGTTTGGCCATGCTTGGCGATATCAATATCGGTGAGCCAAAAGCACTGATCGGTTTTGCTGGTCGTCGTGTAATCGAGCAAACAGTACGTGAAGACCTACCTGAAGGTTTCCAACGTAGTGAGTTCCTACTAGACCACGGTGCTATCGATATGATCGTTGACCGTCGTGAAATGCGTCAGCGCGTAGCTAGCCTAGTTGCAAAAATGACCAATCAGCCTTCACCATTAGTAGTTTCTGTGAACGATTCACCGAATGAAGCTGCTTATGAAGTACCAGAAGCGCCAGAAAAAGGGTAAAGTACCTTCTAACAAACCAACTTTATTATGGTTATGAGTTAGATGAGTCAACAACCTATTCCTCAAGCCACATCCTCTTTGGAGATGTGGCTTGATTATTTATCAAACATCCACACCAGTGCTATTGATCTTGGACTAGACCGAGTTCAGGCCGTCGCCTCTAAGGCAAATCTTACCAAACCTGCTAAACACGTCATTACCGTTGCCGGAACCAACGGCAAAGGCTCAACGTGCGCACTGATGGAAGCCATTCTATTAGATGCGGGATACTCTGTTGGTGTCTACAGCTCTCCTCACTTAATTCGCTACAACGAACGCGTTCGTATCAATGGTCAAGATCTATCTGATGAAAAGATGGTTCAGTCTTTTGACTTTATTGAGAAAGAACGTGGTGAAATCAGCCTGAGCTTCTTCGAATACGGTACTTTGGCTGCGTTGCGCGCTTTTCAAACGGAAGCGGTCGACGTTGTATTGTTAGAAGTTGGCCTCGGCGGGCGCTTAGACGCTACTAATATCGTTGATCACGATGTGTCTGTCATTACGAGCTTGGCGGTTGACCATGTTGATTGGCTTGGCGATGACATCAATGTGATTGGTTTTGAGAAGGCGGGAATCTATCGTAGCGGTAAGCCGGCTATCTGTGGTCAACCTAAGCCTCCAGCGACGGTTGCTGCGCACGCCGATGATATCAAAGCCGAGTTTTATCAGGTCGGTATTCAATATACCTATGCCGTTGATGGCGATACTTGGAACTGGCATAGCGGTGCATTCCAACTGGAGTCGCTTCCTATCCCAACATTGCCACTCCCGAACGCGGCAACGGCATTGATGGCACTGGGCACATCAGAGTTAGATATTAGCGATGTGAACGTGGTTAATGGTTTGAAGAACGCTCAGCTTCCTGGGCGCATGCAACAAATTAGTGACCAGCCTGTGATTGTGCTCGATGTGGCTCATAACCCACATTCAGCAGAATACTTTGCACAGCAAGTTACTAAAAAATATGCGGGCAAGAACTTGCACGTTGTAGTCGCTATGCTTCATGACAAAGACATTCCAGCAACATTAGAAGTGTTAGCACCAATTGCAACACACTGGTACCCAGCTTCTCTACAAGGGCCACGTGCAGCAACGGCAGCTGAACTTTGTCAGAGCCTTCCTCAAGGTGTTGAGCAGCATACAAACCCGGTTGCGGCGTTTGAGGCGGCGTTAGCATCAGCGAAAGGTGAAGACGATGTCGTGTTGGTGGTCGGTTCTTTCCATACAGTAGGGGAAGTGCTGGAGCATTGGCAGAAAAAAGGAAACTAGATGGCAAGTAAATTTCAGAGCCGCTTAGTCGGCACCATCATTTTAGTGGCCATTGGCGTGATTGTATTGCCAGATGTGCTTGATGGTAAAAAACTTCACTACAAAGAAGAGTTTGCGAGCATTCCTATTAAGCCCGAGCTTGATAGCAATGTGGAAGTGTTTGAGGTTCTTGACCCAGTGGAAGATCAGATTGCACTGCCGGATTCTCCAGTCGAGCGAGTGGCCGAAAGCGGTGGGTCATCAGAAACCCAAACGGCATCGGCTTCTGAAAAAGAAGCAGATAAAGTGGCGGTTGTGGTTAAGCCAGTACCTGAAAAAAATGAGTACCAAGACAGCGCTTGGATCATTCAATTGATGGCTTTGAAGAATGCTGACAACGCGAAAAGCGTGGTTAAGGATTTGCAAAAGCGTGGTTATCAGGCTCACACCAAGCAAGAAAAAACTTTTACGCGAGTAATTATTGGCCCAGATGTATCTAAATCCAAACTTGAGCGACAAATTAAGGAATTAGAAAAAATTACGGGTTCAAAAGGCCAATTGCTCAAATTTAAACCGTTAAATCCATAAGAAAACGTTTGCGTCAGCATTTTTTCTGTTAAAATGCGCGCCAACTTAAGATGAAGAATTCATGAATTGGTTAGATTTTGTCATTTTAGGCGTGATCGGCTTCTCTGCCGTGATCAGTTTAGTTCGTGGTTTCGCTAAAGAAGCGTTGTCACTCGTTATTTGGTTTGGAGCATTTTTTATTGCTAGCCAGTACTACGCAAAATTAGCGGTGTACTTCACCAATATCGAAGATGAGATGTTTCGAAACGGAACTGCGATAGCAGCATTGTTTGTTGCAACGTTAGTTGTCGGTGCTTTAGTTAACTATGTTATCGGGCAGCTAGTTCAGAAAACAGGCCTGTCAGGTACAGACAGAATCCTCGGTGTCGTCTTTGGTGGCTTACGTGGTGTTTTGATTGTTTCTGCAGTGTTGTTTTTCATGGATGCGTTTACTGCATTCCCAAGTTCTGAGTGGTGGAAGAATTCGCAGTTGGTTCCGGAATTTAGTCGAATCATTGCGCCGTTCTTCGAGCATTTACAAGCAACATCTAGTTTCTTATCTGGCGCGCTATAGCGCCAGTTAATGTCGAAAAATCGAGGATTAGGACATGTGTGGTATTGTTGGAATCGTGGGTTCAACACCTGTAAACCAGTCTATTTATGACGCTTTAACGGTATTGCAGCATCGTGGCCAAGATGCCGCTGGTATTTGTACCATAGAAAGCAATCGTTTCCGTCTGCGTAAGGCGAACGGTTTAGTAAAAGATGTTTTTGAAGCAAAACACATGCAACGCCTCCAAGGTAACGTTGGTATTGGCCATGTTCGTTACCCGACTGCAGGTAGCTCAAGCGCGTCGGAAGCTCAGCCTTTCTACGTAAACTCGCCTTTTGGCATCACGTTGGCTCACAACGGTAACCTAACGAACGCAAATGAAGTTCGCGAAAAGTTATTTGAAAAAGACCGTCGTCATGTGAACACTACTTCGGATTCAGAAGTGCTATTGAACGTATTGGCTCATGAGATCGATACGGTTAAAGGTAACGTGACTTCAGATGATGTTTTCCGCGCTGTATCAAACGTACACCGCACAATTCGTGGTGCTTACGCAGTAACAGCTATGATCATCGGCCACGGTATGATCGCATTCCGCGACCCACACGGTATTCGTCCACTGTGTCTAGGTAAGCGTGAAGTCGAAGGTAAAACAGAGTACATGGTAGCGTCTGAGTCGGTAGCACTGGATGCTGTTGGTTTTGATTTCATGCGCGATGTGGCACCTGGTGAAGCTATCTATGCAACATTCGATGGCGAGCTTTTCACTAAGCAATGCGCAGACAACCCACAACTAAACCCATGTATCTTTGAGTTTGTATACTTTGCACGCCCTGATTCATTCATCGATAAAATCTCTGTGTACAGCGCACGTGTTGAGATGGGTGAATTACTCGGTAAGCGTATTAAAGAAGAGTATTCAGACTTAGACATTGATGTGGTTATCCCAATTCCAGAAACCTCTAACGACATTGCACTGCGTATCGCTCAAGCTATCGACAAGCCATACCGTCAAGGTTTCGTGAAAAACCGTTACGTTGGTCGTACGTTTATCATGCCTGGACAGCAGCAGCGTAAGAAGTCGGTTCGCCGTAAACTCAACGCAATTCGCTCTGAGTTTAAGGATAAGAACGTTCTATTGGTTGATGACTCTATTGTACGCGGTACCACTTCAGAGCAGATCATTGAGATGGCCCGTGACTCTGGCGCAAACAAAGTGTTCATGGTGTCAGCGGCTCCTGAGGTTCGCTTCCCTAACGTTTACGGTATCGATATGCCGAGCGCGACTGAGCTAATTGCTCATGGTCGTGACAATGAAACGATCTGTAAGCAGATTGGCGCAGACGCTCTGATCTTCCAAACGCTACCAGACTTGATTTCTGCGGTAGGCATGGGCAACCAAGACATCGCGCGTTTCGATACTTCTGTGTTTAATGGCGAGTATGTAACGGGTGATATCGACCAAGCGTACCTAGATTTCCTAGACTCTCTACGTAATGACGATTCTAAGATTCAGCGTGAGATCCAACAAGATCTAGCGAACCTAGAGTTACACAACGAAGGCGCTTAGTTTTCGTTAGTGGCAAGAATATAAAAAACCAGAGCATCGGCTCTGGTTTTTTTGTTTTTGAAGTAGGGGATTAACCTAGTGAATGTGGTAAGCGATCACAAAATCAATAAACAATCTAACTTTCTCAGGTAGATGGTCTTTGTGGTTATAAAGCATGTAGATGTCACGCGGGTTAGCGCTCCAGTCTTCCAGTACTTGTACTAGGCTACCGTCTTCAATGTATTCGCGAATCATCACGTCTGGCATCAGTGTGATACCTAGACCTTCAGAACAAGCTTGTCTCACCACATTAAGTGCGTTTGCGTTGAAGCGGCCTTTTTCACTGTTAACTACTGTCTCATCATTCGAGTTACTTAGCTGCCACTTAATCAGTGGGTAGCCTTTAAGCAATGAATGGTTCGCCAGTTCTTCAGCATGGCTCGGTGCAGGGTTCTTCGCTAAGTAATCAGGGCTCGCTATAAGAATATCTTTTACTTCACTGATTTTTCGAGCGATGAGGCTTGAATCACGTTGCGGACCTACTCTGAAAATCACGTCCCACTCTGTAGGGTCGAGTTGATCAGCTTGGTTGTTCATCATCAACTCAATATTGATATCTGGGTATTGAGTCATGAAGTCGCTGAACATTGGCATCATCATGCGCTTAGTCAGGTTGGAAGGCGCTGTAATGCGGATCTTACCGGAAGCACCTTTACAAACATCCGTCAGTTCTTCAGCAGTTGAAGAGAGACGTTGCAGCAGTGGAGAGCATTCATTAAAGAAACGTTCGCCAGCCTCTGTTAAAGAGAGTTTACGCGCGTGTCTATTGAGAAGTCTCAGGTTTAGCGAGTCTTCTAGAGCTTGGATGCGTCGTGTGATGGTCGCAACCGGAATCATAGTCTTGCGCGATGTTGCGGTGTAGCTCCCATTTTCAACGACGAGTCGAAAGAGGTTTAAATCATCTAATTTCATAAATCCAGACACATTTGTTTACAATCTCATCTAATTTATACGTAACATTGAGATCAATGTTTGCGTCATGTCAACTTGTTGCACTATTTACAAGTATTCCAAGCCTTGTCACGAATTACCAGTAAAGAGTGAACATTTGTGTATTTAGCATTTTATTACTAAGTTTTATATTAGTTCTTAGAACAGATAACAATAATAATTCGACTTAGTTTTGTGAGGTTAGAAATTATGTACAAAACTCACAGTCAGCCAGTAATGACCTCGGCACAGGAAGTGATGAACCAGAAATGCGTAATGTTGGTTGATGATGATCCTATTTTTCGCCGTATAACCGGCGCTTACCTTGAAAAGGTTGGTTATAAAGTGGTTGAGGCTGAAAACGGACTGGACGCTTTGCAGAAGCTCAGAGATGCAGCGCCAGATTTAATTGTGTGTGACTTATCAATGCCGATCCTGGACGGTATCGAGCTTGTAGAAGAGCTCAGTTTAGAGTACCCATCACTGCCTATGATTGTGGTGTCTGCGACAGATGACATGTCTGATGTAGCGAAAGCACTACGATTTGGTATTAAAGACTTTTTAGCTAAGCCATTAGAGGACCACGGTCATCTAAGCAGTGCGATTGCCAACACATTAACAGATTCGTTCGACAACCTTTCAGATCAACGAGATTTCTCAAGCCAGTGGTTTTGTGTGGATGATGGAGGAGAGATCCCGGAAGACCAAGAGTTACATTGGCACCTGAATTACTTGCAGGACAACCCAAGCGCAGCAAGAGATTTGTTGCACGCGTTGTTACCAGACAAAGACACAAGACAAGGCTCATGGCGTTGCAGCTACCGTTTGTTGCAATCAACGGAAATGATGCCGCTTGTATTTGATTATGCATGGACGATGAATGGGCAGTTTGCTTTCTACCTTGTCGATTCAGCGTCTTCTGAAAATGGTGGCTCTGCGACTACCTTGTTAGTGAGAGCTTTGTTCCACGATTACTTAAGAAACAGAAAAGATTTTAGTGCTGACCTCAAAGATATCGCTGAAATTTTGGAGAAAGGGATTCGCTGCTCGGCGTGTTCAACACCTGTCAACGCGCTGTTTGGAGTTGCTAACCTCGCTGAGGGCACCATCTCAATTTTGCCTGCGGGTTTGGATGGGCGTTGGTCGAATGGTGAAATGAATCAACATATTGCAGCAGGTGAACGCTTAGGCGATAACTGTAAAAAGAACTTTATCACCAGAGACTTGCCAATAGAGCAGGGCTGTCAGTTGTCGTTGAGCCTGCTTGGAGCGGCAAGTTTCAGCTTGGATATCCATCAAGGGACAACCGATTAACCCTATATTCCCTCGGTTTTTGTGAATAATTGATTAAGGTATAGTTGCGCAAATGGTGTGGCTATGCCTTTTTTGTTAAATGTCTATTTAGCAAAGCGGGTTTGGTTCGCCACTGGACTTACCTTTACTAACAAAAACAAGAAGCAATCATGGCAGATAATCAAGACTTTAAAGACCCGTTTAATGTATTCTACTTTTTAGGCTTTCTAGCCGCATTTTTAATGATTCCATTACTACCAGCAACACTAACGTTGATCCGTGTATTTAATGGCTACGCAACATTTTAGTTAAGCTGTCGTCGCCAAATGGTGATAGCTAACTCAAGGAGGCCACAATTAGCGTTCGAGTTTTAAGCCTGAATATTGCTGGTGGCCTTTGTATCTTTCTCGCAGTTCTAGGGATTGTATTACCCGTTCTGCCAACCACTCCCTTCCTTCTTCTTGCTAGTGCATGTTTCATGCGAAGCAATCCAAAAGTTCACAAATGGATGCATGAGCATAAAACGCTCGGTCCTCTGTTAGAAAACTGGTACCAACACGGCGCTGTCACCAAGCAAGTTAAAACGCGTGGCGTATTCTTTATCTTGTTGAGTTTTGCGTTATCTATCTACTTTGCTCCACTCATTTGGGTCAAGGCTTTCCTAATTTGTGTACTTGTTATTCTTCTCACATGGTTTATGCGACTTCCAACCCATGAGTTGGTTGCTGACAGCAAAGAAAATCACTACCATTAAGCCAGTGTGCCTGCTTGTATAGCGGGCGTTTATTATTTCAGCAATTAGAGTTATGACTCTCGTTGCAATGAATACCAATCGTACCTTTCCTTAATTTCAAGCGTTGATGTTTGATTCGTTAACCAGAGTTTGGAAAGCGGCCTAATGAAGTGCATAAGATTATGAACACAGAAAAAATCTCTCTGATCAAAGCAAGCATCAAAAGCATTCCTGATTACCCTAAAGCGGGTATTTTGTTCCGTGACGTAACAAGCTTGATGGAAGACCCAGCAGCTTACAAAGCGACTATCGAGTTGTTAGCGGAAACATACAAGGACATGGGCTTTACTAAGATCGTTGGTACTGAAGCTCGTGGTTTCCTATTCGGTGCGCCTTTAGCATTAGAGCTAGGTGTTGGCTTCATTCCTGTGCGTAAGCCGGGCAAACTGCCTCGTGAAACTGTGGGACAATCTTATGAGCTTGAGTACGGCACAGATACACTAGAAATTCATACTGATGCTATCGTTGAAGGCGATAAAGTGCTGATGGTTGATGACCTACTAGCAACTGGCGGTACGATTGAAGCGACAACAAAGTTGATTCGTCAGCTTGGTGGTGTGGTAGAGCACGCTGCATTTGTAATTAATCTTCCAGAAATCGGTGGTGACAAGCGCTTAGAAGGCTTAGGTCTAGAAGTGTTTAGCATCTGCGAATTCGACGGCCACTAATCCTTTTCGGAATTATTCATGAGCTATCTTGCGTTAGCGCGAAAATGGCGACCAACCAAATTCAAAGAAGTGGTTGGTCAAGCCCATGTTTTAACAGCATTAGAGAATGCCCTTAGCCAAAATAGGTTGCACCATGCGTACCTATTTAGCGGAACTCGCGGTGTCGGTAAAACGACCATCGGCCGCTTGTTTGCTAAGGGACTTAACTGTGAAACCGGCATTACTTCAACCCCTTGTGGTGAATGTGCAACTTGTAAAGAGATCGATGAAGGTCGCTTTGTTGATCTACTAGAGATCGATGCGGCATCACGTACTAAGGTAGAAGATACCCGCGAGCTTCTGGACAATGTTCAGTACAAGCCAGCGCGTGGTCGCTTTAAGGTTTACCTTATCGATGAAGTACACATGCTTTCTAGGCACAGTTTCAACGCGCTTCTAAAGACGTTAGAAGAGCCGCCTGAGTATGTGAAATTCTTGCTCGCAACGACCGATCCACAAAAACTGCCAGTGACTATCTTGTCGCGTTGTTTGCAGTTCCATCTTAAGCCGATCAGCGTTGATAATATTCACGAGCAGCTTGACCATATTCTTGAACAAGAGAAGGTAACGTCTGAGTCTCGTGCCCTTGGAATGATTGCTCATGCCGCCGACGGTAGTATGCGTGATGCCTTGAGCCTGACGGACCAAGCTATCGCATTAGGCAACGGCAATGTCGTGACTGATACGGTTGCGCACATGCTTGGCACATTAGATACCGATCAAGCGATCCATCTACTTGAGGCTATTAGCAGTAAGCAGCCACAAGAAGCGATGGCTTGTATCCAAAACTTGGCTGAGAATGGCGTAGAGTGGGATGGTTTGCTGAATCAACTTGCTGCGCAACTTCATCGTCTCGCCATGTATCAAGCGTTGCCGTCTACCTTAGACAAAGCGCAGCCTGACGCAGAGAAGCTTGAACTGCTGAGTAAAGCGTTAAGCCCTCAAGATATTCAGCTTTATTACCAGATAGTGCTAAAAGGTCGTGAAGACTTACCGTTATCGCCAACCGCACGTGTTGGTATTGAGATGGTGGTTTTACGCATGTTGGCATTTAGGCCTGCAGAGCAAAGCGTAGCAACGGCTATCTCTACTCAGTCGACAAGCCCTGTTGCTGCGCCGGTTCAGAGTCAAGCTCAGCCGGTTAGTCAACCAGCGCCAACGGCCGCTCCGAGACAGCCGCAGATGCAGCAGCAACCTGCACAACAAGCTCCGCAGCAAAGTCCGGCTCAGTATCCGAATTCACAAGGCTACCCTGAGCATTCTGGTCATCAAGGTTATCCAGAGCAGGATTACCCGCAAAGCCAGTATGATGCGCCGCCAGCTTATGACGAACGTCCTAGCTACGGTTCAGAGCAGTCGATGAGTCCTATGGCTCAACAAGCACAGCCTCAGCAGCAAGTGAGCTATCAGAATCAAGCTCCGGCTCAGCCACAAAACGTTGCACCGTCTGCTCCAGAAGGGCAGCCTGCTCGTCCGGCATCACCTGTCAGTGGTTTGCGCCACCAATTGCGCTCTCAGCGTAGAGGTAGTGCAGCACAGGATGGCAAAGGTTCAGCGCCAAAAAAGGCTAAAGCGACACCTGCTAAAACTTCAGTTCTTGACCGAGTTGCTCAGCAACACGGTGGTTCTGAGCGGGTGTCGCCAGCTTCTTTACCGACCTCTCCGACAG
This sequence comes from Vibrio sp. 99K-1, assembly GCF_013114585.1. Classification (NCBI taxonomy): domain Bacteria; kingdom Pseudomonadati; phylum Pseudomonadota; class Gammaproteobacteria; order Vibrionales; family Vibrionaceae; genus Vibrio; species Vibrio sp. 99K-1. The sequence goes on from NZ_VTXF01000031.1 coordinate 22,728, forward strand.
AAAATGTTACCAATGATAATGAACCTTATCGCTGGAAACCGTCTAAACCTGTTGTAAAAGAGGCGAGCAAAGAGCTTACACCTACTCAGATCAAGCGAGCGTTAGAGCACGTCAAAACGCCAGAAATGGTTGAAAAACTGCTGAATGAGTCGATTGCTCAAGATGAGTGGTCTGCCACGATTCAAAAGCTAGAGACAGCTAAGCTTGTTGAACAGTTAGCGTTGAACTCTGTATTTACTAAAAACGATACATCGATAACGTTAACCTTGAGATCGAGCCAGGCTCACTTGAATACGGACCGAGCGCAGAGTGAACTGTTACAGTCTCTGAATACGGTACTCGGGGAAGAGTGTCATCTAAGTGTTGAAATCGGTGATGGTGGTGAAACACCACTAGAATTACGAGAAAGGCTGTACCAAGGTAAGTTGAAAGACGCGTTTACCAGTTTGGAAAACGATGCCAACGTACAGTTTATCGAAAGACGCTTCGCTGCAGAGCTCGACAGAGATAGTGTTCGTCCTATCTAACGTTAATTTTGATTTAGTGATGGGCGTATCATCTTAGATACGCCGATCGAAGAACTGAACACCGAGGGGTTGAATCACACTGCTTTAACCCCCATTTAAGCGCTTATAGCTTAATAAATTTTAATAAACCAATTAGACCAGAGAGTATTAACATGTTTGGTAAAGGCGGTATGGGCAACATGATGAAGCAAGCCCAGCAAATGCAAGAGCGCATGCAAAAGCTTCAAGAAGAAATCGCAAATATGGAAGTAACAGGTGAATCTGGTGCTGGCCTTGTAAAAGTAACAATCACTGGTAGCCACAGCGTTCGCCGTGTTGATATCGATGAAAGCCTAATGGAAGACGATAAAGAGATGCTTGAAGATCTTATCGCTGCTGCTTTCAACGATGCGGCTCGTCGTGTTGAAGAAACTCAAAAAGAAAAAATGGCTAGCATCACTGGCGGAATGCAACTTCCACCAGGCATGAAGATGCCTTTCTAAGCGACTTATTTCTAAGGGTTTGTTCTTGTCTTACTTGAGCGGACCGTTATTTGAAAATTAGAACGGTTAAATATGCGTACCAGTCATATGCTGGAGCATTTGATGGAGGCCTTACGTTGTCTACCTGGGGTTGGCCCCAAGTCGGCGCAGCGTATGGCCTTTCATTTGTTACAGCGCGATAGAAAAGGCGGCCTTCAGTTGGCTGATGCTCTTAGCCAAGCAATGACTGAAATCGGTCACTGCAATGAGTGCCGTACTTTTACTGAAGAAGATACCTGCCACATTTGTACCAATCCTAAACGTCAGGAAAATGGTCAAATCTGTGTAGTAGAAAGCCCAGCTGATATTGCAGCTATCGAAGCAACTGGCCAATACTCTGGTCGTTACTTTGTGCTTATGGGGCACCTTTCACCACTCGATGGTATTGGTCCAAGTGACATCGGCCTCGATGTTTTGGACTACCGCCTACGCCGTGGTGATATCTCTGAAGTTATCCTAGCGACTAACCCTACTGTTGAAGGGGAAGCGACAGCACATTACATTGCCGAGCTTTGTAATGCCCATGAAGTGAACGCGAGCCGAATCGCTCATGGTGTTCCCGTTGGTGGTGAGCTAGAGCTGGTGGATGGCACCACGCTTTCGCACTCCTTACTCGGTCGTCATAAGATCTAAAAAAGCCGCTTGGTGAATCATCACTAAGCGGCTTTTTCTTTTATCACTTAAAGCTTCTTTTATCCAAGTCTTCTCTGTGCTTAATCCGATCCTCGAACGGCTTTGTATATCACCGCACCGATCACCGCACCAATAATTGGAGCAACCCAGAATAGCCATAGTTGAGAAACGGCCCAGTCACCAACAAATACCGCTACACCCGTACTTCGAGCTGGGTTCACAGAGGTATTGGTTACAGGAATACTGATAAGGTGAATTAGGGTTAAACAGAGACCAATCGCGATGGGTGCAAATCCCGCGGGTGCTTTAGAGTCGGTCGCGCCCATGATCACGAATAGGAACACCATGGTCATCACAACCTCACAAACCAGTGCTGCGGTTAGTGAGTAACCACCGGGAGAGTGCTCTCCAAAGCCATTAGACGCAAAACCTGATGAAACAGCATCAAAGCCAGCTTGGCCGGAGGCAATCACAAATAATACGCCGCCGGCAATAATACCGCCGAGTACTTGAGCAATGATGTAAGGGACAACATCTTTGGCATCAAAACGGCCACCAGTCCAAAGGCCAATAGTGACAGCTGGGTTGAGGTGGCAACCGGATATATGCCCAATAGCGAAAGCCATGGTGAGTACGGTTAAACCAAAGGCAAGAGAGACCCCAAGCAGGCCAATACCTACATCGGGAAAAGCAGCGGCTAAGACGGCACTACCACAACCACCTAACACCAACCAAAACGTACCAAACATTTCTGCGATATACCTATTCATAACGATCCTTATTAATCTGTACCAGTATCAACAAGATAGTTTAGATTTATCAAAGTTGTGAAATCTTGGGCATATATAAAAAGAAAAATTTTGCTAGGTTATTGCTTCGAGCTCAATAAGGTTATCGAGTGCTTCTTGATCGGTTTTACCACAAACGACAGGGCAAGCCTTGAACTGATGACACACTTTAGGACGTGAGTCTTGACCAAACAGCTTACAGAGATTCTGTTCGTTTAATTGAATGCAGCGCACACCCGCAGGTTTACCATTCGGCATTCCAGGAATAGCAGATGTAATACTCGGAGCGATACAGCATGCTCCACAACCTAGGCGACATTCCATCAAATTAAACTCACTAAATAACAGGGTGCGCGATATTAGCAAAAAACAATCGCAGTGACAGCTATTGATTGGATCAAAGAATGAACAATTATTATCCTTGAACTTTTTATGGGCTAGCGGTATAACACGCACCCCAGTAAAAGAGTAAGAAGTAATCCTATGACGAATCCATTTTGGCAAGAAAAAACACTAGAGCAGATGTCCGAGCAAGAGTGGGAATCTCTGTGCGATGGTTGTGGTAAGTGTTGCCTACATAAGCTTATGGATGAAGATAGCGATGAAGTTTACTACACCAATGTCGCGTGTAGCTGGCTTAATGACAAAACGTGTTCTTGTAAGGACTACCCAAACCGTTTCACTTCAGGTGAAGAGTGTTTGAAGCTAACTCGTGACAAGATCGACGAGTTTCATTGGCTGCCAGATACGTGTGCTTATCGTCTTCTATCCGAATCTAAGCCGCTTCCAGAGTGGCACCCATTAATTACAGGCTCTAAGTCTGAGATGCATGCTGCGGGTGAAAGCGTCCGCAACAAAGTCGTGTACGAAATTGATGTTGTGGATTGGGAAGACCACATCTTGAACCACCCAAATCGTTAATGATTAAAAAAACAGTCGCTCACAGCGGCTGTTTTGCTATTTGGCGTTACCTAAATTTGAAGCTTACTTCGCTTAAATTCTTACAACAAAAAACGCCCCGCAGGGCGTTAAGTGAAGCTAGCAAAAAAGATCAGGCTAATTTACTTGCTGTTTGATGTACTCACCAAGCTCTGAGTGATGCATGATTTTTGATACTGGTAATATCTTTTCTGCTGGTCCCCAAGCAAACACATTTACAGGTGTATGGGTGTGTGTGCCTGTACCCCAAACAATGTTTTGACCTGTTGCTTGTTCTCGAGCAAGTAGATTGCCACGGTCGTTATATGGGAAAAATGCATCGAAATCGTTGATGGCAGGAACATTCTCTTCAGAAAGGTATTTGTGTTGCGCCAATCGATATGGGTTTGGCTTACTTGCGAGTACCTTTTTCGCTTGTTCTGCAGTGATTGGAAATTCACTATTTTTGTTCACGATCTCAGCGAATTTCTCAGGCGTTTGTGCAGCTTTGTCGAGTTTTTGATACTCACTGATCATGCTGTAGTAGCTTTGTTTCTGATTGTATAAACCATCAAGAATATCGAATGCACCGAAGTTAAAGTTTGGCGCATAATCACGATCGGTAAAGGCTTCACCTGGGCGCTTTTGTGGCTTTGGTAGCTCACTTGATGAATAACTAAAGCCGAAAGAGCCGGTTTCATGGTCTGCAGTCACGATTACGATGGTGTCTTCACGATCTTTTGCCCATTCGTATACCGTTTGAATTGCCTCATCAAACTTAAGTAGCTCGTGCAGCATAGTACCTGCATCATTACTGTGCCCAGCCCAATCTATCTGACCGCCTTCAACCATTAGGAAAAAGCCATCTTCATCTTTTGATAAGACGTTAAGCGCTTTTTGCGTCATCTCTTTTAAGCTCGGTTGTGTGCGTTCGCCACTCAGCTTTTTATTGCTATATGCGATGCCATCGTCCATGCCAGAGTACGCGAATAGACCAAGTAATTTGTCGCCGTTAGCGTTGTCGAGCATATTGCGGTTAAACGCTAACTGATAGCCATCCTTCTGGGCTTCAGCAAGAAGATTTCGGTCATCTTTACGTTTTGACTTGAGGTAAACGTCACCTTGGGTCAGTTGCTTAAGTTGTTTGTATGTTTCGCCTTTGTCATTTGTTGACTTCGGGATCCAGTGACGCAGCCCGCCAGAAAGCATCACGTCGACGCCTGTTTCCAGCATATCGCTAGCAATATGGTTTTCTAGAGAGCGGTGTGGCTGATGCGCGGCGAATGCTGCAGGTGTAGCATGAGTTAAGCGCGTATCGGAAACCAGCCCGGTTGCTTTACCCGCTTTTTTTGCTTTCTCCAGCACGGTTTCTACGTGATTGCCTTGGGAATCAATACCAATAACTTCTGAACCTGTGTAGATACCTGTAGCAAGCATGGTTGCGGAACAGGCAGAGTCGACCACAATCGCATCTTCTGGGTGGGTAAGAGATGAACCAATCACGCCTTCTTGAGCAAGCTGATAAAGGGCGGTCTTTTGACCTTTATAGATTGAGTTAGGTGCTTGGTTTGCATAAGTCTCCAATAAGCCAACTTGTTGAGGTCCCATACCATCGCCAATCATTAGAATGACATTTTTGATTTCTGCTGAAAGTACATTGAATGAGAGTGTTGACGTTGCCACTGCGGCGATAACAGGTTTTATAAGGTGCTTCATTGTTTGTCCTTTTTTATATAAGCGGGGTGATTAAAACACCCAAATGTGTCAACTCTGTTTCATATTTATTTCATAAATATAAAATTGAGTAATAGCTCAAACTATTTGGAACAGAAATAAAAAAAGGCTCACATCACTGTGAGCCTTTGGCTTATTTAGGAGGGCCCAAACTCGTGGGCAGCGTCATGGCTAAAGTCAAGCAAGCGGTAGTTCTGCAACCACTTGGTTGAACGCGATTCGAGCATTCTGAGCCTGCTCAGATAACTCGACCTTTTTCGCTTGTGCGGCACTAAGATTACTCTCGGCCTGCTCAAGTGCTTGCTGCAGGTTCTCTGGTAACTCGTGAGTTTCCATTTGTGAACCTTGTTCTAGCACATAAGCGCGAATTTCTTTTTTCACTGCTGCTAGTTCTGTATAAGCAACACGCTCAAGCTCTGCAGCTTCTTGTGCAGCGTCTCTCTCTTTCTCAAACTGAGCCAGTGCCATACCTTCAGCTGACCATGGATCCATGTCTGGCAGCTCTTCGATATTGATGGTTGGTTCGATGTATGCATCTTGGTGACGTAAATCGAGGCTAGTTGCGCGCACTGCTGAAATCATCAACATCACAGAGATAGCCAGTAGCGGTAGGCCACCAACAATCGCTGCAGTTTGTAACGTACTCAAGCCACCTAGGAACATCAGAATCGTTGGTAAGAACGACAGTGTGAATGCCCAGAACATACGGTTCCAACGCATTGGTTCTTCTGTCACGTTGTTCTGAACAACAGAAGCAAGGATGTATGAGATAGAGTCAAAGGTAGTCGCAGTGAAAATGATACACAGTAGTGTAAATACCGCGATAACGATTGTGCTCATCGGTAACTGTGCCAGCATCGAGAAGATAGCCTTAGTTGCGCCTTCATTGTTTAGTACAGCTACAACATCTAGCTCGCCAGACAGTTGTAGAGACAGGCCGTAGTTGCCCAAGATCATGAAGAATAGGAAACAACCTAGCGAACCAAAGAAGATAGAACCTGACACCATTTGTTTGATGGTTCGACCGCGAGAGATACGCGCTACAAATAGACCCATACTTGGTGCAAATACTAGCCACCATGCCCAATAGAAAATCGTCCAGTCTTGTGGGAAGTGCGTATTTTCGAATGTGCCGTAGCCACCAAATGGTTCAGCCCATGTCGCCATCACGAAGAAATTAGACAGCAGACGACCAATCGAGTCTAAGCCGGTTTCCAGCATGAAGATCGTTGGACCAGCAATCAGTACGAAAGCCAATAGACCCATTGCACCCCAGAAGTTGATGTTACTTAGGATCTTAATGCCTTTTTCCAAACCCGCGTAAGACGAGTAAGCAAAAATAGCAGTACAGACCAAAAGAACCGTCACTTGTGTTAGGTTGTTTTTCGGCAAGCCAAACAGGTGATTCAAGCCTTCGGTGATTAGAGGAGCTGCCAAACCTAAGGTTGTTGCTGCGCCGCCTAATAGGCCGAAAATGAATAGGATATCAACGATCTTTCCTGGTACGCCTTTACTACGGTGTTCACCAAGAACAGGCATTAATGCACTTGAGATCTTTAGAACAGGTTGTTTACGTACGTAGAAGAAGTAAGCGATAGGAATTGCCGGAATTAGGTAGATAGACCATGCGATTGGTCCCCAGTGGAACAGACCGTAGGTCGCTGCCCAGCGTACTGCTTCTTCACTGCCAGGTTCTAGTTGGAAAGGAGGTGATTGGTAGTAGTAAGCCCACTCAATACAGCCCCAGTACAAGATACTTGCACCGATACCACCACAAAATAGCATGGCAGCCCATGAAGCAGTTTTAAACTCAGGCTCTTCATCAGCTTCGCCGAGTTTAATTTGTCCCATATCACTGAACACCACGTACACCATAAATGCACAGGCTGCGAGACCTAGCGCTAGATATAGAAAACCAAGTTGATCAGTCATGAATGTTTTCGCAACCGCAATCCAGTCTGCGCCTTGAGCAGGGAACAGAATGAGCGGGAAAACTATCGTGAGGAGGAGTGCAATCGCACCAAAGAAGGTTGGCTTATCAATAAGCTCAAAAGTGTTTTTCACGAGTATTATTCCATTAAAATGAGAGCGGAATTATGGAATGAACTCGTTTTTCTGACCTAATCGGGTCTATTGTCGTGACGACAAATCGTTTTTATTTTGAATAAAATACGTTCAAAGGACTCAGCGGGTAAGGCTATATTAGAGCAAGAAGAATACCGCCTACGGTTGCCGCTGCGGACAGGTATTGCCCCGCTGAATAAGAACCGTCATCCTCTTCTTCGATCTTATCTGGGTGATCCATACCTAGAGCGCCGTGAGCGAAAGACTCGACTTTATCGGTGACTGTCGCGTTTTCTGCTTCAACTTTCTTCGCTTCTTTATCGATTTCTTTAAGGGCAGATAAGAGTGCTTTGCCCTCTTCAGAAAGCTTAACCGTATTTTGCTCAACCTTAAGCGGCGCAGGCTTTTCAGCTTCGCTATCTTGACTCTTAGTGTTCATCTGCGAAGGTGAATATAGCTGAGTATTACTCGTTCCTACTGGCGTCATATAGTTCTCCTTACCTATCCTTAAACATAGTATCGGCAGAGGTGTGAAAAACTTGTGCAATTAATCATCGATAGTGATGTTTTTTTATTCGCACATTACACTTTCTTCTGCTTAATCAAAACTGCTTGGTATTTAAGCAATTCCTATGCCGATACCCATGTTCAATTTAGGAAGCTAAGCGAGCTTAGTCACATTGTAGGTCTGAGCTGCGTTTAGACAGGTGTTTGTATGCCTTCATACGGTTCTCTTTCTGAACAAAACGTACGGGTGGAGACAGCACTTGCAGTTGGTAATCACGCGAATCTGAAGACAAGGCGTCAACAGGTGTGATGATGGCAACTTTCAGGTCAGGATTGCGACGCGAGATAGAAGCGGCTGTGCCTAAACCACCTTCAGTATGGAACTTACCAGCGACATGAATCACCTGTTTGTCTGGGTTCGTTGCTAGGTAATCGACAATTGATTCCGCCATGGTTTCATCCCAAGTTACTTGAGCGGCAAACTGCTTTTCAGTTTGTTCAGGCGTACCGTGGTGCATCGATGCCATGAACTTGTCTTTGTATGGGCTATCGCCAGTATTCACTTCAGTCGCTACCCAACCTCTCTGTTCTGAAGAAAGCTGCTCTAGGTACGGTAACCCTTTACGGCCAATACATTGAACGAAAGGCTTTGGTGCGTTTGCTGCGATAACATCCAAATTATTGGCTTTTGCGAACTCTACTAGTGCGCGGTAATCGCTTTCGTAATTTGGCCAAGCGGCAGCCTTGGAGATAAGCACCTGTTCACCAATCTCACCGTTTAGGTATTGGTTAAGCGTGTCTTGGTGCTCTCGGGTAAACTGCTCCATTGATAGGGCAATGTTTGAATCTGCGTTTTGACGCGCTTTTAAGAAGTCAGTCTGAAAGCGGTGAATGGCAGAGTGAGTGTGCCATTCGCCAATAAGAATGACGTCAGCGTCTAGCAGCTCTTGAGGTAAAGCGTTAAGAGAGAGTGCTTCGCCTTGTGGTGAGGCAAACTGGTAATCGTAGTAGGTGGAAACGGTTTCCGGTTGAACCACTTTTTGAGAAGTGTTTTCTGAAGGTTGATTAGCACAAGCTGTGAGAAGAGTGGCTAATCCGATAAGAATAATACGTTGCATGAAAGGCCTCCTTGAAGAACACGCATACTAAAGGAGGCAAGGTGAGATTTCAATGCAAACGATAATCAATATCAATTAAATCTGTTTGCGATACACTCTTAGCATAAAGTCAGCTTCACAGTTGAATTGCTCTGCGTTGGTGAGTTGTTGTTTAAACTCTTCAGTCGCTTTCCAAGCAAACGGCGTCATCTGTAGCAGGTCGAATGCATCTGACCCCGATAGTTCCATCATATAGTTTAGATGCTCTTGGTGCTCAAGAGTAAAACCTTCGATCAATTCAGGATCTTCATCGTGTAAACGCACACCATCATAAATGGCGTCACGCAACTGATATAGATGTCTGCTTGCTGGTGTTACTGTAATCATGACACCATTGTCTTTAATTGTGCGTTGGAGCTCTTCTGTCTTACATGGTGCATAAATGCGTAGAATGCCGTCTAAGCTGTTTTCAGCGAAGGGTAGTCGATGGCTAGAGGCAACAGAGAAGTCGACTGCTGGGTAGCGTTTAGCCGCGTATTTGATAGCAACCTTAGAAATGTCTAGGCCAAAAATCGCGCCGTTCTTATCTTGAAGATTCAACGCGATTTCATTGGTGTAATATCCCTCGCCACAGCCAATATCCAATAGGCTAGGATCTGTGTCTGGCAGGTAGCTGGAGCATAATCCGACTACCGCTTGGCGCATTGGATCGTAATGGTTGCCTTCAAGGAAGCGACGACGTGCCTGCATCATCTCTTTGTTGTCACCTGGATCTTTTGAACGTTTATGGTGTGCTGGCATCAAGTTGACGTAGCCTTCTTTTGCTAAATCGAACTGATGGTTCTTTTCACACTTAAACGTACGATCGTGTTGAGATAAAGGTTGGTGACACAAAGGGCATTGGTAGTGCATGACGATCTCAGAGCATAGAGTAGGGCGGCAAATTCTATCAAAAAGGTCTCTGTCAGGCTAAACAAAAAAGTCGTTGATAGTGGCTCTGGAGATGTGGAGTGTTGGGGCTGATAACATTAAAAATCATTGCTTCGATTTTGGTCACGTTTGTCTGCCGTTTTTCTGGGTATTGTTCACTCTTTCCTAGCGTGAATAAGAAACTGATATGACAAAGAAAATTATCCTCGATACAGACCCAGGCATCGATGACGCAATGGCAATTCTATTTGCTGAAGCTCACCCAGAGATTGAGCTGATGGGAATTACGACGGTTTATGGCAATGCGACGATAGATAACGGTACTCAGAATGCGCTTTATCTGAAGCAAAAGTTTGGTATGAATGCGCTGGTGGCAAAGGGTACTGATAAGCCATTAGTCAGAGACCCAGTTGGTGCTACCGTGGTCGTGCATGGTGAAGCTGGCTTTGGTGATGTAAAAGCACCGAGTTCACTAGAGGTTAAAGCGATTGAGAAGCCCGCTTATCAGTTCATTATTGATAGTGTTCGTGCTGAGCCGGGAGAGATTACACTCGTGGCGGTTGGTCCTCTCACTAACCTTGCTCTGGCATTGGAAGCCGCTCCTGACATTGTCGATTTGGTTAAGGAAGTGGTCATTATGGGTGGAGCCTTTGGCGAAAATGACCACAGGGGCAATGTGACACCATTTGCTGAAGCGAACATACACGATGATCCTCATGCTGCAGACAAGGTCTTCACGGCATTATGGCCAGTGACGGTTATCGGACTTGATGTAACAGAGGAGAGCTTCTTTACTGCTCAATACTTGGATGATTTGAGAGATGACGCTGGAGAGGTCGGGCAGTTCATCTGGGATGTTAGCCGTTACTATTTGAAGTTCTACTCAGAAAAAGTGGGAATGGAAGGCTGTCACGTTCACGATCCATCAGCCATTGCTTATGTTATCCAACCTTCTTTATTTGAGTGCCGAAATGGTGCGATTAGAGTGGTCACTGACGGACCTGCAGAGGGCATGACCATCCAGAAAAGCGACCAGCGTAGTTACATGAATGATGAGTGGAGCTCATTCCCGGCGCAGAAGGTCGGCGTTAAAGTAGACGATGAAGCGTTGTTGTCACTCTACAGAGAGACGTTAGTTCGATATTCTCAGAGTTAAGCTTGAGCGTTAGCCGATTGAGAGTGATAAAAAGGCCGGAGTGAACCGGCCTTTAATATATCTTGCGTAGTGAACTGATGACTGAACAGTTTTCCTGAACAGGTTATTGAACAGAAATCGTTGTGATCAGCTGGTGGCTTTCGCCAGGCTGAAGTGTTTTACCTGCCTCTAAACTTGGTGCGTGCAATGTTGATTCAACACATAGCATGGTGAGGTAGCCATCATCTTGCATGTCGCCCATACCAGCAGCACCTTCTGCCCAAGGGTTCCACAATACCGCAGAGTTATGCCCTTGGTTTTCAACTGTTAAAGTACGCTTAAGCTTTTTGTCCGCAACTAAGATTTGAGCTTCTGGCTGAGTGTACACTCGGTCAATGGTGTCGGTTAGCACAAGCTCAGCACCGCCTTGGCAGATCTTGCCACCTCGTAAGCTGTCGATGTACTCAGCACCCATACCTGTGGTTGTTGTGTTATGGATGTCTGCAACGTTTAGGTAAGTGTGCAGCGCACCAGAGAAAGTCCATGGTTGCTCATCGGTATTCTTCACATCCAAAGTCACTTTAAGCTCATCGCCAATCTCAACATTTAAGCGAGCATCGAACTGATGAGGCCATACTGCCAGCGTCTCTTCACTAGGCTTTAGACCCAAGCTTACAATCACACCAGCTTCGCTTTCGCGGTGCTCAATTAATTGCCACTCGCTTGAACGAGCAAAACCATGTGCAGGAGCTGCAATACGGCCAAACCAAGGCCAACATACTGGAATACCACCGCGCAGTGCTGTTTTTCCATCGAATTTAGCTTGTTGGCTCATCCAAATAAGGTCTTCTTGGCCTTGCGGTTGGAATGACACGACATGACCGCCAAACAGTGAAATCGCTGCATTTGCTTTATCGTGGATAACGCGAACCAGTTTTACACCTTCGTGTTCAACGATAGTGACGTTGTCAGAAAGTACAGCCAGTGCAGGTAGAGTTGATAAATCCATTACATGATCCTTCTAAGGAAATTGAATTCAAATGCTGACTCGATTCAAGCTTGTGATGAGAGGTGCAAGCAAACCAGTATTGGAATTGAATTTTACGTTTGGGCTATCTTGGTGGATTAAAATAGACGAAGTTAAAAGATAGCAGGTATTAAAAAGGCGACACTAAGGTCGCCTTTTTCAAAGTCTGCTCAAAACAGTCTTTGCTAATGCTTATCTAAAGCTATTTCTAAAAAGAAATTACTTAGAGATGTGAGCGATTAGGTCAAGAACTTTGTTTGAGTAACCGATTTCGTTGTCGTACCAAGATACAACTTTAACGAATTTGTCAGTTAGAGCAACACCAGCTTTAGCATCGAATACTGAAGTGTTAACTTCGCCGATGAAGTCTTGAGAAACAACTTGGTCTTCAGTGTAACCTAGAACGCCAGCCATTTCGCCTTCAGAAGCTTCTTTCATTGCAGCACAGATTTCTTCGTAAGAAGCAGCTTCTTTTAGGTTAACTGTTAGGTCAACTACAGAAACGTTAGCTGTTGGTACACGGAAAGCCATACCAGTTAGAAGGCCGTTTAGTTCTGGAAGAACAACGCCTACAGCTTTAGCAGCACCAGTTGAAGATGGGATGATGTTTTGAGAAGCACCACGGCCACCGCGCCAGTCTTTAGCAGAAGGACCATCTACAGTTTTTTGAGTTGCTGTAGTAGCGTGAACTGTAGTCATTAGACCAGACTCGATGCCCCACTTGTCGTTAAGAACTTTAGCGATAGGTGCAAGACAGTTAGTAGTACAAGAAGCGTTAGAAACGATGTCTTGACCAGCGTAAGTTGCTTGGTTAACGCCCATAACGAACATTGGAGTTGCGTCTTTAGAAGGACCAGTAAGAACAACTTTCTTAGCACCAGCAGTGATGTGCTTACGTGCAGTCTCGTCAGTTAGGAAAAGACCAGTTGCTTCAGCAACAACGTCTACGTCGATTGCATCCCACTTAAGATCTTCTGGGTTACGCTCAGCTGTAACACGTACAGTTTTACCGTTAACGATTAGGTTACCGCCTTCAACTTCAACAGTACCGTTGAAACGGCCGTGAGTTGAGTCGTACTTCAGCATGTATGCCATGTATTCAACGTCGATAAGGTCGTTGATACCAACAACTTCGATGTCATTGCGCTCTTGCGCTGCACGGAATACGAAACGACCGATACGGCCAAAACCATTAATACCTACTTTGATAGTCATTGTAGTTGCTCCACAACTTAATTTCTGATTAAAGATAACTGGTAGTAAAATTACAGAATCCAGTCTAAATCTGCAATAGATAATCCGACTTAACTTGTTTAATGTCAAAAAAAAGCGACGCTTTTCTTAACAATTGAGTGTAAGTGGTTGAAAATTGACCATTGCTAGTGGTTCTGCACCCTTCCAGTTGGGTAAAATACCTCTAAATGACGATTCACTTATGAGTGTATATGTACAATGTTTTCTTGTGAGAAAGTATGTGCTACAAAACGACTCATATGCAAGCCTTTATAGAAAAAAGTAAATATAATAAATGAGAATGTGGAGAGATATTAACGTGATTCAAAAGGAAGAAAAGATGATAAAGCCTGATGAATACTGGCGTGAACGCCTAACTGACGATGAGTACGAAGTGTGTCGTCTACGTGGTACTGAAGCCCCTTATAGCGGTAAGTTACTACATAACCACAAGACGGGAGTTTACAGCTGCACATGCTGCCAAGCCCCATTATTCCTGTCGGATAACAAATATGATTCTGGGTGCGGGTGGCCGAGCTTCGATGCTCCTGTAAACGATACAGCAATACGCTATATAGAAGATCTAAGTCACGGAATGAAGCGTGTAGAGATTCGTTGTAGTGCCTGCGATAGCCACCTAGGTCACGTTTTTCCTGATGGTCCGAAGACAACTGGCGAACGTTTTTGTGTTAATTCTGTGTCGTTAATTTTCAACAAAAATGACGAAAGTACGAAATAACTTGTCACTATTGTTTAATCCTTACAGCTCGCATTTGTCGATGAAATTGCAATGAACAGCCCAAGATTTCAGCGTTAACTCTAGTACAAATAAAAACAGCTACCATGATGGTAGCTGTTTTTTTTTCAATTTGTTGAAGAGGCTATTTGGTCGCCTAAGATTACTCGTAGCTCTTTACAACAGCAGGGCTGTAAACGCCGTCTAAAATGGCTTCGACAATTTTGTCTGCGTCTTTATTCAACTGCTTATATTTTGGCTTTTCAAAGTGATAGAGAACAGCGAGCTCAGACTCCGATGCGATAGGCACATTAAAGTCTTTAGCGACCATTGCCCATACGTATGCTTCTTCCATATTGCCTAGGCTGTGATTAATACTGGCCATCGACTTAAAAATTTCAGTGTTGACGTTAGAATTACTCGATAAGGTCAATGCGTTATTAAGTAGTTTTAACGTCTTTACATGGTCTCTAGTGGTGTAGAAAGTCGCTAGGGCATACTGCATCTCTGCCGTATTCAACGCTTCTGTTCCTTCTAGTTGTAAGAAGCTGCGTCTTGCGTTGGTATCCCCGTTTTGTGACCACAAGAAGTAGAGCGTTTCTGGCGTGTCTGATTGAGACAGTTCACTGACAATGCGTTCAGACTCTTCGATGCTGTGCATTAAAGAAGTAAAGCGACGTTCTTGAAGTTTAGATTGATCGATCGTTTCTATCTGCGCGGCAAGCTCAAGACATTTTTTATAGGCTGTGACCAATTCGAACTCTTTGATCTTATTGATTTCGGTTGGTTGTTTTTGAACTTCAAAGCGATGCCAGATAAGGTCGGTACGCGCTACACGGCACTGTCCGTCGTTCATGTTCAGCTGTTCACAGCGCAACCCAGGATTGCTCTGGCACAACTGATCGGTATTTTTGTTGCCCTCAAGACACCCAACCAGAGTGAAAGGTAATAGGCTAATTGCCAACCATTTCATAATTTTCATATTCCTTCACTTGTGATCAAATGCACTTATTATCGGTCAGGTTCTTGACTCAATTCTGTTAAGAGTTATTTTCTGGTGAAAATTGTTAACACTAAGGCTTTACCATGGATGCAGAACAACTTCTTAGCGCAATGACACCCGAGGTCTACGAACGTTTAACCTACGCAGTTGAAACGGGTAAATGGCCAGAAGGAACAGCGCTTTCTAAAGAGCAGCGCGATTCGTGTATGCAGGCGGTTATGTTATACCAATCTAAACATAACTCTGAAGCTCAACACATGACAATTGCCGCTGGTGGCGAAATTAGCTTTAAGTCTAAATCTGAACTCAAAAAACAGTTTAAGTCAGATCAAGAAGATATTGTAAGAGTTAACCCAAATCATTAGGCTTTAAATTACAACAAAGGGGTGGCGCAGTACCACCCCTTTTACGTTAAGTCGTTTATTTATAAGTAATAAAACGATTTAGCTCACGTGAAACTGCTGCTCACATCATAGAAGAGCAGCGGCTCAAGATGAACCTTAACGAGCTTACAAGCTCATCTCACCACGCAGTACTTGCTGCATCTGAGTTTTCACTTCTTCGTAGCTTAGGTTTTGGCTTAATAGGTAATGAAGTTTCGCTAGTGCCGCTTCCGGAGTCATATCATAACCACTAACAACCCCAGCTTCTGCTAAAGCACAGCCCGTCGCATAGCCACCCATGTTCACTTTACCTGCTAAACATTGAGTTAGGTTTACCACGATAACACCGCGCTCTGATGCGTCTTTTAGGTGCTGAAGTAGCTCTGGGTTTTGTGGTGCATTACCAACACCAAAAGTCAGCAGGATCATTGCGTTAACAGGTTGTAGTAACGTGTTACGGATCACTTCGTGTGAGATGCCTGGGTACATAGTGATTACGCCGATTGGTTGCGGTGTAATGTTATGAACCTTGAACTTCCCTTCAGGTTGCTCGTTGACTACAACGTTGTTGCTTAGCTGGATATTGATACCAGCTTCCAACAGCGGATTAAGGTTTGGAGAGGTAAACGCATTGAAGCCATCAGCATGTGATTTAGTGCTGCGGTTACCACGCATTAATTTGTTATTGAAGAACAGTGTCACTTCGTTGATTGGGTAATTCGCCGCGATGTGTAGTGCATTCAATAGGTTTGCTTGGCCGTCAGAACGTAGCTCAGCAAGTGGGATCTGAGAGCCGGTTACAATCACTGGTTTGCCAAGGTTTTCTAGCATGAAAGACAACGCAGAAGCGGTGTACGCCATGGTGTCAGTACCGTGCAGGATAACGAAACCATCGTATTTGTCGTAGTTCGCGCGGATGTCATCAGCGATAGTCTGCCAATCAAGTGGCGTCATGTCTGAAGAGTCCATCAATGGCGAGTATTCGTGGATGGTGTACTCAGGCATCTCTGGGCGATGGAATTCAGGCATACCAGCAAGCTGTTTATCCATGAATCCAGCAACAGGGACATAGCCGTGATCATGCGATTTTTGCATGCCGATTGTGCCGCCGGTGTACGCGATATAGATGTGTTTTCTTTCCATGGCGATTATTACTTTAGTGTGATGTAGGGAACAGGTGGGCGATTATAGCGAATTATTATGTAATAAAAAGAGGCGCCTCACACAGAGGCGCCCCTTGATAATAAAGCGTTGAGCTTAAATTATTGAACTTGGCAGTTTAAGCAAAAAGCGTAACGGCCTTGTGGGTCGTTAAAGTTGCTTAATAGTTGGCTATCTTGAGCTAACTGCTGCGTAACCGGCTGCAAACTGCTTGGTATCATTGACTGAATATCAAGGCCAATCGACATCTGGACTTGGTTCATAAATTCTTGAATAAACTGCTCAGTGGCTGAAAGTGGCTCTTCTACCCAGTAGATGTTGTAGCTTTCGAGTTCTGCAAGTGAAGCGGCGGCTGCAATCGCGTCATCGAAGTCACCAATTTCATCGACTAAACCGTTTTGCATAGCGTCTTGACCTGTCCATACGCGACCTTGAGCAATTTTATCGACCGCATCAACATCCATTCCACGGTTTTCTCCAACTAGACCGATGAATCGGCGGTAGCCATGTTCAATACCCATCTGGAACGCATCTTTCGCGCCCTCAGTTAGGCCGGTGGTGATACCAAGACCTGAGAACGGTGATGTGCCAACGCCATCAGTATAAACACCAATATCATTTAAGCCTTTTTCGAAGGTAGTGATGACACTGAAGATACCAATCGAGCCAGTTAACGTAGTTGGTTGAGCGAGGATCTTGTCTGCGCCCATTGAGATCCAGTAACCACCAGAAGCGGCAAGGCTAGACATTGACACAACTACAGGCTTACCCGCTTGCTTAATCGCTTCTATTTCATTGCGAATAACTTCTGAAGCAAATGCGCTGCCGCCAGGGCTATCCACTCTAAGAACAACGGCTTTAACTTTGTCATCGTTACGAGCTTGGCGAAGTAGAGCCGCGGTTGTATCGCCACCCACGGTGCCACGTGGCTGTTTGCCATCCATAATAGCGCCGCTAGCAACAATCACAGCTACATCGTGTGATTCACTGCTCATGTCTGGAAGCATGGTTGCACGGTACTCGTAGTAGCCAAGTGCGTTGTAACTGTCTTGACCATCACTGCCGAACACATCTGCAAGCTCTAGTCGAACTTGCTGGCGAGTGGCTAGCTCATCCACCAAACCAAGTTTTTCCGCCAGTTTCGCGATATCGCCATCAACAGATTCAAGCTCTTTCAAGAAAGTGTCCATGCTTGGATTGAGTGTCTTCGCATCAATTTGGCGGTTATTGCTCACATCATCAACGTAAGCGCTCCAAAGTTGGCCCAACCAACGTGATGCCGACTCTTTGGCTGCGTCAGACATGTCGTCACGAATGAACGGCTCAATCGCTGATTTGTAAGTGCCCACGCGGAACACATGAGTGTTCACATCGAGCTTCTCTAATAAGGTTTTGTAGTAAAGCGAGTAGGCGCTGTAACCTTTAAGAAGTACACCACCATCAGGCGACATGTATACCTTAGTTGCGTAGCTTGCTAGGTAGTATTGGCTTTGGTTGTAGAAGTCACCCACCGCATAAATTGGCTTTCCTGAAGCTTTAAACTCATTTAAGGCTTTAGCGATGTAGCGCAGTTTAGTTAGGTTGGTCTCTGGCAGCTCTTTAAGTGCCAAAACAATACCTGTTACATTGTCATCGTCTTTGGCGTAGCGAATCGTTTCAACGATATCAAAGAGAATGTTTTCTTTTGGCAGGTCCTTACCAAGCAGCGAGCCAGTGACGGAGTCCATTGGGTTAATATAGCGACTTTGTTCAACAATCGGACCCGACAGGTTAAGCACTAAAGCTGATTGTTGAGGCACCGTTGGTTGTGCAGTGTCTGAGTGGAAGTAAACAAAGTAGATAACGGCGATACTAAGTAAGAAGATTAAGTTAACAAGCGCAACACGTATAAACGTAATCAGCTTCCAAATCCCTTTGAAGATCATGCCTATAAATTTGAATATTTTTTTCATTCTGTCTCCGCAGTGAGATTACGTCGCTTTAACAAGCAGCAGTACCATTAATCTCAATAATATGAACTGCTTAGTATCCTACGATAATTCCCAAGCTCAAACTACACCAAGAATTGTTAATCGATATATTCTCATTAAGTGTAGACAGATTAGGGGCTTCTGAACGATTAATACCTTCAGCATTATGATCGGTGTTACAAAAATGTAAACGGTTGTTTGAACTTTTGGTGATTGAGCTATACTGTGGTCAGACCACAAGGATAAATAATAGAAGTGATGTCTGCCATGTACCCACATTTACTTGAACCACTCGATCTTGGATTTACTCAGTTACGTAACCGTGTATTGATGGGATCAATGCACACCGGCTTAGAAGAGCACAAAGAAGGCCTACATAAACTCGCCGCGTTTTACGAAGAGCGAGCAAAAGGAGGCGTTGGCCTAATTGTTACAGGCGGCTTTTCTCCGAACTTACGTGGCAGATTATCCCCATTTAGTGCTGAATTCAGTAAAGTTAAGCACGCGAAAGCCCACCAGGTTGTTACCGAAGCGGTACATAAACACGGTGGCAAGATCGCTTTGCAGCTGTTGCATGCTGGTCGATATGCGATGCACCCATTCGCGCAGAGTGCGTCAGGTATAAAAGCACCAATCGCCAAATTTGCGCCAAGCGAGATGAGCCCTCGTCAAATCAAAAAGACCATCAATGCCTTTGCTAACAGTGCCGAGCTTGCTCAAGTGGCAGGTTACGACGGCATTGAAATCATGGGCTCTGAAGGTTACTTGATTAACCAATTTATCTGTAAGCGAACCAACATGCGTTACGACGAGTGGGGTGGCTCTTATGAGAAGCGCATGCGTTTCCCACTAGAGATCGTCAAATCGATTCGCGAAGCTGTGGGCGATGATTTCATTATTATCTTCCGACTGTCGATGCTAGATTTGGTTGAGCAAGGTAGCACCTTTGAAGATGTTGTGTTGCTGGCTCAAAAGCTTGAAGAGGCGGGCGTTACCATTATCAATACGGGTATTGGTTGGCATGAAGCACGCATTCCGACTATCGCGACACAAGTACCACGTGGTGCTTTCTCATGGGTTACTGAGAAAGTGAAACCGTATGTTTCTATTCCCGTGATCACTTGTAACCGTATCAATACACCTGAAGAAGCAGAACGTATTATCAGCTCCGGTCAGGCCGATATGGTCTCCATGGCTCGCCCTTTCTTGGCTGACCCTGATTTCGTCAATAAAGCCGCGCAAGATCAAGCACAGTTCATCAACACCTGTATTGGTTGTAACCAAGCGTGTCTTGATAACGTATTCAAAGGGAAACGTGCGAGCTGTTTGGTTAATCCACGAGCGTGTCACGAGACTGAAATTGTCGTTCAACCCGCACCGGCGACCAAGACTATAGCAGTTGTAGGTGCAGGCCCTGCAGGTTTAGCTTGTGCGACGACTTTGGCTCAACGCGGGCATAAAGTTGATTTGATTGAGAAAAATGATCGTATAGGCGGTCAGTTTAGACTAGCAATGCAGATTCCGGGCAAAGAAGAATTCAGAGAAACGATTCGTTATTTTGCTAACCAAATCGACGCATCGGGCGTGAATCTGAAACTGGATACTGAAGCTACGTTTGAGATGCTACTTAAGTACGATGAAGTGGTGATGGCGGCGGGTGTAGAGCCAAGAAAACTGAATATTGAAGGTATTGATCACGAGAACGTGGTCGATTACCAAACCTTGATTCGCGAAAAGACACCTGTAGGTGAAAAGGTCGCGATTGTTGGTGCTGGTGGTATCGGTGTCGATGTGGCAACCATGCTCACCGAGCCGACGTCCCATAGTTTAGACGATTGGCTACATGAGTGGGGCATCGATAAGAATATGGAACACCCAGGTGGCCTGTATCCTTACCCGGATTCATTCAGTGACAAAACGGTTTGGGTTATGCAGCGTAAAGCGGGTCGCGTTGGTAAAGGTCCGGGCAAAACCACAGGCTGGATTCACAAACGCACACTAGAAAAACGCGGTGTGAACTTACTTGGTGGCGTGAGTTACAACAAGATTGACGACCAAGGTTTGCATATCAGTGTTGGTAAACAAGAACAGGTATTAGATGCCGATTCCGTTATCGTGTGTGCAGGTCAAGTATCGGTGAGACCATTCGAAGATATGTGGCAAGAGTTTGGTGGCAAATTGCATGTGATTGGTGGTGCTGATTATGCTGGTGAGCTAGATGCTGTGCGCGCTATCCGTCAAGGTGTTGAACTAGCGATTAAGTTATAGAGCCAGTTAGCTAAACTACTGAGATAGATGTTTGAACAAGGCTCCTAAGTCGTAGATTTAGGAGCCTTTATTGTGTCTAATCTAGTCTATATGGGGAGTCGTTGAGATTTATTATCGTTTGTATTCTGTGCTAAAGTTCAAGTATACAAATAATAAAGAAATAGTAAGGACTTCAAATGGATGCTTTGGATCTACTGCTCAACCGACGCTCTATCGCAAAACTCTCTGATCCGGCACCTGAAGGTGTAGCGTTAGAAAACATCATCAAAGCGGGCTTACGAGCTCCTGACCACGGTGCACTAACACCATGGCGCTTTGTTATCGCACAAGGTTCAGGGCTACAGAAGCTATCTGACATCTTGGTTCGTGCTGCTGAAGCGGAAGACAGCGAAGAAGCGGTGATCGAGAAAGTGAAAAAGGCGCCGTTCCGTGCTCCTATGGTAATTACTGTCATCGCTAAAGTAACCGAGCATGAGAAAGTACCAGCGATTGAACAACATCTTTCTGCAGGTTGTGCGGCGCAAGCAATGCAAATGGCGGCTGTCGCTCAAGGTTTCCAAGGTTTTTGGCGCTCAGGCAAATGGATGTTCCACCCAGAAGTTCATCAAGCATTTGGCCTAGAAGGCGACGACGAAATTGTTGGCTTCCTATACCTAGGTACGCCGGGCTGTACACCAATGAAAGTACCAGAGCGCGACTTCTCTAAGTTTGTTGAGTTTTTATAAAGAGCACTGAAGCTGAATAGTGGAATGCTAACTGTATAAACAACCAGTTTTTCTTGATTTATTAGGGTCACATTAGATAATGTGGCCCTAATTGTTTGTAGCATCTGGAAAAACATGTCTCGCCTTATTATTGCTGAAAAACCAAGCCTCGGTCGCGCGATCGCCGCTGCATTGCCAAATCCACAGAAGAAAGACCAAGGGTTCATTAAATGTGGTAATGGGGATGTAGTGACTTGGTGTATTGGACACTTATTGGAGCAGGTTGAGCCAGATGCTTATGACGACCGCTACAAGAAATGGAACTTGGCCGATCTTCCTATCGTGCCTGAGCAGTGGCAGCTAAGGCCACGCAAGACTTCAAGCAAACAGCTCACGGTGATCCGAAAGCTATTGAAGGACGCCACTCAAATTGTTCACGCCGGAGACCCTGATAGAGAAGGGCAGCTTCTGGTTGATGAAGTGATCGATTACTGCAAAGTTTCTAAAGCCAAGAAAGAGTCGATGGAAAGGCTGCTTATCAGCGATTTGAACTTACCAGCCGTGAAGCGTGCACTTTCTCAAATGCGCAGCAATCGCGATTTTATCCCTCTCTCTGTTTCAGCATTGGCACGCTCTAGAGCCGATTGGCTGTATGGCATGAACATGACTCGCGCTTATACCTTGCTGGGTCAAAAAGCCGGTTACCAAGGTGTATTGTCGGTAGGGCGTGTGCAGACGCCAGTACTTGGTTTAGTGGTGAGGCGTGATGAAGAGATCGAATACTTCATTCCAAAAGATTACTTCACTTTGCATGCCTTGATTCCTTACCAAAATAACGGACAGAGCTTTGATATTCGTGCTCGCTGGAAACCAAGTGAAGCGTGTAAGCCGTGGCAAGATGAAGAAGGTCGTGTACTCAATCGAAAGTTGGTTGAAAATGTCGCTCAGCGAATCGCAAACCAACCTGCAACCGTCACAGAGTCAGAGCAGAAGCAAAGTAAACAAGCTGCGCCACTTCCTTACTCTCTGTCTGCCTTGCAGATTGATGCCTCCAAACGTTTTGGCATGAGTGCTCAGCAGGTGTTGGATACCTGTCAGTCTTTATATGAGAAGCACAAGCTCATCACTTACCCTCGTTCTGATAGTCGCTATCTTCCTAAAGAACACTACTCGCAGCGAGAGTCGATCGTAGACGCCATCGCCAATAATGCGAAAGAACTACAAAGTGGCGCGCAGGGCTCGGATCTTTCACTGAAATCAAAAGCGTGGAACGACAGCAAGGTCGATGCTCACCACGCGATTATTCCTACTCCGAAAAAATCATCGGTGAATGGTTTGTCTGCAAATGAGATGAAAATCTATCAACAAATCGCACGCCAGTATCTGATGCAGTTCTACCTACCGGCTGTGTTTGCGGACGCTAAGTTAGTGTTTGATATCGCTGGTGGCGTGTTCATCGCAAAAGGACGTCAGCTTATCAACCCGGGTTGGAAGGTGTTGATGGGTAAAACAGACACTGAAGAGAAAGGTGATGGTACTGATACGGTTCCTCCGCTCGATAAAGGAACGGTGTTGACCTGCCGTGAGGGTGTCATTGGAGACAAGAAAACCGAGCCGCCGAAGCACTTCACAGAAGCGACACTGCTCCAAGCGATGACAGGTATCGCCCGTTTTGTCGCGAACAAGGACTTGAAAGCTATTTTGAAAGAGACTGATGGTCTCGGGACAGAGGCGACTCGTGCGGGCATTCTGGATACGCTATTCAAAAGGCAGCTGCTAACGCGTCAAGGTAAGAGTATTCATAGTAGCCCAGCAGGTAGAGGTTTGATTCATGCACTACCTGAGGATTCGACCTTCCCAGACATGACAGCGCACTGGGAGCACCAGCTGCAAGGTATGGCAGAACGAAATCAAGCGTACCAACCTTTTATGCAAGCGCTGGAAAGCAAGATTGATGGCTTAATGGGGAGAGTGAAAACAGGGGAAGTGCCTGAATCACTCCGTCATCTCCCTAAAGTCGAAAGACCGGCTTTTAAACGCCGTAAAGGTGGCAGTGCGAAGAAGTCTTATGCCAAGAACGGTTCGTATGCTAAGAAAGGTACTTCCGCTAAGAAGGGCACTAAGAGCTAGTACTTATCGGTAGAAGGATTAACGTCCGACCTTACGCCCACAACGCTTAAATAACTGTTGCCAATACTCAACATGGCGGCGAGTTGATGCGCGAAAGGCTTGGTGCGTATCTTGGATGGGGAAGTAGTAGCTGTGCAGTTCTGGTTGAGCGTCAAACATTGCCAGTTGCGGAGCGAGCTGTTGATAGTAGCCATCCAGTTGCGCCATGTAAGGCTGTACCTTGCCAATGTATTGTTGCTCGAATACGTTGTTGAGGTAACGGAACTTAGTGGTGTCTCGTTGTTTTCCGCAGATGATATTGGCATCAAAAGTAGTGAGTTGCTTGGTGATGGTATCGAGTTCAACCGACGCACGAGCAAGCGAATAATACAGATCCCCAAGGGTAGAGCTCTTCTCTAACACCTCTTGCACCTCTGTGGTCTTACCCGAAACAAGCGGCGTATTTAACGATTGGTTAAGATGCTCTAGGGCATCACTCGTCTGTCTTACTTGTTGACCAATATCCTGACGCAACCACTGGCTTCCACGCATCTGTGCCTGCATGGCATCGCTAGCATAGATCAGGTTCCACTGATGGAGTGGAAATTGTGCGAGCTTTTGTTGCTCTATCCCTCTCAAGAGTTCGATGATTTCTGGGTCTAGCTCATCAGTGGATAAGCACTTGCCCACGCCTTCGAGTAGAGCAACTTGATAATCGTAATTGCGGAATTCGTCCGCGACTTTTCCGAGCACTGAGTTACGCTCAGCAATTAGATTGAAAAGTCCACATTGGCGAAGCTGATAGCTGTCGATGAGCCCAATAGAAACTGAGGGGACGTTTAACAATAGCTCTCGCTTTCTTGGCAACCCTTCAAACTCCCACTCTTGTTTGAGCTCCTCAGCATCTTGCACCCTTGCTACCTTGGTTTGATAGTCATCGAACAAGTCTCCAGGGCCTTCCCCAAAACATCCTCCGAGCACCACAGTGATTAAAAGCAGTGGTGAGCGTTGTGCGAAGTTTGTAAGAAGGCGAAGATTCATGGGTTACCTACCAGTCTATTTCACTGCCATCGAAATTGAAGAAGTGACCACTTACTTCAGTGCTGGCAGACTCGATGACTTTAATAAGGCCAGATGCTGAGGTATCGGTGTCAATAAGGGCATTAGGACCACCCATCTCTGTCTGTACCCAACCTGGGTGCAGTGCCAATACCGTGAAGCCGTTACTGGTTAGATCATTACTTAAACTTTTTACAACGGAGTTAAGAGCCGCTTTTGAAGAGCGATAGATGTAGCCACCACCAGAGGTGTTTTCTGCCATGCTGCCGACTCGGGAAGACAAGCAAGCGATCTTTTTAACGTCACTGTCTTCTAGCATAGGAATAAGTGTTTCAACCAGCTTCAATGGCGCAATGGTGTTGACCTCAAAAACGCGTCGCCACTCTTCTACATCGGTGTTACCCAGTCCGTAACCTTTAGGGCCGTAATAGCCAGCATTGTTAATTAGAATATCAATGGGCTGTATTTGAGAAGGTAGCCTGCTGGTGGCTTGGTAATCGGTGATGTCCAGTTGAATGCAGGTCAAGTTACTGTGATGTTCTGCGAGTGCCAGTAACTCTTGCGCCGATGAGGTATCACGATAGGTAGCGTAAACGTTGTGATTGTCCTTTACGTATTGCTGAGCAAGGCTTAAACCAATGCCTCGGTTTGCTCCAGTAATAAAAATAACGCTCATGGTGATTCCTTTTCAGTTCAATTAGTTAAGTGTGATGGCTTAACACAAGAAAATCAACGGCCCACCAACTGGCCATTAGCATTCCGACAAAAATCATTACTGCTGTCGCTGAGCCACAGATCACCCCAAGGGTAAGTATTAGGTTTTTCATTACTTTCTCTGAAGATTATTAGGGATAATGATAATTGTTATCATTAATATGGGTTGTCGCCAAGTCTGAGGCTGTTATGATTTTGAGAAAGATAAGCAATTAACTCGATTATGATTCCTTTAATTTACCACCCAATCTATTCACAGTTACCTTTACCAGAAGGCCATCGCTACCCAATCAACAAATATCAGTTGTTACATAGTGCTGTTGAGGCGCTGATGGATAGTGAACCTCGATGGAAGAGCAAGTTTGAAGTGTGCCAACCAACGCCCGTTTCGGTTGAGCAAGTAAAACAAGTACACGATAGTGACTATGTCGATTTGCTCGTGTCTGGTAATTTGCCTGCGGCTAAAATGAGACGCATCGGTTTCCCGTGGAGCGAGCAACTTATTGAGAGAACACTCTACTCAAGTGGTGGAACCTGCTTGGCCGCTGAAATGGCAATAGAGAGTGGTTTAGCGATTCATTTGAGTGGTGGTTATCACCACGCGCATCATGATTTCGGCAGCGGATTTTGTTTGTTGAATGATTTGGTGTTAGCAGCAAAGCATGCACTTACCTTTGAGCAGGTTGATAAGGTGCTGATCGTAGACAGTGACGTACACCATGGCGATGGGACGGCGACACTCTGCCAAGAGAGCGATGAGATCATCACTTTGTCATTTCACTGCGACAAAAACTTCCCAGCAAGAAAGCCACTATCGGATCTGGATGTGCCATTAAGTCGCGAGACGGAAGATGAAGAGTTTCTGCGTTGTTTTGAGCAAGTGACTAAGCTGGCAATTGCGCATCACCAACCTGATCTGATCATTTATGATGCGGGTGTCGATATCCACCAAGACGATGAGTTGGGTTACTTGAATGTATCGACGCAAGGAATCTTTGAACGCGATTGCTTCATGATTAGCTTAGCAAAATCAGAGTCTATTCCAATGGCGTGTGTTGTTGGAGGAGGCTATCGAACTCAACATCAAGATTTAGTACCGATCCACATGCAGCTTTTGAAAGCGGCCCTAGCCGTGAATAGTTGACTTGCTGAGCTAGTTTTCTTCAGATACAAAAAAGCCGCTGATTTCTCAGCGGCTTTTTCTAATGTGGTGGAGGGATAGGGATTTGAACCCTAGAACCGCTATTAACGGTTGCCGGTTTTCAAGACCGGTGCTTTCGACCACTCAGCCATCCCTCCGATGCCGCGTATAATATAAGGGTGGCTTTCGCTTGTAAATACCCTTATTAACTGACTGCTTTTTTTATGAACGCTTTTCGCTGTTTTTGTATTGAATGGCCGTTTATTGTGCACTTTCTGATGGTTTATCGTAACTACCAACTAAAAACGGATAGCTAAAAGTTAAAAACGAGTGCCAAAGAACGGCATGTGTCCTAAGCCTGGTGAACTAAATAGGTAATAACAGGAATCTTTAGCTGAAAGTTTGGCAAAGTAATAGAAGGAGTAACGCTAGATAACCGAGAGACTGCGGTATTAACAGCTACTCAAGGTTCACTTAGTGTGAGGGGGAAAGCATAGAGATAAGTGGTAAACCCTAGATGCAAAAAAGCCGCTGATTTCTCAGCGGCTTTCTCTAATGTGGTGGAGGGATAGGGATTTGAACCCTAGAACCGCTATTAACGGTTGCCGGTTTTCAAGACCGGTGCTTTCGACCACTCAGCCATCCCTCCAGTGGCGTGAATAATATAAGGGCATGAGGATCTTGTAAACCCCTAATTTACATAAATTTGTTCTGTTGCTTGTTTTCTAGGCATTAACGGCAATAAAAAAGGGAAGCCATTGGCTTCCCTTCTTCGTTTGGTGATCATTTAATCATTTTTTGCGTAGAATCGCTGTAATTCAGTGAGGCCTTGCATGAGCACTGGTAAGCGAGGGCTTACATTTTTTAGTCGTTGGTAATCTTGGTCGTACAGTTTGTAGTTACCAAACTTATCTAGCACAGTAGTTTGCTTATCTGTCACAAGCGCTAACTCACGAGAATCACCCGCAAGAACCCATTTTCTCTTACGCTCATCAAACAAGCTGCGGCCGCTGCTAAAGTCAGTTGGGTTTGAAGATACACCCAGTAGCTCTTGCATTAGTGTTACTGAAATATCTAAGTGGCTAGAGCGGTGAGTGTACTCAGACGCTGATTTACCTGGCCAGCTGATAAACAGCGGAACCTGCAATTGATAACGACTGTAGTTAGAGTTTGCACCCCAGCTGTTAGTCTTGGTTTCGTTAAACTCAGTACCATGATTGGAGGTAATGATAACCACCGTATTATCGATAAGGTCTAAGCGTTCCAATTCTGCGTAGATGGTCGCAAGCTGTGCGTCCGCTGCTTGAGCTGACTTTTGATAATCAGCAGCAAAGCGCTCTGCGGTTGTTAACG
The DNA here is from genome assembly GCF_013114585.1 of Vibrio sp. 99K-1. Lineage (NCBI taxonomy): Bacteria > Pseudomonadati > Pseudomonadota > Gammaproteobacteria > Vibrionales > Vibrionaceae > Vibrio > Vibrio sp. 99K-1. The sequence goes on from NZ_VTXF01000031.1 coordinate 50,443, forward strand.
CTGAGTCTGACTCGGCTTCTGAACTTGCAAAGTTGTCCAGTGTTGTCAGCTCAATAAAGTTAAACCAAGGGCGTTTAGCTTTCGGTGATTCCACCCAGCTTGACCAAGCTTGGATTGCACTCTGGTCATTAAACGTCGCTTGCTCTGACATGATCTTACGGCCTCGGAAGATGATGTCCGAGTAAAGTGTATCGTCAAAGTTGTCACCGCTGAATGCGGCCAACTTGTAATTGTGATTATCTAATACATCCAATAGTACTGAGCTCGCGCCTTGAGCTTCAATGCTGCTCGCATAGCTGCTCGGAAGGCCGTAGAACAAACCGAAAATACCAAACATGTCGTTACTAGAACTGTAATGGTTAGTAAAGTTGATCGACTGTTGCGCGAATGCATAGCTATTCGGCATTGATGCTTCGTTAAGAGCGTCTGAGCGTAGGTTATTCACGCTCACCATCAGGATGTTCAAGTCATCACTGCGGCGGTTGTATTGAATTTCTTCTAGCGGGTAGCTAACAAGGTTTACATTGCCTTTGTTCGCTTCTAAACGCTCTAGATATTCTTCACGGTCTAACAGACCATGTTTCTCCATAAAGCTTTTCGCTGTCATTGGGTAAGACAGTGGGAAGTTGGCTTTTTGGCTGGTAATTGGGTTATAGAAATACGCATCAGCCCACATGTAAGTCAGGTGGCTACTGATGAAACACAGGAAGAAGACGGCGGTAATAGGACGACCGATGTGTTTATGAGACAGTTTACGCTGCTTACGCCAAACCCACTCAGATAGACCGAGTTGCAGCAAGAAGATAAGCGGCATAACAATGAAGAGGTGCTGCAAGTCAGATGTGAATGCAGACTCCTCTCCACTGAATAAAACCTCCCACACGACAGGCGTCAGGTGGAGGTTTATATCTTGATACGTTTGGGTATCAATCAATAGGACAGTTAAACCTATGGTCGCAAAGCAAACGGCAACCAAACGTAATAACTTCCTCGACGGAAGAATAAATGTGAGCGGGAACAGCACTAATAGATAGAGCGCAAATACCAAAAAGCCGAAATGACCAACCCATGACGCAGCCAAATAGAACTGACCCAGCAGGGTTTCTGGCCAAGCAGATTGAGTGATATAACGAGTACCAATCAACATCGCAGCAATGATGTTGAAAAATGCAAACCAGTGACCCCAACCAACTAGGCGAGATACACGATCGCTATATGAGTTTGCGCTGTCTACCATTTATAATTCTTTTATCCGTCAATCAAATTTAGTGAGACTTTTTATCTTCAAGAGAAGAAATTAAAGCCTCGGCAAATTTTTCAGCAATTCCTTTGCGTTGTGAAGCAGCAACGTTCTGATTTAAGACATTGGTTGCGATATTTCCAGCGATCATCAGTGAAAGTTCTGGTGAAGCTTTGTGCTTAGATAGTACAGCACCTACTTCAGCTAGGATTTTTTCAACTTGTTCATCTGTGTATTTAGATATAATCGGCATAAGGACTCTAATAATGATAGTAAAAGCGGCTTATGATAACCTACTATGCACGACAACTGAAACCTGAACGGTAATATTTTCACTATGAGCCTTCACCTTTCCAACGTAATTTTACACCAGCTGAGCAAGAACGATCAGGAAGAACTGATTGTTAACTATCGTGCTGAATCTCTAGAAAACGATGCTTCTTCTGAAAGCCTAGTTGCTGAACTTCATCGTGTTTTTAACTCAAAAGCAGGCAAAGGGTTTGGTTCTTTCAAATCTGACAGCGAATTCCAACAGTGGTTGCATCAACTTCGTGCTGGTGAGACAAACTTTTACGATTTTTCTCAAAAGAGTGCGCAACGTCTAAAAGACGAGCTTTCAAAATACCCATTTGCTGATGAAGGCACCTTGGTAATGGCTGAATATCAGTCACTTGCAACTGACTACCTTTTCATTGGTCTACTGCCTTCAAACCAAAGCTTGAAGGTAACAGAAGGGTTAGATATCAGTGCGACTGACTACTTAGATATCTCTAAAATGGACATCGCAGCTCGCTTAGATCTTTCTACTTACGAGACAGACAAAGAGTCAAACCGTTACCTAACGTACATTAAAGGACGTGTTGGTCGTAAAGTGGCCGACTTCTTCTTAGATTTTCTTCAAGCGGAAGTAGGTCTGGATGCAAAACTGCAAAACCAGGTGCTGATGCAAGCGGTAGAAGATTTTGTTTCTGATTCTAAATTAGAGAAAGAGGAAGCTATCAGCTACAAAAAGCAGGTTGCTGATTACTGTAACGAGCAGTTAAAAGCGGGTGATGAGGTTCAAGTGCGTGAACTGTCTGGCGAATTACCAGCAAGCTCAGATGGCACCAGCTTCTTTGACTATACTAGTGAGCAAGGCTACGAGTTAGAAGACAGCTTCCCTGCAGATCGCGCAACTATGCGTAAACTAACAAAATTTGTTGGTGCTGGTGGCGGTTTGAATGTTAGTTTTGATAGTCTGCTTCTAGGCGAGCGTATCTTCTATGATCCGGAGACAGATACACTAACGATTAAAGGCACACCGCCAAACTTACGTGACCAACTGACTCGTAATAAGTCATAGTCCGAAGTGAATAGGTAAGCGGCAGTAGGATGCTGTCGCTTGTTTTTGTGCTTTGTGTCTTCGCCATAGCAATAATGGCTTCAAGTTAACACGCACAAGGAATATAGATGGAACAATCAGTAGCAAAGCCCACTCGCTTTAATAAACCAGCCACTTTCTTAGTTGTGATTTTGGTTCTGTGGCTACTTCCTTCATTGGCACTTCTCAACCTAAGCCGTTCCTACACAAACTCTCTTGCTCAAATTGAAGAGCTAGGTATTCGCGTTAACGAATTAAGACAGTCACTCTATTTCTCGGAACCACTTCGCGTCTCACGCATCAATGAGTTAGCTCTTGACGCTCAATTAGTTTATTCGATTCGACTTCAGATCGAATCCGATTTCCAAAACGCATTTTTCCGCCCTGACGTAAACCAACTGCTTTATGTGGCAGACCAGTTCTTGGACAAATTTGACGAGTTCATTCCAATCGAAAGTCAGGTTCAAGAGATTGTCGATAACATCAAGCTTTTACGTGCAGACAAGCAGTTATCTCCCAAGTTAAAACCGTTGCTAAATGAATTCGGAGTGGTGGTTTTTGAAGCCATGTATTCAGACAGCCAAAGCTCGTCGGCAACCTATCGAGCCTTTGATTCTATTCTTGAAAGATCTTACAAGTTAAAGACGGAGGAGCAGGACGCCATCCAACAGTTGTTGGCTGATGCTTCTGCTTTATTGGTGGATTATGCTCAACTTAACTTTCTAGTCGATAAGATTAAACAGAACTCAGTGAATAAGCAGATCATCAAATTGGAGGCTGAGTATCATGAACGTCAGTTTAACCTTTTACTTGTGATGTTAGGTTTGAGCTTCGTGGCGATGGGTGCATTGGTTGTTTGGAGTATCAACGTGAGAAAATCGGCGCAGCAACCTAAAGCGGAGCTGAGTGCTGATCCCGAACCTAGCATGGAGAAGGTGGTTCAATTTTCTGATAAAGAAGAATTGTTTCCTGAAACCAGCGTGGAACCGCCTCCCTCAGTAACTGAAAAGCTTGAAAGTGATTCTGACGCCGCGTCGAATCAGCAGACACAACCTCTACAAACCATGGACACTGCAAGCCAACCTGATTTGCAAGAGGCGGCTTTGACTGAGAGGCATGTTGCCAGTGTTACGGATTCAAAGCCCGCGATTGATATTGAAGATATGCTCGAAACACTCGATGGCGATGCGGAATCGGTAGAATTGTTGCTTGGGGTTTTTGTCCAAGACCACGCTAACGACTTTGAAAAGTTTAAAGCGCTGTTGACCAAAGATGAAACCTCAGCTGCTCGTATTGTGCACAGTCTAAAAGGTGTGGCAGGCAGCATTAAAGCATCGCGATTAGCGATTATTGCCGCAAGTATCGAGATGACAATGAAGCAATCCAGAGCCATCAGTGAACATGATCTGACTGAGCTTGAGCAGGCGATAAGAGCCTCGGTGGATTCCGCTGTCGAATATTTAGATAATCAGCGTTAACTTTTGCGGGAGTTTTGACAATACTCTGACGAAGCGCTCATACAATCCGCGCCCTTAGTCTTTGTCAGAGGTTTTTATGTTACGAGTTTTGAGTCGAAGTTGGATGGTGTTGGTGCTTAGCATTGTGCTAAGTGGTTGTTCTCTCTTAGAAGTTAAGTTAGATAGTCAGACGACGCCTCTCACTCAACAAGAGCTGAATGCTCGGCTCATGACGCGTGAATACGCTAAGTTGTTTTTTACACAAGTAGAAGACTCGGCTGATTTAATCGCGCAATCTTATCCTGCCGATGACACCTTACATCAATCTTATGTGTTGCTTTGGAAAATCCACGCAGAGCAGGGCTTGCAACAAGCGGCTTACCAAACTTCTCCTATGTCTGCTCTCATTTATACTTGGGTGTTTACTGCGCAAATGAATCAATTTTATGCCGAAGGTGAAGGAGCGGATCTGTTCACGGTGGATCATGCGGTTAACACAGCACGTTCTCTCGACCAAGAAGCGGAAAAGCTAGCAAAGGGCGTTTTGAGCTCGAGTGATTTTAAAAAGAGCAAGGCATTTGTTGCCGAATTTGTTGCGAGCAATCCCTTTAAAGATCTTACCTTCAGAAGTACGCCCGTTTATCGAGAATGGCTAACTTACCTTGGTAAAGATGAATCACAGATCGTTCAGAGCCTAGGCACTATGCCAGAAGCCATGAGCGACGCATCAGACCGTTTAAGCTTAATGGCGGACCAAACGCCAAAACTGATGTCTTGGAAAGCAGAGTTAGTGGCGATGAATAGCTCACTGACCGGTGAAGATTTGTCTATGACACTAGAAAGCCTTCGTCAAACGTCAGCAAGCATGCAGGACTTCATTGAGAACAACCCTGAATACATGCAAACACTGGCTTCTATTATGTCGGCCGAAATGCAGCCGCTGCTTAATGATCTTAGCGACAAAACAGACCAAAAGCTGGCTATGCTGAGTGATGAGCGTGTGGCGTTAGAAAAGATGGTAACGCGTGAGAGAGAAGCTCTGGTGCAGATGATTGAGAAAGAGCGTATCGAGATTGCAGGTATCGTGACATCTGAAAGAGAACTGTTCACTCAGGATTTAGACCGTGTCTCTCAAGAGGTCGTTGTACTTGCGATTGATAAGTTGATGGAGCTAATCAAAGGTGTGATTATCTACTTCATCTTATTTATCTTAGTGGTGTTCTTTGCACCTTTAGGTATCGGTTATTGGTTGGGTAAACGAACCGCCAACAAATAAGCAAATCATCAGATAAGAAAAGAGCGCTCTAGGGCGCTCTTTTTGCATTTATATCATTAACGGTTTGTTTACGTTCTAACGTTTTTGAACGATGAACTACTAGGCTTGTTGCTTTGTCAGCTCTGCCGCTTCTTCCGTTTCAACGGCCGGAGCTGTTGGTTCACACTTATCAACGAACCAACCCATGTAAGAGGTTACGATAGTAACGATGATACAGATGAAGCTTAGCCACATGAATGGTGCGTACGACAGCGTTGCAACGCCTAAGATACTCGCCATGTAGATGCCGTTATCACTCCAAGGCACCATACCTGATGTTAACGTGCCACCGAACTCAGCGTTACGAGAAAGGTTCTTACGTTTGTAACCTAGGCGGTCGTAGTTTTTCGCACAGATTTTTGGTGTAAGGATCAGTGATACGTACATTGCAGAGCCAAACACGTTACCCATGAAAGCCGTACCAATCGTGCTGGTTGCTAGCGAACCTGCGCTGTTTACGCGGCGTTCGAAGACTTTTGCGATGGTTTCTAGTACGCCTACTTTATCCAGTAAGCCACCAAAACCAAGGCCGAACACGATAACTGCAACTGAACCAAGCATTGAAGACATGCCACCGCGGTTTAGGATTGAGTCAATGAAGTCGACGCCAGATGAGATGGAGAACGGTGCCCATGCTGTGTTGAATGCTGTTAGGAAGTCGATCTCTTGAATCATAACTGCCCAGATAATACCGAGCAGAGAACCGAAGCTGATTACTGGGAATGAAGGCATACGGAAAGCCAGTAGGCCTAATACGATCAGTACCGGAACAAATGAATATGGCGTGATGTAGAACTGAACTTCCATCGCTTTGATAACCGATTCTACTTGGCTCATGTCAACGTTGCCGGCGTAGTGGAAGCCAAACGCGGTAAACATGATGCCAGTAATAACGTAGCTGATTAATGCTACAGGCAGCATGCCTTTGATATGTTCAACCACTTCTACGTTAGACATAGAAGAAGCCAAAATTACTGAATCAGAAAGTGGAGACATTTTGTCACCGAAGTAACAACCTGAAAGTACTGCACCTGCCGTAATTGGCGCTGGAACACCTAGGCCTTGGCCAATACCCATCATCGCAATACCCGCTGTACCAGCGGCACCCCAAGAAGTACCAGTAGCCAACGCCGTTAGAGAACAGATGATCATGGTCGCCAAAAGGAAGATAGAAGGATGGATAGCTTTCAGACCATAGTAAATGATGGTCGGTACGATCCCGCCAGAGATCCAAGTACCAACAAGAGCACCAACGGCTAAAAGTATTAAAACTGCGCCTAAACCGTTAGATATTCCTTTGAGTGCTGCTTTTTCTAAGTCTTTGTATTGGTGTCCAAGACGAATACCAAGCACCATGATAATGAACCAACCAATGTACAAGGCAAGTTGGATTGGAAGGTCAAGCTTTGCTGTAAAGGAAAAAGCAAGGGATAGAAATAGTCCTAACGCGATGAATACCTGCATCAGGTTCGGTAGGCGAGTTTTACTCTGCTTCATAAAAGCCTCTTGTGATTTCGAGCATTTATAGTGCTTCATTATATTGTGGGGTACGAAATGGACACTACAGTAATTAGATTATTATATCGAAAAAATACACTTAAGTTGTGATATTTGACTGCATATCGGACCTGTTATGGTTTCATAATCTAAATTTTTGTTAAATTAATGATTGTTACATGTTGAATTCTGTCGCACGTTGTTTTCGTTTTGTAAAATAAAATGCCAATTAACCATGGTTTAATAGAGGGAATTACTGTTTGTGATCGGAGTTCTGTTGTTAGGTTTAGCGTGCTAAATCGTTGAATTTTGCGGTGTTGGTCTTCCTGTCAATAAGCTGGAGGCTGAATCTCTGTACTGAGATAACTTTGTGATTCATCGCGTTCACTTAAAAGAAACGAAAAAGTTACACTTTTTGACAAAAAGCACTTGAGTTCTGTTTCTGAAAAACTTATAGATGGGGGAGAGCAATTTTTTAATTTTATACATGGAGAGTGAGCGATGAGAGTAGGTCTAGTTGGTTGGCGCGGTATGGTGGGTTCTGTACTGATGCAACGTATGGTTGAAGAGAAAGACTTCGACCTGATTGAGCCTGTTTATTACAGCACATCTCAGATTGGCATTCCTGCCCCTGTTCTAGGTGGTAAAGATGCGGGTCTACTTCAAGATGCTTTTGACATTGATAGCCTAAAACAGTTAGATGCCGTAATTACCTGTCAAGGTGGTGACTACACATCAAAAGTTTACCCAGCGCTGCGTCAAGCGGGTTGGAAAGGTTACTGGATTGACGCTGCTTCTACTCTACGTATGGACGCTGATTCAATCATCACTCTTGACCCTGTTAACTTGGCTCAAATCCAACAAGGCATTCACAGCGGCACGAATACTTTTGTTGGCGGTAACTGCACAGTGAGCCTAATGCTTATGGCACTGGGCGGCCTGTATGAGAAAGGCATGGTTGAGTGGATGAGTGCCATGACTTACCAAGCGGCTTCAGGCGCTGGTGCTAAGAACATGCGTGAGCTTATCTCACAAATGGGTGTGATTAACGATAGCGTGAGTTCTGAGCTAGCGAACCCTGCAAGCTCAATTCTTGATATTGATAAGAAAGTTGCTGACACCATCCGTTCATCTTCATTCCCAACAGACCAGTTTGGTGCTCCTTTAGCGGGTTCTCTGATTCCTTGGATCGATGTGAAGCGTGAAAATGGTCAGAGCAAAGAAGAGTGGAAAGCGGGCGTTGAAGCGAACAAGATTCTTGGCCTAGATGGTCAGCCTATCCCAATCGATGGTACTTGTGTACGTATCGGCGCAATGCGTTGTCACGCTCAAGCACTTACGATCAAACTTAAGCAAGACGTCCCAATGGACGAGATCGAAGAGATCATCGCGACCCACAACGATTGGGTTAAAGTGATTCCTAACGACCGTGACATTACGGCGCAAGAACTGACTCCGGCTAAAGTAACAGGCACTATGTCTGTACCAGTAGGTCGTCTGCGTAAGATGTCTATGGGTAACGACTTCCTAAACGCATTCACGGTTGGTGACCAACTGCTTTGGGGTGCTGCAGAACCACTACGTCGTACTCTACGCATCATTCTTGCTGAAAAAGCGTAATCGAACGCTCTTTCTATTCAAAAGTGAAAGCAGGCGCCACTGTTTGTGAATGCTTAGCTTCGTTAGAGACAAAAGCCGGTGTTAATACATCGGCTTTTTTGATCGCGTAAGGTGGATTAATTTCACTCGCGACTTCACTTAAATCTTCTCGTTGGAATGGGACAAGGAAGAGATCCCCAACTCGTTCGTTCCTCACTCTTGAGGATGACGTTTTTCTCCTAACTTAAATTGTGTCATTCCCGATAGCGACGGAGGAGCGTAGTCGGGAATCTAGCTTTTGCTCAGTGAATCAACAACAAAGGTGACGGTAAACGCCACCCTTTCTAGTCCCTTAATATTTCATTATCCGGTTCTCGAAACTGCTCTTAAATCCCTTCGCATCTCGCCACTCGAATCCCGCATCTGCTTTATTCCTTGTCGGACACGACTCGTTTGTCAGGGTCGGCCAATTCACTGGCACAGTGTTTACAATAGATGGCATCAGAATCATGACCCGCGCGATTGCAGTTTGGGCATTTGACTAACTCTTTATGCGAGTTCATTTCATTACTGAGTTCTGCGGTAATAATCCCGGTCGGTACCGCAAGGATGGAATAGCCTAACAACATGGTCAAAGATGCAATAGCTTTGCCGATTGCTGTTTGTGGAACCATGTCTCCGTAACCAACGGTTGTGATCGTCACAATCGCCCAATAGATACTGTGAGGGATACTGGTGAAGCCATTCTCAGGCCCTTCAATAACAAAGATCAAAGCACCAAAGATCACAACCAAGATGCCGACTGTACTGAAGAAGATGAGAATTTTTCGTCTCGCCATTAACAGTGAGCGCAGCAATATGTTGGAGTCTTGTAAATAGCGAACTAGCTTGAGAATTCGGAAGATACGCATCACACGTAGCAATCTCACGACCCCCATAAACGAAGCGCCCGGGAAGATGATTGCTAGGTAGGTTGGGAGAATCGCTAACAGGTCAACGACACCATAAAAGCTGGTGGCGTAAGATTTCGGTTTTGGAGAACAGTAGAGCCTTAGCAGATACTCGATGGTGAATAAGGCGGTAAAGCTGTATTCTATGTAACGAAGCTCTTGCGACCATTCCGTCATGACATTAGGGATAGACTCAAGAATAAGAACCAGCAACGAAGCCAAAATTGCAACGATCAGTGAAATATCAAATGCGCGTCCGGCTGGCGTATGCGTGCCAAAGATAATGACGTACAAATGATGCTTAAGTGGCTTGCGTGACATAAGGAAAGCTTCGTCTTCTATTAAATGCGTTAACCGTCATTATACAAGCTTCATAATAACGAGGCGAGTGAAAGCCAAATTGCTTTACTCGCCTCATATGTGTTCCACATTAAATAGCCGCGTTTAGCGACCATGTGCTGTTAGTCGCTATGCTAAACCTGGGAATAGGTTACGCAAGCCATTCGCAATGAACTCGATGCCAAGTGCACCAAGAATCAAGCCCATGATACGGGTGATAACGTTGATCCCGGTTTGACCTAAAAAGCGCACGATAACAGGCGCTGAACGGAACAAAAGCCAAGAGCAAGTTGCGAATGCAATAATACTGATACCAATACCAATGGTATCAATTGCCGCAGGATAACGAGAACCGTAAACAATCGTGGAACTGATTGCACCCGGACCCGCCATTAAAGGCATTGCTAAAGGCACAACACCGATTTGTTCTTTACTGATGTACTCAGACTTTTCCTGCTTGTTCTGTTTATCTTCACCCAGCTTACCGCTCATCATCGAAAATGCGATGCTCAATAACAGTAAACCACCCGCTACGCGAAACGAGTCTAGTGAAATGCTAAACATATCGAGTAGCAACTGACCTGCAACTAGCGACACGATTAAGATAACAGCAACGGCAATATTAGCTTGTAAGGCAGTCCTGTTTCTCTCTTCTGGCGGCATATGAGCAGTAAGAGAAACGAAAACAGGCATGATGCCGATTGGGTTAACGGCTGCAACAAGCCCAAGGAAGAATTGCATAAAGATTGCGAGTTCTAAACCTTGCATGGGAGCGATCTCCAAGTAACGTAAAGTAATATAGTGGGTTTGATCTGACCTTTATCAGAGTGCGTAATGTAAGGGACAAATTCAATCAGAGCGAATGAAAAAAACTAACGTGAAGAGGGGGCTATTTTTTAGAAAAACTAATTGAGTGTGAGATGTGTAATACCATTGTTACAAAGTGTTTTCTCGTGTTTCGTGTTGTAACGTGATTTGAATTAAATGTTACCTCACGCACGCTTTTAATAAAAATTATGACAGTTTCTAGCTGGTTTCAACGGTATGGATATACTCTCAGTAGCACAGTTTTAGCCGTATACATGTAAGTGAGCTGACTAAAAATGAAACTTTTTTACAGTTTATGACGCTATGTAGAAAAAAGTTGTCTGTTTGCTTGTTTTTTGTTCGAACTGAAAATGTGATATTAATCTATATAAATCATAAGTTTAAGTTCATTTATGCGATTGCCTTACTACTTTCTGGTTAATTCCTTTTGGGTAACTGATCTGGGTCAATTTTTTTCACACTGTGAAATAATATACTCAGCCCTGAAAGCAATTTACTAAGAACGCTGGTGTTTAAGGTTAACGGCAAGCAGCGAATTTAATAAAAAGTTTTTAATATTTATTATTTTAGGAGATCCACCATGCCTGTAACTAACTTAGCGGAACTTGATGCTCTAGTAGCTCGCGTTAAAGCAGCACAAGAAGAGTTTGCAACATTCTCTCAAGAGAAAGTAGACGCAATCTTCCGCGCAGCTTCTCTTGCTGCTAACCACGCTCGTATTCCACTTGCACAACAAGCAGTTGCTGAATCTGGAATGGGTATTGTTGAAGATAAGGTTATCAAGAACCACTTTGCATCTGAATTTATCTACAACAAATACAAAGACGAAAAAACATGTGGCATCTTAGAAGAAGATGACAACCTAGGCACAATGACTATCGCTGAGCCTGTAGGTATCATCTGTGGTATCGTTCCAACAACGAACCCAACTTCTACAGCAATCTTCAAATCTCTAATCTCTCTTAAAACACGTAACGGCATCATCTTCTCGCCACACCCACGTGCAAAGAACTCAACTAACGACGCAGCGAAACTTGTACTAGACGCAGCGGTTGCAGCGGGTGCTCCAAAAGACATCATCGGTTGGATCGACCAACCATCTGTAGAGCTTTCTAACGCGCTTATGAAGCACGACGGTATCGCACTTATCCTTGCTACTGGTGGCCCAGGCATGGTTAAAGCAGCATACTCTTCTGGTAAGCCTGCTATCGGTGTTGGTGCTGGTAACGTTCCTGTAGTTATCGATGAAACAGCTGACATCAAACGTGCTGTAGCATCTATCCTTATGTCTAAGACATTCGATAACGGCGTTGTATGTGCTTCTGAGCAAGCTGCAATCGTTGTTAGCGATGTATACGAAGAAGTTAAAGAGCGTTTCGCTTCTCACAAAGCTCACGTTCTGTCTAAAGCTGACGCAGATAAAGTACGTAAAGTACTTCTTATCGACGGCAACCTAAACGCTAAAATCGTAGGTCAACCTGCTCCAGCAATCGCTGAAATGGCTGGTGTTAAAGTGCCTGCTGATACAAAAGTACTTGTAGGTGAAGGTCTTGGTAAAGTTTCTTACGATGACGAATTCGCTCACGAGAAACTATCTCCAACTCTAGGTCTATTCCGCGCAGACGACTTCGAAGACGCTGTTGCTCAAGCGGTAACTATGGTTGAAATCGGTGGTATCGGTCATACATCTGGTCTTTACACTAACCAAGATACTAACGCAGAGCGCATCCGTTACTTCGGTGACAAGATGAAGACTGCTCGTATCCTAATCAACATCCCTACTACTCACGGTGGTATTGGTGACCTGTACAACTTCAACGTTGCACCTTCTCTAACTCTAGGTTGTGGTTCATGGGGTGGTAACTCTATCTCTGAGAACGTAGGTCCTAAGCACCTAATCAACAAGAAAACTGTAGCGAAGCGAGCTGAAAACATGTTGTGGCACAAACTACCTAAGTCTATCTACTTCCGTCGTGGTAGCCTTCCAATCGCAATGAGCGACCTAGAAGGCAAGAAACGCGCATTCCTAGTAACTGACCGTTTCCTATTCAACAACGGTTACGCTGATGACGTAGTTAGCCTGCTTAAAGCACAAGGCATCGAAGTTCAAACTTTCTTCGACGTAGAAGCTGATCCAACGCTATCTGTTGTTGAGAAAGGCGCTGAAGCAATGAAGAGCTTCCAACCTGACGTAATCCTTGCTCTAGGTGGCGGTTCTCCAATGGATGCTGCTAAGATCATGTGGGTTATGTACGAGCACCCAGAAACTCACTTCGAAGAACTAGCAATGCGCTTTATGGATATCCGTAAACGTATCTACAAGTTCCCTAAAATGGGTCAAAAAGCTGAGCTTGTATGTATCACTACAACTTCAGGTACTGGTTCAGAGGTTACTCCATTCGCTGTTGTTACAGACGACAAGACTGGTGCTAAGTACCCACTAGCTGACTACGAAATCACGCCAAACATGGCTATCGTTGATGCGAACCTAGTAATGAACATGCCTAAGTCTCTAACAGCGTTCGGTGGTTACGATGCAGTAACTCACGCTCTTGAAGCTTACGTATCTGTTCTAGCGAACGAATACTCAGACGGTCAAGCTCTTCAAGCACTTAAGATGCTTAAAGAATACCTACCATCAAGCTACAAAAATGGTGCGGCTGACCCAATCGCTCGTGAGAAAGTACACAACGCAGCAACTATCGCTGGTGTAGCATTTGCGAACGCATTCCTAGGTGTGTGTCACTCAATGGCTCACAAAATTGGTGCTGAGTTCCACCTACCACATGGTCTTGCTAACGCACTACTTATCTCAAACGTTGTACGTTACAACGCGAACGATAACCCAACTAAGCAGACTGCATTCTCTCAGTACGACCGTCCACAAGCACGTCGTCGTTACGCAGAAGTTGCTGACCACCTAGGCCTAAGCCAAGCTGGTGACCGTACTGCTCAGAAGATTGAACGTCTACTAACTTGGTTAGAAGAGCTTAAGAAAGACCTAGACATCCCACTATCTATCCAAGCTGCGGGTGTTAACGAGTCTGACTTTATTGCTAAACTAGACGAGCTAGCGGTTGAAGCGTTCGATGACCAATGTACAGGTGCTAACCCACGTTACCCACTAATCACTGAGCTTAAAGAAGTACTAACAACTTCTTACTACGGCGAAGCATACGTTGAAGGTGAAACTTTCGAAGGTACTACAGTTATCCTTAAGAAAGCAGACCAAAAACCAGCTGAAGCAAAAGCGCCAAAAGCTAAGAAAGAAAAAGCTAACGCATAATAAGTAAGCATTAGTTTTGAGATAAGTTTTCGCTAGCACGATACTTATCTATCGGGAAAAGTTAAAAGCCCCAGTCGAAAGACTGGGGCTTTTTTTATGCTGTTGATTAGTGAACTACTCTTAGAGTTGGGACTTTATCTGAGTAGGAATGGGGGAGTCTAAACCTCTGCTGCAACAACTCGTCCACTGAAGTAATCATTAGAGATAATGTATTCAGCGGTTCGGGTGAGTTCGTCTTGCAGTTGTGCCCAGTGACAACGGTTGAACTTACCATCGGCGTTGTGAATCGCAGGAACGACACCGCCAACACGGATCTTAAATGGGGTGAGTTCTTTGGCCCAGCTGTGGGTAAAACCGGTGATCATGGAATTGGCGCTTTCTAGTCCAGATACATCGTGAAAGTCATCGTGCGATATGACATTCACGATAACCCCTTCTTTGTTTTCTTCTCGTAGCCTCTCAGCGCTGATTTGGCCAAAAGCAAAAAGGGTCGATGCCATAGAGGAAAGATCATTAATAAAGCTGCTGACGGGCTGATCACCAATTAGGCTCGGCATCGGTGAACTTATCCAGTTATTGACCAGTACATCGGGGTTGGTGTTGAAAGTGGTTTGGATAAAATCAAACACGCTGAGAATCGACTGGCTGTCATGGCTTTCGAGTGGGTAGTGGTAAACGGAATCAGAGAACCGAGCACATTGTAAATAAGTAGCCTGAAGCGCTTCGGTATCGTTATCACAAAGGATGACGGTGGCTCCAAGGTTCACAAAGTGGTTCGCAATCGTCCCTCCTAGTCGCGAACCGGCAGCTGTTACCAATATGATTGAGCTTTTTATTTCCATCCCAGTACCTAAACAAATCATCCATGTAGGATAAGGATGGGTTAAATTTTATACAATGGGTGTGAATTGGTTCAAACTAAGTTAGGTGAATTAATAAGTTTTTATGAACTTAGTGGCAGGTCACATTTTGTAGTAACTTCAAGCAGTAATCGACATTTGTTAATTTGAGGGTGCCTAAGGCTGGTGGTTCATATCACTCTAGTGAATCGTTCGAATGGCGTGAATTGAATAAAGCAGATAGAGATGCAGGAATAAAGTGAGACTGAAGCTATACCTGAGCCTGGATCTGATACTTACGTTGAGCGGTAGATAGCACGTTGTACAGCGTTGCTGATGGTAAGTCAGGCTGGTTTTTGTTTGCTAGCTTACGACGATCGTGACCAGATAGGTTTTGGTAAACTTCTTCAGGTAAGTCACCAGTGTCTTCTGGCATAAATGCCAGTGCTTCTGGTTTTAGATAGTGACAGAGCTTAGCACTCACTAAGCTTGATTGGTGAAAGTGATTAGACTGTTGTGCTGATATCTCGTAAGACGATTGATTTGAACGCAGTTGCTGAGGTTCGGCGATGCCAAACTGTTTACGGAGGCGATCTTCCGTTGTCTCTGTGACTTCAATAGTATCGATAGGCGTACAGTCTCGAACATCATTAGAGAACATGGATAACAGCAACGCGAAATCCGCACGGCGACCTTGCTCAACCGCTTGGCTGATTCCGATGCCGAACTTCAGTTCGTTGATGATTCCTGCTTTATCTAAAGTATGTATTTGCATGACGCCTCTCATTTGATACATCTTTAACGGCATGAAGGCAGCAAACTTTAGCCTTTAATTACAAGCGAATAGAGATTTAATTTATGCTAGGAAAGGGTAGTTAAAAGGGCTAGATTATTGATCGTTATGTTCGTTGTTTACTATGTAGCATATCGTAGATACAAAAAAGCTCACGCCGAGGCATGAGCTTTTAATAGTTAACTCGCTATAAATAGCGCAGCTTAAGTAATAGATTACTTAGCTAGGTTCTCTTCTACGAAAGACCAGTTTACTAGGTTCCAGAATGCAGCCATGTAGTCAGGACGAACATTGCGGAAATCGATGTAGTAAGCGTGTTCCCATAGGTCAACAGTTAGAAGTGGAGTAACACCTTCTTCTGTTAGAGGAGTCGCAGCGTTAGAAGTGTTAACGATGTCTAGAGAACCGTCAGCTTTCTTAACTAACCAAGTCCAAGAAGAACCGAAGTTGTTGATTGCTGAATCAGTGAATTTTGCTTTGAATTCTTCGAAAGAACCGAATGCAGCGTTGATAGCTTCTGCAACAGCGCCAGTTGGTTCGCCGCCTGCTTTTGGAGCAAGACAGTGCCAGTAGAACGTGTGGTTCCAGATTTGAGCAGCGTTATTGAAAACACCACCAGTAGAAGTCTTAACGATCTCTTCTAGTGTTTTGCCTTCAAACTCAGTACCTGGGATAAGACCGTTTAGCTTAACAACGTAAGTGTTGTGGTGCTTACCGTGGTGGAAATCTAGCGTTTCTGCTGAGATGTGTGGTTCTAGTGCGTCTTTCGCGTAAGGAAGAGCTGGTAGTTCAAATGCCATTGCTCAATTCTCCATTGATATGAAAGAGTTAACTCTTTCGATTGCTTCCAGTGATATTATTATTCATGGCTCGCTATGCAGCCAACCATGGTCAATTTGCTGACTTGGTTTCTAGTTTAGCAAGTTTTTACTTTATTAAAAGCATATTTCATCACTTTTATGTGAATTGTTAGTCTAGCTTGTTAACCGCTTTTTTTATATGGTTTTTATTCTTTTGGTTTGGGGTAGAATAAAGGCAATAAAAGCCGTAATCCATTAACGAGGAAGCAATGGAAACTATCGATAAAATCAAACAGCAAATTGAAGAAAACACTATTCTACTGTACATGAAAGGTTCTCCTAAGCTACCTAGCTGTGGTTTCTCTTCTCAAGCGTCTCAAGCTCTAATGGCATGTGGCGAAAAATTTGCTTACGTAGATATTCTACAAAACCCTGATATCCGTGCAGAGCTACCAGCTTACGCACAATGGCCAACTTTCCCACAACTTTGGGTTGAAGGTGAGCTAATCGGTGGTTGCGACATCATTCTTGAGATGTTCCAAAAAGGCGAACTTCAGCCAATCATCAAAGAAGCGGCTGCTAAAGTTGCTGGCGATGACGCAGAGTAAGTTCTAGCCTTTATGCTGAACAGTAAACTAGGGGCCTTAATCAGGCTCCTTTTTTGTTGGAACTGAGAGAAGAATTGACTCGATAAGGAACGAACAATGGATGTAAAACTGCATTATGTACATGATCCAATGTGCAGCTGGTGTTGGGGATATAAGCCGACACTGGAGTTACTAAAACAACAATTGCCTGCGAGTATTGAGTTTAACTACGTAGTCGGTGGTTTGGCTCCGGACTCTGACGAGCCAATGTCAGAAGAGATGAAAAGTAAGCTGCAAGCTATTTGGAAGCAGATCGAAGCTAAGCTAGGTACTGAGTTCAATCATGAATTTTGGACTGAGTGTAAACCAGTTCGCAGCACTTACCCTGCGTGTCGCGCTGTTATTGCTGCGGGTTTCCAAGATCACTACGAGCAGATGCTTGAAGCGATTCAACACGCATACTACTTGCGTGCGATGCTGCCGCACAGTGAAGAGACTCATAAGCAATTGGCTGAAGAGCTAGGCATGAATGTTCAGCAATTCGAGAATGACCTTGCTGGTAAGTTACTAGAGGGTGAACTAGAAGATCAGCTGAGCTTCAAACATGCGATGGGTGTGCATTCTTACCCAACCCTAATGCTTGAAGTTGACGGTATCTTCACTGAAGTCGAGCTGGATTACCACTCATCAGAAACGACACTTAAGTCGATTCGAGAAGTTCTAGTAAAGAGCGCTCCTACCGTTTAATTGGCGATACTGAATCGTACTACTTCAAAGGCTTGCTCATAAGAGTAAGCCTTTTTTGTATTAGGTATGCGGTTCTTCTGTGTAACTTGGTGGGAGAAACGCCGGATACAAAAAAGACCGCACTAGGCGGTCTTTTTAAATTTTGAACATTGATTCTGACTATAGAACCTAGCTATAAGCTACAGAACCATGGCTGCAATCCAACCGAATACGATCAGTGGGATGTTGTAGTGTAGGAATGTCGGTACAACGGTTTCCCATACGTGCTCGTGTTGGCCATCAGCATTAAGACCAGACGTTGGACCTAACGTTGAGTCAGAAGCCGGAGAACCAGCATCACCAAGCGCTGCTGCTGTGCCTACTAGAGCAATAGTTGCCATTGGAGAGAAACCAAATGCTGCCGCTAGTGGAACGTAGATAGTTGCAAGGATTGGGATCGTAGAGAATGAAGAACCGATACCCATGGTAACCAATAGACCAACCACTAGCATAAGTAGTGCAGCTAGAGGCTTGTTGTCGCCGATGCTTGTTGAAAGTGCTTCTACCAAAGATTCAACGCCACCTGTCTGCTTCATTACTGCTGCGAAACCTGCTGCGGCAATCATGATGAAACCGATCATTGCCATCATATGTACACCCTTGGTGAAGACGTCTTGTGTCTCTTTCCAAGCAATTACGCCACCGAAAGTGAATACCATGAAGCCAGCAAGTGCACCGATGATCATTGAACCCGTCGATAGCTGAACTGTTAGTGCTGCAACAATACCTGCTGCCGCTACTAGGATGTGCTTCTTGTTGATCTGTTTTGCTTCAGTTGAAACGATCGTGTGAGAGGTTTCTTTGTATTGGCGAGGCTTACGGTAAGTGAAGAACACTGCCGTTAGAAGGCCGAAGATCATACCCGCAGCTGGTAGCAACATAGCCATTGGAACTTGGCTCGCAACGACGCTTTCAAGGCCGTTGTCGTGAAGGTTCTTAAGCAGGATGTTGTTTAGGAAGATGCCACCAAAACCGATCGGCAATACCATGTATGGCGTAATCAGACCAAAAGTAAGCACACACGCAACCAGACGACGGTCTAGGTTCATTTTTGCGAATACGCCTAATAGAGGTGGGATTAAAATTGGGATGAAGGCGATATGTACTGGAATCACGTTTTGCGAAGACATGGTCACTAAGATCAAAGACGCAAGGATGCCGTATTTAAGACCAGTCGATGCTGCACTGTTCTCTTTGCCGTGAATGCGTTTAATAACACTTTGAGCAAGTAAGTCTGTGATACCAGAGCGTGAGATAGCAACAGCGAATGTACCAAGCATGGCATAGCTAAGTGCAATCGTTGCACCGCCGCCTAATCCACTTTCGAAAGCCGCGACTGCATCGTTCAAGCTCATACCAGAGGCTACGCCACCGATAATTGCACTGAACGTCAGAGCAACGACTACGTTTACGCGCATCAAAGCTAAAACAAGCATGATGCAAACTGAAATTACAACAGGATTCATATTATTCTCGGGATGTTGTGTTCTTTATGAAGGCAATACGAATGAACGTTTACCAACTCTATTTTTATTCTTCGTCAACAAGCGGCCAACCACCAAGGGCTTTCCACTTGTTTACGATGCCGCAAAATAACTCTGTGGTTTTTTGCGTATCATACAAAGCAGAGTGTGCTTCTTTGTTGTCAAATTCCATCCCTGCAGTGCGGCAAGCTTTAGCCAAAACGGTTTGACCGTAGGCAAGACCACTAAGAGCTGCAGTGTCAAATGTAGCAAATGGATGGAACGGGACGCGTTTAAGCTTACAACGCTCACTTGCTGCATTAACGAAGTTTAAATCGAATGTTGCATTGTGAGCGACCATGATTGCACGACTGCAATCTGAAGCTTTTTGTTCTTTTCTCACTAGCTTGTAGATTTCTTTAAGGGCTTCTTGTTCCGACACAGCACCACGTAATGGGCTAAATGGGTCTTTAATTCCGTTAAAGTCTAATGCTGCCTGCTCGATATTTGCGCCTTCAAAAGGCTCAATGTGAAAATGAAGCGTTGATGCAGGCTGCAGATCTCCGTTCTCATCCATTTTTAATGTAATGGCACAGATTTCTAATAATGCATCGGTTTCAGCGTTAAACCCTGCGGTTTCCACGTCGATGACCACTGGAAAATAGCCGCGAAAGCGTTTTTTTAGGGTCAGAGCTTCGTTTTCTACAGTCATGTTAGCCCAAATAAGTGTGATTAAGGCTGCATTATTGCAGATAATAGCAGTGATAAAAACTAGGGAAGGGCAATAAATCTTAAATTACCTAACCTATTGCGGCTTGATAATTGCATATTTAAACACGAGAGAAAAATGCGGCAATTGGCTGCATTGTTAAACGAATTGCTTAAGAGATACTCCACTTTATGAAGAAACAACTCATAACAGGTTCAATGCTATTTTCGCTACTTATGTCTTCATCAGCCATGGCACAAGAAAAGCGTTACGGAGCATCTCCTCAACAGTCGACATGGGAGATGGTGGCCAACACGCCATTAGAGTGCCGCTTAGTGCATCCGATCCCTAACTTCGGTGATGCTGAGTTCTCATCCCGAGCGAGTAAAAAGATCATTTTAGATTTCGAACTGAAAATGCGTCGCCCAATGGGGGCAACTCGTAATGTTAGCTTGATCTCGATGCCACCACCTTGGCGTCCAGGCGAGAGTGCCGATCGCATGACAACCATCAAGTTCTTCCAGCAATTTGATGGTTATGTTGGCGGGCAAACGGCTTGGGGTATCTTGAGTGAGTTAGAGAAAGGGCGCTACCCAACATTTAGCTACCAAGAGTGGCAGAGCCGAGATCAGCGTATTGAAGTGGCGTTATCGTCGGTGTTGTTCCAAGAGAAATACAATGTGTTCAGTGACTGTATCGCTAACTTGTTGCCGTACAGCTTCGAAGATATCTCATTCACTATTTTGCATTACGACCGTAATAGCGATCAGCTAAACAAATCGTCACGTAAAAGGCTTAGTCAGATCGCCGAGTATGTTCGTTATAACCAAGACATTGACCTCGTTTTAGTTGCAACCTACACCGATTCGGCAGACAGCAAAGGCATTAGCCAAAACCTGTCAGAACGAAGAGCTGAGTCTTTAAGAGAGTATTTTAAATCTCTTGGTTTGCCGGAAGACCGCATTCAAGTGCAAGGTTATGGTAAGCGTCGTCCAATTGCTGATAATAGCTCGCCAATTGGTAAAGATAAGAACCGACGTGTGGTTATCTCCCTAGGTAGAACACAAGTCTAAGCTGGTGGCGAAAGACCTTAAATGAAAAAGCCCGTCACTATGAACTGACCCCCAATAGTTGGACACCAATTATTGGGGGTCTTTTTATGTCCAAATATAGCCGAGAGCTAAAATGTATCATTGCTAAGCAATATTTAGATG